>CAYJRY010000093.1:0-2647 GCA_964372855.1 uncultured Gammaproteobacteria bacterium | reverse complement strand
GCTATTGACAAAAACCTTCTCGAATTCTTCATAAGTCTTTTTATGGACATCTGGTGCAGAGGTTTTAACGCCTTTTGTCAAAAGAATGGCTTTAGCAGAGTAAAAGATAGCATAATAGGAATGAGAGATCACAGAACTGTAAAAGGTCGTGCTTTGCGGCAGGCTAAAGTCTTCTCTGGATTTTGCATCCTCACTTAACTTTTTTAATGACTCCGCTGCCAATAGCTCATTGCCAACCCGCTCAAGATAAATTTCAGCCATTGAATCCATTTTTTATCGCCTCCGAAACAATTTTGTAGTATTCTTTTCCGCCTGAAAGTATCAGGTTGTTTTTTACAATTTCCCTGCCGTAGTTGGCTTTTGCATCAAGTAGCATACTGAGGAATTCACTTTTTTTGAAAGTATATAAGTGTATTGGCGGAATGTTTAGCATGCAGTCGTGCCTTAACTCGGCATATATTTTCTTGGGCTCAAAACTGTCATCACAAATAATAGCAACATCTATGTCAGAATTCTTCTTTTGGGTGTTGTTTGCGTAGCTTCCTGTTATTATGAAGATGAAAAAATCTGTGGGTATTTTTGATATTATGCTCTTTAAATCATCATAGGGGATATTTTTTCTGTGCCATGCAATATATTCAGCAATAAAGCCTGCATAAATAAGTGTTTTTGGTGAGCTGAAATTAAGAAAGTAAAGAACACTATTTCCGACTTTCTCTTCAAGAAGGGTGTTTTCCTTAACAAACTTCTTTAATGAATCATACACATAGCTTTCAGACTTTTTTCTTGAGTATTCCTTAATCTCCTTAAATGTAAATTTCTTCCATGGTTTATCGATAAATGCCTTTAATATTTGATATTCTTTCTTTAACATTTTTCCAAAATCCTATTTTTAGGGTTAATTAATCCTATATTTAGGATTACTTATATATAAATTTTTCGTTTTTTGAATTTTCTATTTATTTGAGCTATTTACTCAAATGATTTTGCCTTTTTCGTTTAAACAAAAAATGTCAAGAGATAGAAAAGGTAGATTTTTATATAAGTATTTCTTTGACTAATAGAATGGTAGTCCATTCTCAAAATATTGAAATTAATGATCAATTTAAAAAAACCCTGAATCTCCTGGAAAACACTCAAAAGAATATTTTAATAACCGGGAGAGCTGGCACCGGCAAATCAACTCTTCTTGATTATTTTGTCAATAATACCAAAAAAGATGTTGTGGTGCTGGCTCCTACAGGTGTTGCTGCAGTGAATGTTAAAGGACAAACTATCCATTCCTTCTTTGGGTTTAAACCGGGAATTACTATTGATAAAGTAAAAAAGATTTATGGCATAAACAGCGAACTCTATAAAGTAATTGATGCAATCATCATTGATGAAATCTCTATGGTTAGGGCAGATTTGCTTGACTGTGTTGATAAATTTCTAAGATTAAATGGGAAAAATAAAAACAAATCGTTTGGAGGAATCCAGATGGTATTTATTGGGGATCTTTACCAACTGCCGCCTGTTGTTAAAGGCAAAGAAAGAGAAGTGTTTGAAACTCATTACAAGAGCCCTTACTTTTTTGATGCTAATGCCTTTAAAAACTTTGATGTGGAATTTGTCGAGCTGGAGAAAATTTACAGGCAAACAGATGAAAATTTTATCAATCTTTTAAATGCCATCAGAAATAAATCTGTAACTGCTGATGATTTAAATAAAATAAATAAACGATTGGATATTAACTTTGAACCTAATTCAGATGATTTTTATATTAATCTTACTACAACAAACAAACTTTCTGATGAGATAAACAGCAAGGAATTGGGAAAATTAAATTCAAAGCTTTTCACCTTTAATGGAAAAATAAAAGGAGATTTTGATAGGTCATATCTTCCAACAGATGAGATATTGAATGTGAAAGTCGATTCTCAAGTGATGTTATTAAATAATGATCAAGCTCATAGATGGGTAAATGGGACTGTTGGAAAAATAACTGCAATTAACGAGGATGACAACAAAAAAGCGGTTATTAAAGTGAGATTAGAAGATGGCAAAGTTGAAGATGTTAAACGCCATAAATGGGACCTGTCTAGGGTCGTATATAACAGGGAAACAAAAAAGCTTGAATCAGAAGTCATAGGATCCTTTATTCAATATCCGTTAAGGCTGGCATGGGCAGTAACAATCCATAAAGGACAGGGAAAAACTTTCGATAAGATAATTGTTGATATTGGGACAGGAACATTTACACACGGACAAGTGTATGTTGCATTAAGCAGGTGCACAAGTTTGCAGGGCATAGTCCTCAAAAAGCCAATAGAAAAAAGGCATATTTGGATGGATTGGAAAGTAGTTAGGTTTCTAACCCAATTTCAATATGATATTTCAGAGAATAGCTTATCTTTGGATGAAAAAATAAGATTAATAAAAATGGCAATAAACTCAAATTCTAACCTCGACATTGTATATTTAAAATCCAACGATCAGAAATCAAAAAGAGTGATTGCGCCAAAAAAAGTTGGAACAATGGAATATATGCAAAAATCTTTTCTTGGAGTAGAGGGATATTGTTTCAAAAGAAAGGATGATCGTGTATTTAGGGTGGATAGAATCTTGGAATTAGAAGTTAAGAAGTGACTCTCAAATATTCATTAGA
>CAYJRY010000092.1:0-2920 GCA_964372855.1 uncultured Gammaproteobacteria bacterium | reverse complement strand
CTTTTTTAAAATTTCTTCCTTATGAGTTTCTAAATAAATAGGATATAAAACAAACAGCAGCGCTAAGCACAAAAGACCCAATAAAACTTTCTGCAAAAGATTATTGCTCATTGTTAGATTATTATCATCTTAATAATAACTCACTTTTTGGTAAAATAAAAAGTGGACATTTAGAATACATCCATTTTTTGGGGTTTGAGATTCTTTTAGATAAATACTTTTACATATCAATATAGCCATTGCACTTGTAGCACCAATAAAAATTATATGGGGTATTGTGAGATTTAATAATAGGATGTCCAATATCTTCAATGTTTTTTGGAAACCTTTTCCCACGAATGAAAACCGCGTTTTTGGGTAATATCTCCTATTTTTGAAATATAAACCTCGCTATCAAAAGAAAATTCATTTAAGTTAAAAGCGCGTCCATTTGAAAAATTGACGCAATCCGTCAAGCGAAGCGTTTTTATACGATTCAACTTGTCTTCTTCGTCAATATAATTTGGCAACCAAAATTCTGGCTCATATCTAAAGTCTATGTTTTCCTTACCGTTTTATAATTTACAACTTAATATTGCATAGTTATTTTTGAATACAATGTTGGAAAAATATCATTGCTAAATTTAACATTGTTCGAGCATTTTTTTCTGTCGCATGCTCTTTTTTTGGATGAGCCGCGCTGGTTTCTTGTCTTTCTTTAGCAAAAATGGATTCTATATTATCAAATCTTTTTAGTAAACGAGTCGCCGTCTATCATTTTTTATTATGCGCATCTACAATTAACTGGGAAATACTTCCTTTTCTTGTTTTTCCATTATTTAAAATTTGTAAAAATGCTTGAATTGCCGAAATTGTATTTGTAACGCTATTACTGTATCTCTGCGGCGTATTTTTTCTATATTCAGAAAAACTTCTTCCAAAAGGTTATTTACTTCTCTCCATTTATTATCTGATAAATAGCCTAAAACTGGTTTGTAAATTTCCTCCATTATTTTGGAATCTTGACGTGGTGCAAAGCTACCTCTTGTTAAATAATATTTAACGTCAAACTGTATAAAAACTTCATTTAGATCTTCTGAAAATCTGTTAAATACTTCCCATCTCCATTCAAGCGTTCTTTTTCTAAATTCGTTATCACTCTCATTTTTATTACGTCTTAGTCCTCTATTATTTCTTTCTAAAATAATTAACCTTGCATTGCATACAATGAAAGAAGTTCTAAAACTACGTTTATGCTTTGCGTAGACAAAATTTCATAAAAATCATGGCATGCTGAATTAAATTTACTATCTTCCAGAAAATTACGAGTGTATGACTTAACCTTATATTTTGAATTTATAATCCGGATTGAATCTACAATTCTTGTTAGCTTATTATCTTTTTTGTCATAATCACCAAAAAATTCATAAGGAAAAAAAGAAAAAATTTAGAGTGTACAAAAACTTCCTGTTCGGCGGATTTATCAACTGCGAGGAGTGCGGCTCAAAAATGACTTCTTGTTTTACCAACAAATATATCGCTGGAAAGTCTCTGGCATGAATATCAATGATTTTCTCGATCTTTTAATAGTTTATTAACAATGTGATGCGGGGGCTTACACTAAAGATGCTACCATAGAAGGCGTTGTGGAGAAAGGGAGGGAATCCATTGATCGTTATTTTGATTTTGATCCAAAGCAGGGGCAAATGAAGTTTAGTCCAGAAGTGGAAGAAAATAGATTTATTGAAAAAAAGAATCGCAGAGACGACATGAACCAATGCATTGTACTTTTAAAAATGAAATAGTATAATAAGTAATTGATAACGGGTAAATTTTAAGGTGACAATCATTACGCTCCAGACTTGCCTTGCGTTTTTACAAATGATACAATAGAAGCGATTAAAGGTTTTACAAAAAAATTAGAGAGGAAAGATCAATAACCAAGAAAACACTTGTCGAGTTGGATAAAAAGTTAAGTGATATAAAATAAATCATATAAGTATTTTTTATATGCTTCTGCGCCAACGCATTTTCGCTTTTGCGAGGGGAATAAAAAAGATGTAAAAAAATTATGCCAAGATTAATATGGGGAAAAAACCCGAAGGATCAAGAAATGATCACACAGCGAGAAGCAAACAGAAGGGAGCTGGCAGTAATGTCTTTAGAAGACATTGCCACAGAGCTTTCTGGCTTAAGGCAGAATCTAGAAGAGATAAAAACAAGTTCTAATACAATGTATGAATCATAATGATTTTGTACTAGTGCCAAGAATAAAAGAATTGACAGATGAATTGAAAAGGAGGAAAAAAGTTATTGATCAAGCTCTATAGGGTAATTAAAGTAAGAAAAGATAAAAATTTAAACTAAAAACTTATGTTAGCAGAATCAGGTCCCGAGGGACAAGAAAAAAGTGTGCCTGAAACAGTAGATGAGCACATACCCACTCTCAAAGAAATAGAGGAAGCAGAAGGTCATGGGTTCCGTGAAGATTGTGGTATAAAAAAAGAAAAACCTGAACCTTCAAAAACGAATAGCTCAACGCCAACCTCTGAAAAAGAGTCGCAATAATGGGGTATCATGAGTCGATATTATTAAAAATAAATAAAATCTATGGATGAAGAAAAATTAAATCAAGAACAGGGCGAACTAACTCTCGAAAGTACTCCGGAAGATTTGAAAAGATACCTTGTTAAAGAAGCGGAATTGGTCTTACAATTAGTTGCTTTTGAGACAAGAAACCATCGCATGGCAGAAGTCGTGGGGAGAGAAACCTCTTTATTGGCGTCGAAGTCTATCGGTCAACTAGAAATAGCTGATAAATTGGTGGGTGTTTTTACTGGTGCAAGTGAAGCAGCGGGAAATAAATTCAAAGAGGCATTTAATAAATAAAGAGCTTTCTGTTTTAGGCAAAGGATGATTCTTCCAATAACGCAGAGCTTTC
>CAYJRY010000091.1:0-3036 GCA_964372855.1 uncultured Gammaproteobacteria bacterium | reverse complement strand
AAATCTCTCTGCCATTTATGAATGGGATGGGGCCTCCTATTTAAATTTAACTATTTTAATATGGTAATCCGTAATCGTAAGTCGCCCTCAGGGTTAAGAAAGGCGGGGGCGTAAAAATAAAAATCTTAACTGTAAAGATTCTCAAGCATTCTTCTTGCTTCCCCAGCATATTGGATAATCAGGTCTTTCTTCAGGTATTGAAACTATACCTCAAAAGGAATTTGATAGGTTATATGGTGGGCATATTCTTAGAGTAGAATCCCAATTACCGAAAGATCTTTCTAATCCCGTTGCTCTATGGCTAGGTTATCAATTTTGTGTAAAAGCAGAAGATTTAGGTACGCCAGCTCTTCCAGAAAGAGATGAAACCTGGAATCGCCCGCTTGAGCCACATAATGAAAGCGGCCAGTATAAAATTAAAAGTTCTCACGAAGCATATGAAGTTCTGGATAAGTGGGTAACGGCAACGGGAATTGAGGCCCTAACCAGGAATAATTACGATTTTGCAAAATTAATGAGTTGGGCTTTGCCATTTTCTCCGGCAACTCAGGCCGCTTTGTATCTTACAGCCCCAACAGGTGAAGATAAACAAAGAGAGCTTAAATGGCAATTGAAAATCAAACGAGATTCTGGAGAAAATGTCACCAGTAGTGATTTGATTCAAAGGCATGAAAGAACAAGAAGTCAATTACTTTCTTAATTAAGAAAAAGAGTTTTATGATAGTAATTATTGTTTTTGGGAAGAAAAAAACAATACCTTTTAAAATAGGATAATATTTTCTTTTATTATGGGGAAGGAAAAACTGAAAATATCTTTTGGAAAATTAAGTGGAACTTATGATGAAGTAAGACCTGATTATCCTCAAGAATTGGTAAGTGATGTTCTAAAAATACCAAGGGTTCCATCTGGGGGAAGAATCTTAGAGATTGGGACAGGAACAGGCAAGGCTACAAAACCATTTGCTGAAAGAGGTTATGAAATAACCGCATTAGACATAAGTGAAGAGCAAATGGGTATTGCTAGAAATAATTTATCACAATTTTCTAATATAAAATATATAGTTTCTGCATTTGAACAAGCAGATTTGCCTGCAAATTGTTTTGATTTAGTATTTGCAGCACAAGCATTTCATTGGATTGATCCAGAAATGGGATATAAAAAAGCGAGTAAAGTTCTAAAAGAAAGGGGATATTCAGCTTTTTTCTCAAATTTCCAAGCAAAAAATGCAGAATTAGAACAACAAGTTAGAAAATTGTATACAAAGTATTGTCCTGATTATCCTGGGGCGGACGAGTATGGAACACTAAGAATATTACAAAAACAATTCGAAGGATCAGGTCTGTTTGGGAATGCTGAAAGAAAAACATATATGAGAGATATTGAATATTCAAGAGAAAAATATCTCGGTCTTGTAAGCAGTTTTTCTTGGGTTTCAACATTACCGCAAGATAAAAGAGTTCTGTTTTTCAGGGAGTTAGAGAAATTAATAGGAGACCAGAAAAGATTATCCGTTCCTACTGAATCTATACTTCTGATTGCAAGAAAGAAGTAAATACTTCTAGCGCCTAAAAACTATTGCCCATAATGCTCGTTCTGTTCCCTCGGCTTTATGCCGAGGTCGAGCACCGCAGCCCCCACAGGGGCGAGGAGCGGGGCAATAGAAAGATTTATATATTAACCAACAGTTAACAACTATTAACACAATGGTAACAAAAGAATTAACCGCTAAAAAAGTACTCCTGCACTTACTTAAAGACTTCTCCAGTACGCACACTATAACTACTTTAGCGAAAGAATTGGGTCTAAGTCGTGTTGGTATTTGGAAGATTCTCAAAAGGTTAGGGGGTGGTAAATATGTTCTTTTAAAGATGGTTGGAACTGGAAAAACAAGTGCTTCGATAATAACATTGAACTGGGAAAATCCCCTTGTTGAAAAATCATTATCTCTTTATTTAACTGAAGAAGCTTTAAAGCAGAGGCGATGGCAGGCTAATTTTTTAGATTTGGAGAGAACAGCAGATTTTGTAATTCTCTATGGCAGTATTTTACAAACTCCACAACAGGCAAACGATATTGACATATTGGGTGTTGCTCCTAAGAAAAATCTCATCAACATACAGCAGATTATTGATAAAGTCCAGAAAACACAATCAAAAAAGATACATTCTATTAATTTTATCGCCAGTGAGTTTAAAAATGAACTCCAAAAGCAAAACAAATCTTTTATCGACGCAATTAAAAAAGGAATAATTTTATTTGGGCAGGATAACTTTGTTAAATTTATGAAGGAGATGACCAAATGATAATTAAACCTAAAGTTCTCGAGTGCTTTTCCAGGGCAAAGAAAGACGAAGAAAAAGAAAAGAAACACAAAGGCTTGCTGTTTGTAGGTATTGACTATAAGAAAGCGGAGGAATATGTTCAGAAAGCTAAAATAAATTTACAATTATGCGAACTTTACAAAAAGCAACGAATGGACTACAAAATTCCAGAAGAATGGTTTTACTCACAATATTACTGCGCTTTAGCGATTCTGGCGAAGTTTGGCGTTGAAAGTAGAAGTCAAAAATGTACTGCTTTGTTTTTGCGCTATGTTAAAGATAAAGGCTTGATTGATTATAATAATGAGTTTATTGACAGGATAATGGTATACAAAGAGAAAGAAGAGGAGACTGATGTTGATGAGCGGGAGAAAGCACGTTATGGTTCTGCTGTTCAGAGTGAAGAGATCATAGGAAAGTATGATTTTATGATGGACGTGTGCCGAAGATGTATTTCTGCTTGTGAAGAGATGGTGTTTTCGGAAAGGAAATTTGAAGTGCCTAAAGAATTACTTCAGTGAAATTTGGCTCGCCATTTTTGGATTGATGTTAGAATGTGCTTCTTAAGCCAAATATTATCCGGGGCAAGGCCCTTCGTCTTGTATAGCGGCCTCTGTTCTCACCTGAGAACTGTTTATTCCACAGTTCTTTTTCCGGAATTTCCCATAATCTTTATAAACCACCCTCATTCCCAGCACGTAAACCGCTACAACT
>CAYJRY010000090.1:0-3129 GCA_964372855.1 uncultured Gammaproteobacteria bacterium | reverse complement strand
CTAACCTTCTTGCTAGGAAATCCGTAAAGCTGTTTGAAAATAATTTGTCCGTTATATTCTATTTCCACACTTACATCTTTCGCAACAGGCTTGATTAAGCTGTTCATTTCTTTTGCAAATATTTTATCCAAATCTTCTTTTGAGGGTATAGTTGTTCTAAGCTCTTGAGCATCAAGTTTCATCTTTTCCCAATATTACTAAATTCAACAAGTAATAACAATATTAAAAAAACGTTATTGGATGAAGTATGAGGATTAGTTTTGGCCGCTGTTAGTTCCGCTCCGATCGGATCCTACGCTACTTCCGGAATCATTAATGGAGCCTGTAGAGTCAGAAGGAACGGAGTCGGAACTTCCGTCTTCCGAATTAGAATCTTCATCAGTTATTGATTTACTTTCTATTTCAGAAGCCTTCTTTTGAGCTTCCTTGAATCTTAGAGAGGCTTCAAGAGATTTTTTAAGTGCTTCTTTTGCATGAGATTTTGCTTCTTCTCGCATTTTGAATAACTCATGCTGTTTTTTCTTCTCAAGCTCAAGTAATCTCTCATGTTGTTTCATCAATGCTTCGTTTTTGACTTCGATTGCCTTTCTTAGTGCTTCCTCTCGTTTTGTTTGCTCTTTTTGTGCAGCCTCACTTGCAAGCCTCTCTAAAACATTTATTGCTCTTTCCAAACCTCGATTAGATTTATTTACTTCTTTTACATGTTCTTCAATCTCAAGTTCAAGATTCTCCTCAATTTCATGTTCTATTTCTTCGTCACTTAAACTATCCTCAACTTCCACTTTTGCCACCTTCAAAGCTTCACGAGCTGCCTTAACTTGTGCTTTTAATTCCAAATCCGCATTCTCCTCCAAAACCGATAGTTTATCTCTCTTTTCTTTAATCGACTCATTTATCGCCTTTGCCAAAAGTTTCACGTCTCGTCCGCTAAGTCTTGCGTTAGTAAGGTTTTCTGATGCTTTTTGAAAATTGTCAGAAACACCAAGAAGAGCAATTCTTATGCCTTTTGTATTATTTTTATCAAGCATAAATTGAAGCTCTGCCAGCCTCTCACCGGCAATTGCCGCGTGTACTTTTGATCTTGTTTCGGGATTAAAAGCCAAGATCAATCGAAGATTCTGTTTTAGCTCATCCAAGAAAAACAAAGGACTGTTGGGAAGTATAATTCCAGGACCTTCACTCGTTGCGGGAATAGACAGATTGGATGCTTCTGTCGCTTCACCCAAGACATCTTGCCTATGATGGGCTAAAGCTATTGATGAAGAAAGAAGAAAAAGAAGAAAGATACCGACTATTCCCAATATAAAATTCTTCACAAATTAATTGTTACATCCAATATTAATGGTTGTCAAGTAGTAAGATTCATGTTACGATTGTCTCTATGACCGCGACTGGACACGCAGTTTTAGGAGCAGTGATTGCTGCAAAAATCGCAAACCCTTTTTTAGCAATCCCTTTAGCAATAGTCTCTCATTTCGCGGCTGATATTTTCCCGCACTGGGATACAGGAACAAATCATAGGAAAAAAAGTAATGAAAAATTTTTTGTGGAAAGTTTGCTTGATGTAGTATTCAGTTTTATAGTAGCATATAGTCTTCTAATCTGGCTTTTCCCGCAAACAAATTTTCTCTATGCATTTATAATAATATTAATATCTCAACTACCCGATTGGATTACTGCGCCTTATATTTTTTTCAAAATCAAGTCTCCAATTTTTTTAATATGCTACAACTTTCAGCATAGGTTCAACAATCGTCTTGATAAACCATGGGGAATAATCACACAGATTGCAGTTCTTTCTCTTATAACTTTTCTGGCAAAAATATTTTAAATGACCCGTTCGACAAGCTCAGGGTCATGCTGAGGTATTTGAAGCATGAAACAATTTTTAATAGGATTAATTATTATATCCGCCTTAGTAGTAATTGGACTTTTAGCATTTACTCTTTATGAAAACAACCAAACACTCAGAGAGTATAAAAGGATGATTTTTGGTGTCAGGGAAGATTATGTTAGCCTCCAAAAACAATACGATGCTTACAAAGAGCAGGCCACAAATCTAAAAAGATTAGTTATTTCTGCAAACGCAACCGAATCCAAAAATTATAAAGTTATGGAAATCATTAAATCTTACGCTCAAAAAATTGATGGAGATATAAGTATTTATTTCAAAAATCTTACAACCAACGAAATTGGAGAAATTGAAGGTGACAAAAAATATTATATGGCAAGTCTTTACAAGGTAATCCTAACAATTTATCTATTGGATGAAGTGGCAAAAGGTACAACTTCTCTTGATGCGCGAGTCGGAACAAGTAGTGCTACATTAGAAATTGCTCTTGAAAAAATAATTACTGAAAGCAACAATAAATACGCTCAGGAATTGGCGAAAAAATATGGGTGGAAAGAGATTGAGAAAAATATTAAAGAAAAATTGGGAATTGAATTTAGTTTTAGCGAGGGACTTGAGATTTCAGCAAAAAGTATAGGTATTTTATTTGAAGATATAGCCCTTTCTCTGAAAGTAACAAGTGATGAAAGCAGCTATTTATTAAGTTTGCTTGCCGATCAGAAGAAAACTTCAAAACTTCCTAAGTATCTACCATCAAGCATATATTCCCACAACAAAACCGGTGAACTTGATCAATATTCACACGACGCAGGAATTTTCTATACTCCAAAAGCAAATTATATTCTTGTTTTTATGAGCAAAACCAAAGACCCTAGCCAAACCAACGAACAAATGGCTCTTATGTCCAAAGAAATCTATGAAATTTTAAACAAAAACTAGTTAAGTCGCTGTATGATATATCGATATATGATGCAATGAAAAAACCCTTAACTTGACACTGCCTAAAGTACATGAAACAATTAAAATAATGAATCTTCCAAAGCCTCTAACCTCTGTCACGAGTTTCTCAAAAATTCTAGCTGCTGTTCTTTTTATCACTCTCCCCTTCGTAGGATTTTATCTAGGTATTGAGTACGAATCCCAATTCACAAAATATTTAGAAGACCGATCAAGTTTGGACCGCTACAGTCTAAAACCCTCCCCCAAAACCCAAAATGTCTCAACTGCGAATTGGAAGACTTATATTAATAACGATCTTAGTTTTAGCGTTAAATACC
>CAYJRY010000089.1:0-3146 GCA_964372855.1 uncultured Gammaproteobacteria bacterium | reverse complement strand
TTACTAAATATTTTTTAATCACTCTTCCCTTACCGCTGAATTCTCGATTTGCAATAACTACTTCAAGCTCCCCTTCATCAATCGTACCTTTTACACGCGCTAGGTTCTCACCGAATTGCACCATATTTTCATCCTTATCAGTTCTAAAACTTTCGCCTCTTGAGAGAAGATATATAGCCTCAATAAGATTTGTTTTTCCACTGGTGATTGGACCAACTATAAAAGTCGTGTTTTTACCAATCTTAAATTCTGACTTTGTATAACTTCTGAAGTTTTGGAGGAAGATCTGTTTTAACACCATGTGATGCGAATTTATTCTAATTTTATTACTCCGAATAAATCCGAACAAATAGGGCGCATTCGGTCTAATGTTATTCGGATATATTATGATCCAATTACTGTTCCCACAAATTTTTTACCATTAAAATAGTTTTCTAGATTTTCAAAATTAGATCCGTTAAGAACTACTACCTTTACCCCTAGCTCTTGAGCTTTTTTTGCCGCAACTGGATCAAATGGCGCATTTATCCCAGGAATCCACTTATCTCCAACAATTTTTCTGAAAGCATTCCACGATATATTATCATATGATTTTGCATCTTTGAACTTTCTTGGATCTTTATTGTAGACTTTGTCAATATTGCTTAAATTTACAATTGTTTTTGCACCATAATCTTCACATAATAAAACAGCATCATAATCAGTTGACCATCCGGGTTTCCAACCAGCCGCTACAACAACAGGCTCTGTAACTTTTCTTATAATTTCATAATGCTTAATTATATAAGGATGGGCAATATCTCGAAAAATAGTTCTTACAAGATGCGCATTTAATTTAGTAGCATGAATTCCAAGCCAATCCAAGTCATCATGTGTTAATTCATGTCCCAAAACAGTTCTACCTGCGTCTCTATAGTGCCTAGCTGTTGTACCTCCACCAATAACCAAAAAAAACTGGCGGTTTTTATTTTTCGCCAGCTCCCGTCTTATAAAACTATTGAATTTGGAGAGGAAATTAGTATCAACTCCTCCATTCGGAACAACTAAAGAGCCTCCGACTGAGATAATAATCTTATCTTTATAGCCATTAGCCATAGTTACTAATCGTCAATACTAACACATTAAAAAACAAAAAACAAATGGTAAATTACTTTTGGCATTTAGGGCAAAAGTAGGTTCCTCGGCCGGAAAGTTTTATTTTTTTAATTATAGTTTTACATCTTGGACACGGTTTTTTATCCTGAGCATAAACCAAAAAATGCTTTTGATATCCCCCGTCTTCTCCCAATACATTTACAAAGCTTAACTCACTTGCTCCCCCACTTTCAAGCCCTTTTTTTAGAACATTCAAAATAGAATTATAAAGCTTTTCTACTTTATCGGGATTAATTCTCTTAGCAGATTTTCTTGGATCTATCTTTGAGTCATATAACGCGTCATTCGCGTAAATATTTCCTATTCCACCAATTCTTTTTTGATCCATAAGAAGTAGCTTAATTGCAAGACTTGATTTTGAAAGAATTTGTTTGAAAAGATCAAGTGTTAATGTTTTATAAAAATTATTTTTAATGATTGGGGGCTCAGGCCCTAAGTCTTTGAAAAATGGTAAAGTCTTAAGTTCAGATGTTTTTATAATTTTAATCCACCCAAACTGCCTTAGATCGTTATAATACAAGTGGGCATCCTCTGCGTTCTTAAATTTTAAATTTTTATTTGTAGTTTTTAATTTTTCATTTTTATTTTTTAATTTGAATATGACGTGTGTCCACTTGTTCGGCAAATCTTTTCCTACTTTGGGAGAGAGATGAACATTCTGAGGAATTTCTGGGCCTCTATAAATTAATTGTCCAGTCAGCTTTATATGAATTGCTATTGAGTAATCATTATCCAAATCAATAACCAATCCTTTTCCAAATCTTCTAACTTGTGTAACCTCGGCGCCAATTATATCCATGGGATCAGCTGAGAGCATCTTCTTAAGTCTTACCTCAACGCCTATAATTGTTTTTCCAACTATATATTTCTCAAGTCCAAGTCTAATAGTCTCTACTTCCGGAAGCTCAGGCATGGGGAAATTATAACATATAGCTAAGGATTATTTTTTTGTTGATTGTCTGGGTTAGTTAGTTTCTCAATCTCAGCATTAATTTCTTTTATACGATTTCTTCCAAGCACAATTAAATCAAAAGCTTTATCTGGACCCTCTAAGGTATCCTCCCAATATCTTCTTGCCGCAAGTAAAGCATTTATCTCCAGCTCAAGTTTATCATTTGGATTCTCTATGAGAGATAAAACTTCAGCGGTCACTTGTTTTTGCGTATGACTCCTAGCTTCTTCTAATATGCCCTGCTCAGCAACACCCATATCATCTAGAATTGCACGAATTTTAGGACTTCTTATGCTAGATGTTCGCATAATCTTCCCTCCACTTACTGCTACTTCCGCGCGAGATATTTCCTGTTGAACGTAAACACTTGACAGTAACTCCTGCGCATACTCCTTTAATTGACGTTCAGGATTTAATCTTTGTTCCACCATATTAACCTCGATTATATCAAACAATATCAAATTCTCAAAACTAAATATTTATTATTTTTTCTATTACAAACTCTTTTATCTCTTTTTTAAATCTCTCCTTTGAGAATTTTTGAGCGTGTTTGATAATAGCAACTTTATCAAACTTTAGAGTCTTAAACTTATTAATCGCCATGACCAATGATCCAATTGTAAGTTCATCAAAAAACAATCCTGTTGGAGATCCTGAGTCTGTCGAAGGATCAATAACTGTTTCCAAAACTCCTCCTGACTTATAAGCAATTACAGGAGTGCCTACACTCATTGCCTCAACCGGAGTTATTCCAAAATCCTCATCAACGGATGCAAAAATATACGCTTTCGCGTTTCTCATCAGTTCAAACTTCTCCTCATCGCTTACCTCCCCAACGAACTCTATTTTTTCATTTTTATTTTTTAATTTCTGATCGTATCCCGCGAAGCCTCTCCCAAACACTTTCAAAGTTAAGTTAAGTTTTTCAAAAGCCTCAACAATCAGATCGATATGTTTAGGCCTTGCTATTCTACCCCCAGCTAGAAAGTATTCGGTATTTTGTATTTTGTATTTTGTATTTTGAGATTTATTTGGAATT
>CAYJRY010000088.1:0-3317 GCA_964372855.1 uncultured Gammaproteobacteria bacterium | reverse complement strand
TTCATTAGTTATACTGTAGTATAACAACATGTTTATAATTAACTACCACAACATCGTAAGTAACAGCGATTATGATCAATATGACAAAAGCATTTTTACTAGAAAAAAAAGAAGGGCATTTGAAGAAGAGGTTGAATTATTGAGTAAAAAATTCCACTTTGTAAGTCTAAAAGAAGTAGTTAAGTCTTTAAAAGAAAGGCAGGTCATACCAAATGCGCTTACTTTCACTTTTGATGATGCTTATCGGGGTGTTTATGAGTTTGCACTTCCGGTACTTGAGGCATATGGGACAATTGGCAGTATTTTTGTGATTTCACAATATTCTGCAGGAGCGAACTATTTTGATTTTGATAAACTAGAAATCGCTTTTCGACTTTCTGGAAAAGGATCGGCTGATGAGTTAAAACGGACAAAAGAAAAATTAAAAAACATGCCGAGGTCCTTGATGGAGAACCATTTTTCGGCACTACTATCAAGACTAGGAGTCACCGAAGATTCAATTAACCAATATGCTTCGGCTAATGCAAAATACCACCCTCTCTCGTGGCAAGAGATCAACGATGCTTTTAGGAGAGGGCATATTATAGGATCTCACAGCAAGACTCATCATTCGCTCACTCAAATGTCAATTCCAGAAGCAATAGAAGAGATACGCGGTTCATTATCGATGATCCGTAAAAGTGTTTCAGGTCTTTCATGGATACCCTTTGCTTATCCTTACGGTAAACAAGAGCATTTCTCGGAATATATTGCGGATATTGTAAAAGAGTCTGGTTATACGTGCGCCCTGACAGCATTATCCGGAGAAAATACTCCTTACACAAGTCTGTATAAATTAAGGAGAGTCGAACTCGAGGCAGGTAAATTTATTTAAGGCTTCGGCATTTTATATGAATACCAAATTGAGATTATAACAAAGGCTTAAGATATGCAAACGATGCAGACACAAAAATTAAAGAAAATAAAACTCGCTTGTTCAGCTCAGACATTCGGTTTCGGACCCATATCAAAACTATTTTCTATTGCACGAGCGTTAGGGAATACCTTCTCACTTATTCTTTTTTTAGATTCGGATCGAAATGTATTTCCTTCACTAAACCCTGGAATTTTTGATGAAGTTTACTATACCCCCAAAATCCAAGACTTAGAGAGGGCGATTGCGGAGATAAAGCCTGCGGCAATATTGAGTTCCTACGAACCCGATAGTGTTTTGGCAGGAAGAAGAAATGGGATACCTTCTTATTTCATTGACGGACTATTTTGGTTTTGGAAATTGAGTAAAAGTATGAACGAACTGTACCAATATGGCGAAAAGTTAGTTTATGCTGATAAAGTGGATGAATTGATAAAGCATCTTACTCCACATGAAAGAATTTTTATATCCCATTTCTTGGCTAAAAAATCGTACATTCAATATGATCCAGATTTATCCGAGAGATTAGAAGAAGTAAAAAAATATAACACTGCAATTAATTTGGTTGGGGCTATTTTAAACAATGCTTATGAGGGGAATAATACTTTAGAGAATCATTTACTCGTAACTCTTGGCGGGGAGATACTGCCCACAGTCACCGTGGACCAAAGCGCTATGTATGCTCAATTAATTATAGAAATGGTTGAGAGGGCATCTGAAAAGTACTTCAAGGACAGAGAATGGATTGTATTAGTAAATCCGCTCGTAAGAGATAAACTCGCATTCAAAAACAACGGCAATGTAAGAATCAAAGATTCAGTTAGCCAGGAAACAATGTACTCGCTTCAGAAACTCGCGACGCTCGTATTCTCTCCACCCGGTCTCACGACTACTTACGAGTGCGCGTCATTGGAGAAACCGGTTGTTTTTTTGCCCGAACAGAGTATCCAATATAAAAATGCATATCGGTTGCAAAATCATGGCTTCCCTTTGCATGGAGCCTTTTTTCATGATATTGACAGTCGTGAGGATCCCAATGAAGATGGGTTAGGTCTGTTGTACAAAGAAAAAATTCCCAAGTTTCTGGCTGACCAGTCGGCCATTTTTGAAAGAGTGTTTGGCTGTTGTAGAAAGATGGAAGATGCAAATTACAGACGGCATGTGGCCAGTGTTCAAAGAAAGGCGGTATTAAACATGGTAGGAAATTTCAATGGTACCGAAGAGATTGCCGCCAGTTTAAAGAAAGAAATTTTTACATGAAGATATTAACTAATAAAATTTCGGGACAGGCAGGTGGCATAAGTAGGAGAACCCATGAAATTGGTAAATATGTAAATTCTCATAATGGAAACGATGAACTTATTGTCATAAGAATGGGTAATGATCAAAAACTTACAACTTATACAAATGGAAATGTAAAAGAGTATAAGTTGCCCTATGCTGATTGGCAGATTGTTGAGCCCGGTAAAGAAAAAAATGGGGTTCCTAAACAGGTAAAAGATATAGACTCTTTCCAAAAATTTGTTGCTGATGTTATTCGGGAGATAGAGAAGATAATAGCACTTGAGAATCCAAGTGCATGTCTTGTACAGGGCGCATTTTATTTTCCTTGGTGCCTGGCATTGGCTGCGCATTCAAATGGAGTCCCAATAGTACACATATATTGCGGGTCTACACAGACAGAGATTCTTGATGGGGAATTTAAACAAGCATACTATGCTCTTGAGAAAGAAATCTCAGGATTATCAGATATCACCATATTTAACTCAAAAAAGGGGAAATCTTTTATCCAAGAAACTTTTGCGAGAGAAAGAGAGTATAGTGATTCCCCAGTAATATACAATGGATTTCCTGTAGAATATGTTGCGCTGAGTAACCAAATACCTCCCCGAGTAGCCATTGGGTGGTGTGGGAGAAATGTTGCAGTAAAAAATATAGATTACTTATTTAGAATAAGGGAATATCTTTCCAAAGATAAATATCCAATATATGCGGTAACCTCACCCGATCTGAATAGTTTGAGACTTCGGGAATTTCATGAAAGGGGCATAAGGTTGTTGGGCCAGGTTGAACCAGAAGAGATGTATAAATTCTATGAGAAAGTTTCGTGTGTAATAAGCACATCATATTTTGAATTCTTCCCAAATGTTATTGCCGAAGCTATCGCTGCAGGTAGAGTCCCAATTGTTCCGACGGAATCGGGTATGTCTGAAATATTACTCGATGCTGGTTTAGGTGAGCTTGTGGTAAATTTGGAGAATATCGAAGAAGTAGTTAGCTTAATTACCAATTCGCATGAATTTTTAAACCAAGTGAGAGAAGTTGGTAGAAAATTGACAAAAGATCTTTCTTGGGAGAACGCGATTAAAAAATACTTAACCTTATGCGGGGGTCTAAAATAGCG
>CAYJRY010000087.1:0-3339 GCA_964372855.1 uncultured Gammaproteobacteria bacterium | reverse complement strand
TGATCCTATTAGGCAGGAAGGAGAGACTGCGGTTGAAGCAGCACAAAGACCAGTTCTCTGGAAGGAGAGTAAAGTATTTAAGGCGTTAGAATCGTCCATACATGAAGATTCTGCTTTTCAGGTAAGGATTCAGTGCCTTCGTATTCTCGTTGATCTCGATATCAATTTAGCTCTTCCTCATATTGTAGAGCGCGCACAGAAAGAAACAAATCCTAATGTTGTTCGAGAGGTGATTCAACTTCTTGCAAGATATGGTAGAGAAGAGCATAAACAGATCTTAGCCAATATTATAAGGGACCCAAGAAAGGAGGCCCATCTGGTGGCAGCGGAAATGGCGTTAGCTCAAATTAAAACACGTCTTGAACAGGAAGAAATGGCTCGAAGGATGGATGAAGCATTGCGAAGGCGTCAGGTGGAACGTTTAACCCCACGCCCTGTAGAGCGTGGAGAAGAAAGCAAAGAGGTTGATAATAGAAGAGAGGGTCCAGTGAAGGAGGGGGAAGGCCGCGAAATAAACCCAGATGGACGGCTTAGGTGGGCTCCTCGAAAACCGCCTGGACCACCTGGACGTCGTTAAGATTTAATCGTGCGAAAGATATGGTCCCAAAAAGGGGAGCTCACTCCAAAGTTGTGTTGTGGATCAACAAAATGGTGATTCATGTGGCGACTTTTCAAAGCCATTGCAAGCTTACCTTCTATTTTCAAATGATGAACAGCGTAATGGATTGAGTCATAGAAAATATATCCTAAAATAAAACCAGAATAAAAAGGGTCTATGTAAATAGGGCCTACTATTTCTCTTAAACCGACAAAAAATAAAATAGATAAGGGAATACTCACTGTAGGTGGCATGACAAGCCGTGTAGCATCTTGAGGATAGTCATGATGAATACCATGGAGTGTATAATGAATTTTTTTTGTCCATTCTTTTTTAGGTGTCATGTGAAAAAGAAAACGATGGAGTAGATATTCTGTAATAGTCCAAAATAGAAGCCCTAGAATAAAAAAGTTTAGCCACATTCCAGAAAAAAGAATGTGATTCTGATAGCTCAAGTAGCCCATAAAAATAATAACGGGCAGGAAAAGGACATGCGGAGTGAGAGGATGCATGTGCGTTAATGACTCAAGAAAATTATTTTGATACATCCTAACTGATGTATTTTCTTTTGAAATAAAATGCTTTTCTTTCATTTTAGGTCCATCTAGAAGTAGGAAAATAGCAAGAAGGGGTCAAAAATTCAACTTCGATGTCTTTTTCTTTGCAGAGTTGCCAAAATTGTTCAAGATAAGGTGTTGTAATGTGATCCCAATATTGAACTTTCTTTTTGAACTCTTCACTTTGATCATCAATTCCTCTATATGTATATTTTTCAAAATGTCGAGGAGCCTTATCTTTTAGGTAATCCTTTGGAGTTCCATCCATGCCCGCAATATATATTTTTTTTGCACCCATTAAGTAAGTGACACACAAAACAAAGAGAGCAACATGACCAGTACCATCGATAATTCCCCTTTTATAATCAATGATTAATTGCTTGCTTTTTCTTGTTTTATTGTAAAGAGGTTCTATAACAGTATCTTTGTGAAGGTATTGCCTAAAAGGTTTGAGATCTATTTTTGAATCAATAATTAAAGTAATATCCGAAGGTATCTCTTTAATGACTTAAATGAATCTTCTTCTGTTTCAAAACAGTTGATAAGTTGGCTTTATAAGCCGCACTGTACGATTGCAGCCGATAATGATAGGGTTTTCTTTTCTAATAAACGCTTTAATTTTTGATTCATATTTTATGAGTGAAGGACCTGTGCATAGAACGAAAAAAGAAAAATCTTTATGTCTTCCGATATAGGGAGGAGGTGAAACAAAGTGTAGCTTGAGTCTCCTCTTGATTCTTATAGAGAGATCGCAAATTGAATGATAGAGGGAACTAATCTTTTCTAAATAGGTTTTCATGTTTTATGCACAAGCTTCATTTTAGGGTTGACATTATATTTGAAAGGCTATTTTGTAAACCTCACCACTTTAAATGGTGATCTGATGGATTTACATCCTCTTTCCGAGTCAAAAAATTTAATGATGCTACCCGCTAGTATGAGTAGGGAAAAAAGTTGGAAGGGTATTTCTACTAAGGGTTTTTCTCCTTGGATAGTTGTTATGAAGGAAATGCAAAAACATATCCCACTCCAAAATATCATATACACAGATCTTTATTTGTCTTTAGGATACAGAGACTTCAATCATTTTCTAGTCCATCATATTTCCAAAAATTTTGATGTTATTTTTATTGTGACGAGTTTACATTTTACGTTTGATTTTAATCTTCTAAAAAAGATGAAAAAAATGAATCCTAATTTGAAAATAGTTTTTTTAGAGACTGATAGTGTTGTTACATTTCCTCTTTATACTGCAGAACTTTGTAAAGATGCTGATCTAGTCATTCCTCATGATACACCCTATAATATAGAGACTTATAGAAGTATGGGTACCGAAGCTTATTTTTGTTTTTGCATACCATTAGGAAAGGATAGAGTTATTTTTGAAGCACAAAATAAAAATTTAAAAAGAGATATCGATATATCCTTTGTAGGAAGTAATATTTGTGATCGCAAGAAAATGATCAGTGATATTGAAAGTAAAGGATTTAAAATAAAAACATATGGAAGGGGATTTTCTAAAGAGCCTTTATCTATTGAAACAGTATATCAAATTTTTAGAAGCTCTAAGATTACATTGAATTTTTCAAAAGTGAAAAGAAATCCCCTATACCATTTTCCAAGGTATTATCGAGTACCGAAACAGCTGAAAGGGCGTTTATCTGAGATTATTTTACTAGGAAAATCCTTCTGCTTAACAGAGTATTGTGAGGGTTTAGAAAAAATATTTGAAATTGGTAAAGAAATAGTTTGTTTTTATGATGAGAAAGATTTATTTGAAAAAGTACAATATTATCTTTACCATGAACAGGAAAGAGAAAGTATTGCTCAGGAGAGCTATCAAAAAGCTCTTAAAGATATTGATATATCAGTAACAACATATTCCATGCTTCAAAAAGTAAATGAGATTGTTTTTACAAAAAATAGCACCCCCCTTATTAGAAAACACATTGCAGTTCCAAAAGGTAATTATGTGGGTTACCATTTATTATTGGGATATAAACTAGCTCGCCAAAAAAAAATTAGATTTGCATTTCAGGAGCTTTATTGGTTAAAGTACGGTTTGCCTTCATTTTTGATATGTCGAAAATTGCTAAAAAAAATTTTTATAGATTATATGCAATTCATGCAATGGAAATTGAGGCTTATATAACATAGTAAAATCAGCTTGTTATAGAGGAAAAA
>CAYJRY010000086.1:0-3461 GCA_964372855.1 uncultured Gammaproteobacteria bacterium | reverse complement strand
TGATTTTTGATATTTGATATTTTATTTCTCTCTCCTGCCCATTCAATAAAAACCATCTGTGCATTATCTGAAAATCTTCTTCCAGTTTTTACCATCCTTGTATATCCACTATGTATATTTGAAAGCATTGGAACAATATCTGTTGTTAACTTTTTTATAATATTTTCGCTAAATAATGGTTGCAAATAGTATTTTGCCTCTAATTCACCTTTTTTAGCTTTATTTACTATCTTATCTAAATCTCCTTTTATTGCCTTTGCTTTCTCCAAAGTCGTTTGGATTCTGCCCTTCAAAATCAAAGAAGAAATTAAGCTTTTGAATAAAGCCTTTCTCTCATTAATGTCTCTTTTGAATTTTCTCCCGAAAACATTTTTACGCATAAATATAAAAAATCCGAATATCAAAATCCTAAATCCGAAACAAATTTAAATGGCCTAAATCCAAAATTCAAAACGTTTTGAGAATTTGAATTTAGAATTTTAAGATTGTTTCGAATTTCGATATTCGAATTTCGGATTTAGTCTAACTCGCTAGCGTCAGTCCTTTTTCCTTAAGCTTTTCTTCAATTACCATTATGGATTTACTGCCCATATTACGCATTGACATTAGATCTTTTCTAGTAGTATTTAAAAGCTCACCAATTGTCTCAATTCCACCATTTCTTAAGCTATTGTAAATTCTTGTTGGTAAATCAAGTTCATCAACTGTTAACTTTGACGCGTTATCTGATGGCAAATTTCCTTGAGCTGATTTTTCAGGAAGAGGTGTGTATTTGGGTTCAAAAATTTGTGTAAAATAAGAACTTAATATACGAGCACCCTCATCCAATGCTTCTTTTGGACTCACCACTCCATTTGTCCCAATATTTATAACAAGTCTATCCAAATCAGTTTGTCGACCAACTCGAGTTGCTGAAACTTCATAACTTACCTTCTTAACAGGTGAGAAAACCGCATCGATTGGAATAGTGCCAATTACATTTTCTTTTCGATCTTCAGACGATAAAAATCCCAAACCCGATTCAACTGTTATTTCCATGTCAAATTTAGTTTTTTTATCATTAATATAAGCTATATAGTGATCTTTGTTTACAATTTCCAAATTTTGTGGGATATCAAAATCAGATGCAGTTATTTTCTTTGGTCCTTTTACGGATAAAGTAACATTTGCTTTACTCTGCGAATCAAGTAGTTTAAAATTTAAACCTTTTATATTAAGAATTATATCAATAACATTTTCCTTAACGTTGGGAATAGTTGAGAATTTATGCTTCACCCCAGAAATCTTAACTGATGTAATTGCAGCGCCAGTTATAGAAGTTAAAAGCACTCTTCTTAAAGCGTTACCAAGTGTATGACCAAAACCTTGATCCAAGGGTTCTATAATAAATTCACTTTGGAACTCAGAAATCTTTTCTTCCTTTACTTTAAATATCGGATTTACCATAAACTATATTGTATCATTATCTTGAATAATATTCAATAATTGGTTGCAAATCAAAAACTACTTGCACATCTTCTTTCTTGGGAAGACTTATAAGTTTGCCTTTAATTCCTTCTCTTTTGAGAAATGGTAAAATTACACGATCTTTATCTTCTATTATTGGAGCAATCTGAGCATTTTTAGTACTTTTTGAATCCAAAGATATAACATCATTAACTTTTACTTGATAAGAAGGAATATTTACTTTTCTATCATTAATAAGTACGTGATTGTGGGTCACAAGCTGACGAGCATGGCCTCTTGATTTCGCAAATCCTAGTCGATAAACGATGTTATCAAGCCTTGTTTCTAATGAGGATATTATCATTTCTCCTGTATCGCCTTTTTTTTCGACCTGTTTTTTAACTAAATTTCTGAATTGCTTTTCCAAAAGCCCATAACTAGCTTTTGCACGTTGTTTTTCCCGAAGTTGCGCTCCGAACTCTGAAAGTCTTTTTCTTGATCTTCTCCTCATTAGTCCTCCTGGAGGAACATTAAGTCTTCTTTTAAGGCTTTCTGAGTCCTTTTCAAATATATTTATTCCCTCTCTTCTTGCGATTTTATGTTTTGGTCCTGTATATCTAGCCATATTCTCTTAGCCTCTAGTTATTAGCGTCTAGCGTCTAGTTAAACTAAACGCTAGCTGCTAATTGCTAGACGCTCGTCCTATATTCTCCTTTTCTTCTTCGCTCTTGGGCCGTTGTGCGGAATTGGCGTTATATCTGCAATCATAGAAATTGAAAGTCCCCCTGTCTTAATCCCCCGAAGCGCAGAATCTCTTCCCGAACCTGGACCTTTTACAAATACCTCAACTGTTTTCATTCCCTTAGCAACTGCTTTTCTGGCTACTGTTTCAGCCGCCATTGAACCAGCAAAAGGCGTTGATTTTCTTGTACCTTTAAAGCCACTGGATCCCGCACTGCTCCATCCAACAGGCTCACCGCTATCATTTGTAATAGTAACTATGGTATTGTTAAAAGTTGATGTTATGTAGGCTTTACCTACCGGTGTAACTTTAATACCTTCTTTTTTTCTCATTTGACTTTCTCCTCCTCTTTTATAAGACCCATTTTAACTGCAACTTCTTTTTTAATTGCACCAATTGTAACTCTTTTACCTCTTTTAGTTCTAGCATTAGATCTTGTGCGCTGTCCTCTAACTGGAAGATTTCTACTGTGTCTCATGCCCCTGTAGGAACCAATCTCTTTAAGTCTTTTGATATTACCACTTACCTCAGATCTTAAATCTCCCTCAAGTCTAAATGCCTCAAGGGTATCCTGCAATCTTTTTTGCTCTTCATCAGTCAATTTATTAACCCTTTTTGATGCTTCAACCTTAGCTTTGTCTAAAACATCAACCACATTTTTTCTCCCAACTCCATAAATATATGTCAAAGCTATGTCAACTCTTTTAGCATCTGGTATATTATATCCTGCAACTCTCATATTATCGATCCAAATCTATGAATGTATCCGAATGATACGAATTATTCGAACAATTCGGATGAGCATTCGGATTATTCGCATCGCTTATCCTTGTCTTTGTTTGTGTTTTGGGTTCTCGCAAACAACACGAACAACTCCTTTCCTTCTAATAATTTTACATTTAACACATCTTTTTTTAACACTTGCTTGAACCTTCATTTGTATCTGTAAACTATCCTTCCTCTTGTTTTATCATATGGTGTCATTTCTATGCGCACCTTGTCTCCCGGCAAAATTTTGATAAAATTCATTCTCATTTTGCCTGATAAATGACAAAGTATAATATGCCCTTTCCCTACCTCAACCCTAAAAAGAGTATTTGGTAAAGACTCTTTAACAACACCTTCTAATTCAAATGAACCCTGATGAGCCATAAAAAATTAAATTCGAAATTCTAATATCTAAATTCAAAACGTTTTGAAATTGTTTCGTGCTTCGGATTTCGGAATTCGAATTTATCTTACAGTATATCAAATTTGCTTCAAAACTTCAATT
>CAYJRY010000085.1:0-3514 GCA_964372855.1 uncultured Gammaproteobacteria bacterium | reverse complement strand
TTGCAGAGAAAATGAGCGAGGCACAGAGAACTGTTCCCTTGGTGACGCATATGGACGAGATTATTATGGATAATCTTATTGCATTTAGAGAGGAGAAAAAGAAAATTGCCGAAAAGAAAAAAGTCAAACTAACCTACCTCCCTTTTATTGTTAAGGCGCTGATTTCTGCATTTAAAGATTACATGATGTTCAATGCTGTTCTTGAAGAGGACGAGATTATTATTAAGAAATATTTCAATATTGGCATTGCAGTTGACACGCCAGATGGACTGATGGTGCCGGTTGTGAAGGGAGCTGATCAGAAAGATATTTTTCAACTTGCTTCTGAAATTGAGAATCTTGCTGATAAAGCCAAAAAAAGGAAGATTGATCCTGCTGACCTGCATGGGGGGACTTTCACGATAACGAATATTGGATCTGTTGGGGGGAAATTTTTTACTCCTATTGTGAATTATCCTGAAAGCTCTATCCTCGGTTTGGGCAGAATGGAGGATAAGGTATTTTATGAAGAAGGGAAGATTGTTGTCAGGAAGATCTTGCCTGTTTCCTTTTCTTTTGACCATCGCATTAGCGACGGCGGATCTGCTTCCAGGTTTATGAATGTACTCAAGATTTATCTTGAGAAACCTCAGCTGTTGAAACTTTAAAATATAATGTTTTATATTTTTGTCATGATTAACTCGCTTGATTCCATTAGGGATCTTGCAAATAATCTGGTCTTGCCTTTAAAATATCTCTAATTTTTTCAGATTCTTCTTTGAGACCCGTTGGAGAAGTATATTGAAATTGGCTGTAATCAATAATGTTCCCAGAAGAGTTTATTGTAGTAACTGTATTTCTATTACGCGTGGATATAAATATGAGGTGTGTTACTTCCTCCCTATGATTATCTGGCATTAAAATAACATTAAAATAATTAGGGAATAGCTCTCTGCTTTTTGTAAAATATTTTTTTGCATCTTCGAAATTACGAGTCTCATGGTTCTTTACCCCATTTCTTGAATATTGGTGTGCAATAAGCAATTTTACATTTTTACCGCCATTATTTTCAACTTCATTTTGATCTTCAGAATTTAAACTACGTATAAATTGAGTATAATCTTCTGATAGTTTTTCTAATTCTCTCAGATGTGCTGAAGGGTCATCGATCAAAGCTTTTGATTTTAATGTTAAATGCAGAAGCTTGTTAAGGCCGTAAGAAGCTAAATACTTTTTAAAATTAATGCTTTCGTTAGGATCTTTTATAAAATGAGAAACAAGATTACACGATCCCCAAAAATTTGAGGCACTTAATGTAATTCTTGATCTAAAATAAGGATCCTCTTCCTTGTCATATAAAATTCTTTCTAACCCACTCTTTACTGATTCATCACTCCCCTCAGAATAACTACCCATTAAGATATCGATAGCGTATTTTTTGATTTGTCTGTTAGAGCTAGAGGACAATTTCAATATCTGATTTTCATTAAGTAAACTGAATTCACTCAGTGAACCACTGGTTGCTCTTTTGAGGGCATTTTCTGCAAGTTCCTTTACATAAGAATCTTCATCATTAACATATACATCGATGAGCGTGTCAAATACCCTATCAAGACGAGCTCCTTCATGAGCTAACCCGATTAAGGTTGCTACCGCAGTTTTTCTTTGGCTAAGGTCGCCTAAGCGCGCATATTTCATACAGGTAGGTATTGAAAAATCACCGAATTTTGCTACTATTTCACCCGTATTTTCCTTTCCAGTCCTATTCCCGAACCCCCAAACCGCTGTTGCAAATAAATTGTCTAGTTCTTTTTGTGCTTGATCCGGAATAGTCTTCTGTATTATTTCAGAGCCAAAAAAATTTGGAATAGCTAAGAGATGCATCTCATCTTTAGGAGAAATAAGTGGAGTATATTCATCCCAGACCCAGATATCAGTTATCCCGAGAGAATTATTTAGTAAAGCTGTGGCGATATTTTTTTTGTCCTCTTCACGAATGCTATCAAAATTCTTCCAAAACCATTTTTCGACTTCTTTGAACGTGATTCGACCATCAAGATCGCTATCTAAAATTTCATCGGGTGTAAAAACATTATCGCGATTTGCATCAACAAATTTTTGATAATTGTAAATGCCTAGATGCCATGGAAATTCCACACTTTCTTTTTCTAAACCAAACTGCTTCAGAACAATTCCATGGGGCTGAGGAAAATATTTCTTAGAAAAATAGTCATCTATGGATTTATTTCCCCATTCTTTTTTAATTTTGGGATCTTTTATTACTGCTGTTGTAACATAATCTTCTAGTACATTAATATCATATTGTTCATCAGCTACCTTTATTAATCTGCGTTTTTCAGCTTCTGTAAAATTTATTTTTCCCCAGGTGGTTGTTGAAATGGAGACTTTTGGTTCATATTTTTTGTGAGAACCCCCTGCGCAATGAACACTGCTCAGGCCAAAAAATAATGCGGAAAGAATTGAGAAAAAAATTTTTCATGTAAATACAATACATATTATATTAATAAACTTTTGTATATAAAAGTATCTGCTAATTTTTAAAAAGTTGGTGATTAATGCAATTCCGCACTAAAAAGGCTTAAAAATTAGCTTTTATTCGACGATAGTAATGATAAAGGGATTTGCACGCAAGTATTTTGAGGGTAAAAAGTGTATATCGTGATTGTTGATAATGTTGGAGCTGAAACCTTAATGGAGGAGATTAAACAAAAGACAGAAAATGGTTCTGTCTTTTACACGGATTGATGGAAAAGTTATGCAAGTTTAGAGCAATATGGGAAGCATAACATTATCGATCATGATAAAGAGCTAGTTGATAAGAATCATAATCATATTAATGGCATAGAAGGCTTCTGGAGCTTTGCTAAAGAACGATTTCATAAGTATCATGGAATTGATAAGAGCAATTATCCTTTGTATCTGAAAGAAATGGAATTCAGATTTAATCACAGAAAAGATAATGTTTATAAGTTACTTATGGATATATGCATAAGGAGGTTAGTTGGTCCGAATTTCCGCTAATCACCTAAAAATTATTTAACCAGATAAATTAAACAAAAATGTTAATTAAAAATTTAAAATCAGTAAAACGCACTATTAAAATTGTAGTTGGATTCACTATTCTTCTTTTAGGTATAACTTTACTTGTTTTGCCAGGACCCGGAATACCAATCATTATTTTTGGGTTGATTATCCTGGCCGCAGAGTATATATGGGCACGAAAATTATTGGAAAAAGTAAAATCTGGACTTAACAAACTCAAAATACGAAAGTAAGAATCATAATGAAAAACTTAAAAGATTTGAATCAAAAAAACGAGAGCCTCCACACCTTAAAAGGTGTGGTTTGTGACAGGCTCTCGTTTTTAGGACGTCAGAAATCGAAGATTTCTGAGTGCTCTCAAAAGCTATGCTTTTGAAGTGCTCAGAATTGAAACTTCAGAAAGCTTTGCTTTCTGAAAGTGCTCGGAAATCACCAGAATTTCCGACAACACCAAAATACTACCACAGACTAA
>CAYJRY010000084.1:0-3716 GCA_964372855.1 uncultured Gammaproteobacteria bacterium | reverse complement strand
TGGGCATTATTCTTATATTTCTAGGAATTATTCTAATAGTCATTTCATCATTGCAGGGGCAAAAGGCAAATGTCAAGGGAGCAGGAGTAGTTTTTATAGGACCAATTCCAATTCTCGGTTTTGGAAACGATAAAAAATTAATTTACATTTTATTTGGTTTGGGGATATTAATCTTTATTATTTTTGAAATATTAAAGAACTAAGCTGGAATCAATTTATTTTCAGAGATTTTATTTTCATACAAAGCAGAAGTTTTTGCCAAGTTCCAGTCAAGCTGTATTAATCTGCTAACGAAAGGATGATTTATATTCAGCTTAAAATAGTCAGATTTTCCAATCCTCCTAGTTTTAACTAATACTCCAGAATCAACGAATTTAGGAAAGAACACTTTTAACGAATTATAGCTAATATTAGCTCCTTTCGAAATTCCAGTCATGGGAAAATCAAAGAAATGATTGTCTATAAGAAAATCCCAGACCCTTAACTGTGGAGTATCCCCTAGGTGTTCCAAAAATAATGATTTCATTTCTTTAGCTTTCATCTTATTTTCCTTATCAATCATTCATAATTATAATGCGATTTATAAATGTTTCTATGAGAGAAAAGAAAATTTCAAATATAGCAACATTTAAATATTTGCATTCTTTAATCTGGTTATGACTGTAACCGATTTAGAAAAGGCTCAAATCATGTTCAAATTAATAAGAAAGAATAATTGGGGTGCTAGGTACGACAGAACAGAACACTTCAAAAGATTTTCAAGCCTTGATAAAGCTGTTAAAGAACTCTCAAAAGATGGCTGGATAATCATTCATAAAAAAGCTCAGTTTACAGGGCTTTCTTTAAATACAAAATTTAAAAAAGAAATAATAGAATTCATAGAAAGAGAAATGCCTTATTTGAAAGGTACACTAAAGTAATTAATCTATTAGCATTTTTATTTTAGTTGGGAATCTTAATCTTTACTATTTTTGAAATATTAAAAAGAAGATGATCGCCGCGACCCGAAGTCAAGCAAGTTGTTAATACGCCGAAAATAGCAGAAGTTTAGTGCCGAATGGGGTTTTTAACATTCATCTCTTTGTTTTCTATTCGAAAATGTCCGACTTCTATGTTTTTCTTCGGAGCTCTTTAGCAGTGATTAATTTTTCCCTCTTTTTCCAGATCAAATTATCAATAATAGGTTTTAAATCTTGTTTCATCATTTTAGTTTTGATTTAGCGATAGAATTTAAATACTTAGGAATGCACCAGCGCATCTTTCCAAAAGGCTTAATAAGATGAATGGCTTAAAAAAATAAGGTGATTTCAAATAACATCTACGAAAACATGGATAATTCTTGTTTTAATTTTTACATTACATTCTGTTTATGCCCAAGAGGAATCGGTTTCAAAGACTTTGAAAGAAGGGGAAAGCTTAAAATTTAAAGGGAATATTATTTCAGTAGAATCCATATTCTATGAAGGAGATCAGGATAATTCGGCTATCATCATTTCTGTGAACAATGCTAATATTCCTGTGAAAGTGAGTAACGAATTATATAATAGACCTTATCCATATAAAATGCCTAGGATATATGAACAAGGGTTACTGGTAATGATAGTTGAATTCAATGAAAAGGAAGTTCATTTAAGTATAAATGAAAGAGAAGAAGAACCAGAGATATCTAAAAGAGCAACAATTTTTAAATCACAACCGCCTGCTGTCCTTCAAGGAAATCTTGGTTCTGGAGGGAGATTCGGAGGCGACTTGGATGAAAAGCAGGTGTATTTGATGTTTTTCGTCGACTTAAAATCTAATGAATTTATAGCAATCAATAAAGAGACGGGAGAGAGACAAGTATCTCAATTAAAGAAAAAAATAGTAAACCTCGGAGAGTTTCCTTTTTTTGGGGGAAGTTTAGAAGATTATTTAGTTGAGATACTAGAAAGCAATTTTACTCTTGGCTACAAAGAGTATATTATCAACATAGATAATAGACAATATTTTGATGATAATTATAATTTTGCTACTATGGTTATAATAAACGCAGAAAATTTTCCTCACATACTTTTGTATCCCTATGGATGCGATAATGAAGGCACTTTAAAATATCCCAAAGAAAAAGATGTAATATCTAAATTTGGATTAGAAGAAAGAGGGGTAATTAGGAGCTACATTACAAGTGTAAATTTTATTAATGGTGAAGGTGTTTCATTAATTATTAATGATGAAAAAACTTCCATCTTAAATGAAGAAAAGAATTTCTATCAGTTATCAACAGGTGAATATTTAATATTAAGAGATGTTGAAAAGAGGGGGGAGATTTACTATATAAGGTTCTGCTTGGACAAAGAAGATGAGCTTGGTTTAATACCTTCTCTCTACAAACCGGAGAATATACTCACGGAAAAAGAGATCCAAGAAGCCAGATGTCAAGGATGCTTAGATCTCGAAGAGTGTATCCCCTATAATTCGGTCAAGAAGAATTACTATTGTGACTTTGCAACTAAGCAACTTCAATCTCAAAAACTGGAAACGCAAAAATGTGATGGTGATTTTCAATGTTACTCTGGATTTTGTAGAGATGAAAGGTGTGTTTCTGCTGGAGTGTGGGATAGATTTTTGGAGTGGTTGAGAAGATGGTTTGGCTAACACATTGCGGAGGCAGCCCTGTGAGGATAACATTCCAGAGAGCGAGTGATGAGAGACTATCATACCTATCCATGCAGCTTCTTCAACCCCTCAAATCCCATTGCATAGATGCCCTCGATTAACTTTTTCACCTCAGCTTCTGGAGCTTTGGGTTCAAAAGTAGATGACCAATCCAATGCACATCAATTGTTGCTGAGGTCACGCACTTTCATTGTTGCTACATGTCAGGTATCACGACATCGTAGACATTTTGCATCTTCGGTATGATCGTTTAAACGCAGGTTGTAAAGGGGCAACCTTATCATTGAGCCGATAGCTGTATGTTTTCACCAGCCGTACTTTTGACTCAGCTGAACGTCGATGATAAATCTTGAGCACGCGTTGATGAGTGATAATAGTTGCCCACACATATTGGTTGGCTAACCACTTGCTGACGTGCCAGGTTTCGTTTAACAGACTGATTTGCCCTTCTCAGATGAAAATAAAAAATCCCAAACTCTTAACTGTGGAGTATCCCCTAGGTGTTCCAAAAATAATAACTTTTCTTCTTTAGCTTTCATCTTTACTTTTTTATCTTATTGATTTTTTTCTGGATAAACGAGGAAAAATAGCCTTTATATTTTTTCTGCAACGAGCTTATTTTCCAATCCTTGCCAGTTATCTCCTCCTACAATTTTTTGATTTGCAATTATATTTAAATCCATAATCTGAATTATCTTCAATCATCGCGTAGTCAACGGTTATTTCCTCTCCTTGCATAATGTCTTGCATTGCTATGAATATAACATTGCCTAAAATTCCTACATTAGGATCGCACGAGTGATTAATGTACATCATACTTTCCAGAACCTCTTCTTTACTTATCGGACCTACAAAAAAATTATCTGCAATTTGAATATAAGAATCACCGATTACATCTTTAATCTTGTTAAACATTCTTCTATCAAAAACATGACCAGATTTAATCCCGACGATCTCTCCATTTTTTATTAGTTTCACTGCATATAACGCTTTGCCCTCTATTTTACTTCGCTTTATCCCTGTTTTCCGTGATAAATAAGACTTCATTTTTTCAAATCGCC
>CAYJRY010000083.1:0-3726 GCA_964372855.1 uncultured Gammaproteobacteria bacterium | reverse complement strand
AAAATTGGAGACTAGGGAAAAAGTTCAAGCTAAGGAAACTGAAACACAAACAAATACCAAAAGAGGGAGAAATAAATAGCGTTAACAACTAAGTATGAATAAGCTTACTCAATCAACAAAAGCAAAAGAAATCAAACGCTCGTGGCATTTGATAGACCTTGAGGAAAGGATTTTAGGAAGGGTCTCAACAGATATTGCGAAAATCTTGATGGGTAAATCAAAGCCCCTTTATGTAGATTATTTGGATTGCGGAGACTATGTGATTGCTATTAATGCTGGTAAGATCAAAGTTACAGGCAAAAAGGAAATTCAGAAAAAATATCGTCATCATTCGGGATATCCAGGGGGATATAAAGAAGAAACTTTCGATGCTCTTTTAAAAAGAAACCCTGCCGAAATTATAAAACATGCTGTTTTGGGAATGCTGCCACAAAATAAATTAAGAGACAGGATGATTAAGAGATTATACGTATTTAGAGGTGAGGAACACCCATACAAGGATAAATTAAAAATTAAAAATGAAAAGTGAAAAATTACAATTTAAAATTAAAAATTATAAAGTCATAAAACTTTTTTAGTTTTTATATATCATTTTTATTTTTTATATTTTATTTTTAATATAGCGACATGGCAAAAAATACAAAAGTGGAAAAAGACACATTAAAAAAAGACTCTGCATTTAAGGATTACATTCTTGCTGTTGGGAGAAGAAAAAATGCAACAGCATTAGTACGTCTTTATAAGGATGATGTAACTTTGAATGGGATATCTGTTAAGAAAGGAGAAGTTGTTGTAAACAAAAAAAGCGCGATAGAATATTTTGGTAAAAATAATGAAGTGATATTTATAGAGCCAATTCGTAGCACCAATACTCAAGATAAGTTTGCTATTTCCATAAAAGTAACCGGCGGAGGAAAGATCGGGCAATTAGAAGCAGTAGTTTTAGCTATTGCAAGAGCTTTGGATAAATTTGATAGGGAGAAATATCGTAAAATTCTCAAAAGAAAGGGACTTTTAACACGCGATTCAAGAGTAAGACAAAGAAGAAAAGTCGGGATGGGTGGAAAATCAAGAAGAGTCAAGCAATCCCCAAAGAGATAAATTTTTTATTTCTCAATAACTCTTTTAGTTCCAGAATACACCATGGGGAATATTTTTCAGGATTTTCTCTAATATCTATTATAAACTCATTCCAATTAATCCACTTAATATTTTCTACTTCATCTTTATTTATATTAGGTTTTTGAATAGAAAACCCAATTAGAACTGGGCAAATTTCGTTTTCTACTATTTCATCTTCCTCTACTTTATAAGAAAAATTTGGTAAAATTTCATAAATCTTATTGACTTCTAATCCCAATTCAAATTTTACTCTTCTTTTTGCAGCATCTATGTTTGATTCATTTAATTTCGGATGGCCACAGCAGCTATTAGACCAGAAAGATGGCCATGTTTTTTTCTTTTTGCTTCTTTTTTGAAGAAGAACTTGGCCTTTGTTGTTAAAAATAAAAATAGAAAATCCTCTATGAAGAGGCGTTTTTTTATTATGTGTCGCAAGTTTTGGAGAAGTTCCTAAAACATTATTTTTTCTATCAACCAAAACTACATATTCTTTTTCCATAATGCAATTAAGAAACTTGTTAGTAAATATAACAATAATGCTTGCCAAAAAAGTATTGATATTAAAACTGTACTTAGGAAAATTGCAATTAATTCTCTCTTTAGACCATAAAAGTCCAATAAAAATGCTCCTATTCTACCGAAAATAAAAAACGCTGCAAGTCCGATAAAAGGCGAGAAGATTACCGGCAAGAGAACTGGTCTTCTTGTAACTTGTCTAATTGTCATAAGGGGATGAAATGTAAGACCTAAAAGTGTCTTTGTCCAGATGTATCCAACAAAAATTAAAAAAGTACTTTTCTTCATTAAATTATAGTTTTCCAAATATTTTTAAAATAAGTTCGTCGTAACGATTGCCAAAAAGCCCATGGAATATTAACGTAATAATTGCAGCAATTGGAATTAATATTCTCCAAGGATGATCTCCGAACCAAAAACTTACTGACTCAAAGATTTTGGGAAGAAACATTCCCTTGATAATTTTTTCTTGTTCTTGAGCTCTTTTTTCTAATTTATTAAGAAATTCACGCTCGTTCATGCTTCAAATTCTTCAGCATGTCCTGAGTTCATCGAACGGACATAAGCAAGCTGGAAACTTTTGCGGGCTCTGAAAAGAAGAGATTCGGTTGCTTTGAAAGATAAATTAAAAATTTTTGACAATTCTTTTACTGAAATTTTTTCTTCATAATGAAGTCTTAGTATTTCTTGATACTTAAAAGAAATATTGCGAAAAGCTGCTTCAATCCTATCTCTTATTTTGTTTTTTTCGTATTGGAATTCCGGCTGATTAATTTCGGATGCAACTATTTGTAAAAATGGCAGTTGGGATAAAAGAATCGATTTGATTTTTCTTTTGCGGTAAAAATCAACCATTTTATTGTGAGCTATTTGATAAAGCCAAGATAATATGTTTTTCTCATGTCGAAGTAGAGATAAAGAATCGATAGCCTCTAAAAACACATCGTTTGTCAACTCCTGCGCATCTTCAAAGGTGGGAAGTTTTTTTGAGAGATAAGACAAAATCTTTGGGGAGTAAAATTTGTAGAATTCCCTTACTGATTTTGCGTCCCCTTCTAGAATTCGTTTTACAAGAGAGAAAGACATACCAAGATTATATCAACATTGCGTATTAGATCTCAAGTCGAATGATTAAATCAGATTTTTCGACTATATGTATAGGTATGTAGAAAATACTATGGATTTGCGTGCTCATAAGACTCTAGATGAAAGGCGAAGTTTCTTGGAAAATAATCTTAAAGTAGAACTTTCCAATATAGGAAAGTATTCTTCAGGTCTCGAGATAGCCTCTGCCAGAAATTGCGAGAACATGATTGGGGCAATTCAAGTTCCTTTAGGAGTAGCGGGTCCACTTATGATTAAAAGCAATATTCTTGATAATGAAGCATATCTTCCTCTTGCTACAACAGAAGGAGCTTTGGTTGCTTCAGTTAATAGAGGGTGTAAAGCTATTTCTCTAAGTGGTGGGGCTGTGGTTGTCAGCAAAAAAGTAGGTATTACGCGAGCGCCTGTTTTTGTCGTTGAAAATCTTCTTGGTGGACAAAATTTTGTAGAATGGGTATCTACAAATTTTGATAAGATTAAAAAGATTACTGAAGATACTTCTTCTCACCTTAAACTTTTAGACATAAAGCCATTTGTATTAGGAAGGAATGTCTATTTAAGATTTAGATTTGATTCGCAGGACGCGATGGGTATGAATATGGCAACTATTGCGACGCAGAAAGCGGTAGATTTTATTGAGAAAAAGTCCTCATCTAGATGTGTAGCTCTTTCTGGAAACATGTGTGTTGATAAAAAACCCAATTATCTAAACTTTATTGAAGGCAGAGGTTATACTGTTTCTGCTGAGGTTGTAGTTCCCAAAAGGATTGTAAACTCTGTTTTAAAGTGTGAAATAAGCGATTTTTTGCAAGTTTTTCAGAGAAAAGTTTTATACGGGTCTTTAATGTCAGGAGCTTTAAGCGCAAATGCGCACTATGCAAATATTATAGCGGCAGTATTTATAGCCACTGGACAAGATGTAGCGCATGTGGCAGAATGTTCTATAGGCATAACAATAGATGAGGAATTAAAGGGCGATCTTTA
>CAYJRY010000082.1:0-3727 GCA_964372855.1 uncultured Gammaproteobacteria bacterium | reverse complement strand
TCTGAGCTCACATAATAAGGGTGTTTTATAAATCTTTCTGAACCGCCCTCTGGGTCACATAGCTGTCCTTTTACAATTTCTCAAGATTAAACTTATATTCCTCCTCAACAACCCCACACTATACAGCTTAATTTAACTAGTTTTGAGAAACACATCTCTTCGAAAAATCGTATTGATGATACCATTGTCTAAAATTATCTTCAAAGGTGGAAAATGTTTCAATCTCCAGGAAATGTTAAGAGATATCCTTTCAACATATGAGTTAGAAGACGGAGTCTTTAAAATCATATAAAAAGATTATCAAAGTTTCAACCAACTAAAAACGATTTCTTGAAATTTCTCGCAAAATTAAAACATCAAAAACAAACATTCATTTCTCCATTGCAAAATCAAATCAGGAGAGTACGTAAATATGAAGAAAAATATGTTGTTCATAAAAGGTACTATTCCTGAGAACAACGAACAAAACAGAGCACTGGTTTGAAAGAACCAAACCGGAAAAGATAAAGAAGGGCTTCAAAACAAAAAAAGAATTATAAAAAATTGTACGAGCACTAGCGGTAGAAATAACAAATTTGAATTGGAAACAAAAACTCAATATAACAAAAAAAAGAGGACGCCACAAAATTATTGATTTCCAACAAAGAGACCAGCATAAAGACCCAGCATCAGAAAAGCGGCACCTGATCTATTATTGTTTTTTTGCTAAGTAAGTATAAGTAAAATGATGAAGACTACGTTGCATAATATCATCAATCCACTCTTCTGCTTCTTTTTTTGTACAACTATACATTGCAGCCATAACATCATAAGTAAGAGCTTCACTGCCAAAAGAAAGCATATTAGCTTGTTCTTGTGCCATGCAAAGAATGGTATTCAAGCAGAATCCCGTGAGTTCTTCAATAGTAATCACATTAGCTTTATACGCAATGGCTCCGGGATCAGCATTTTTAGTATTAGCTAATTTAATAGCCAATTGTCTTGCCTGGGCATTGTAAGTATCTTTTTTAGTAATAAATTGTTCGAGCGGCGACATAAGTTTATCGTTTTTAAGGTGTTATTGTATATATGAAATGAGCCTGTCCGGAGATTCGTGTCATGCGCGATTAAACTTACACAGTGACTGTTTCGAACCGGAGTTTGCGGGTCCGAAGCCCACCGTCCTCTCTGGCGAATTACGTATCCAGGCTAGACTACAGGCCCATTCAGAGAAGTTTATTTTGCGGGGTTTTAAAAAGGTTATGTCTAAAAAAATCTTGAGCCCTATTATAAAATATGTTTTATTTTTTTTTCTTTCTTTTGAACTTAGCTTTAATTTTATCACTGGATTTCTTTATATGTTGTTTTGATGATTCTATCTTTCCTTTAATTTTGTCTTTTGATTGTCTAATATGGTATTTTGATAGTTCTATTTTTTTTTGGATATTTTCTTTTATTGTCTGATGAAATCTCCTTTTTCGAAATAGATGAGGATTGCTATCCACAAATCGGTGAACAATACGATCAAAGATAAGAAGTCCTCCACGCTTAATATAAAAATATCCCAGAATACTAATTACTAATGCTCCGAGACTGTCAACTATTAAATCCCACATGGTATCAACAAGGCTGCCATGTTGTAGTGATGTCCCTAGTACTTGATCTAGTATAAATTCTATTATTTCCCAAATTGCCCCCATAGCAACAGCGAAAGCAAAGGCGAATAGCGAAAGGAATTTGAGATTTAGCATTAAATTAATTTTTTTTTCTTGGTTTAGCGCGTATACTAATACAAACGCGAGTATTCCAAGAAGAAAACCTGAACTAGTGTGTAGTATTATATCCCACCACCAATATTTAGTGTAGTAAGCTTGAATTTCTCCAAGGTACAGTGCGGAGAAGATAAATACTATACTTATCAAGTCAAATTCAATTGGAAGGTGAACTTTGTAATTTTTCCTTACAATTGCAGGTATAAAAGTCATCAGAAATATTCCAAATACCAGTAAAGCGTTTAGCCAATCCCTTATAATTACAAAATATATTGTTGAGCTGATAAGAATGAATTGGAGTATATATGATAGAATAAGTTGTACTCTGTCAGCACTATCCAACTTTTTATTATGAATAAGCCAATCCATCTTTTTAGATAGGTATTTTGCGCTTAATAAAGGTTATTGTTCTTCTATTTGAATGTGTTCTGTTATGGTTTTTGAAACCTGAGCTCAGATTTTTGAATAAAAAGATTGGCGATTAATTTTATATAGCACTTATGATCATTGATCTAAGATTATTTATGTTGGTTTTATTAATCTTGGTAGAGATCTTTTTGTGACTGGTATTTTAACAATGGCAAATTCTGGCCTGGTCAAGTTATAACCAGGCAGAAAGTAGTTAAGAAAATCAGTCGTGTTGATTCTGATTCTCAAGATAGACCACAAACAAAAGTACATATTTTGAAGGTTATTATTCAATAGAATGGGGAATTTTTTCTATTTTCTTTTTATCTCGTTTTTGATAATTTTAAGGTTATTGTATTTTCTGATTGTGTTAACTTTTATTGCTTTATTGTTATTTCTACGGGACAGTGATCAGAACCCATAACAGTTTTGTGTATTTTTGCACTTTGCAAAGCTTGTCTAAGCAATTTAGATATAAGAAAATAATCTATGCGCCATCCAATGTCTTTGGCTCTGGCATTCATCATATAACTCCACCAAGTATAATGCCCTGGACCCTTTTCAAATTCACGAAATGTATCTATTAAATTTGCATCTATGATATTTTGAAATCCTTGCCGTTCTTCTGGAGTGAATCCAGCGTTTTGAGTATTATTTTTTGGTCTTGCAAGATCAATTTCGGTGTGTGCGACATTTAAATCACCACATACAATGATGGGTTTTGTTTTTTCTTGTTCTTTTATGAATTTGAGAAATTTGGCGTCCCATTCTTGTCTGAATTTTAGTCTAGTTAATTCGCGCTGGGCGTTTGGAGTATATACATTAATCAAAATGAACTTTTCAAATTCACAGATGATAATCCGTCCTTCATCATCATCCATTGGTCCGTCTCCGTATATCACTTTTTTGGGTTCTATTTTGGAGAATATCGCAGTACCGGAATATCCTGGTTTTTTTGCTGAATGCCAGAAGTGGTGTGGGTACTGTGTTAAAATTTTATCTACTTGCGCGGGATGTGCTTTAGTTTCTTGGAGACAGATAATATCCGGGTCTTCCATTTTAATGAATTCTTCAAATCCTTTACCAAGAATGGCGCGAATTCCATTAACATTCCAAGAGATGAGTTTCATACCTTTTTTATCGCGTGGGATTATTTAAGGCTGTCTGTAATCCATACTCATAAAACAATTTTAATATCTGTCTGGATCGAAGTTGTTCTGGTCTGGACAGGTAAAACATCGACCTTTAATGAGAAGGTATGATTTGCAGCAGGTTGTTTTTTGAGTTTTGGGGATGATTACTTTTAGATCTTCGAGGTTGATATCATCCCATAACATGGCGATTTGTGAATTATCATAACTTAGTTTTGTATCACTACCTTCTTCTCCTATTTTGTCTGCATCACCTGGGCCCATTTTTATGTTTTTGTTTCAATATTATATAATCATTATGGTGATATTTTTGGTTTTAGAGTGATATTTTTGGTTTTAGAGTGATACTTTTGGTTTTAGAGTGATATTTTTGGTTTTAGAGTGATATTTTTGGTTTAGAGTGGTATTTTTGGTTTT
>CAYJRY010000081.1:0-3938 GCA_964372855.1 uncultured Gammaproteobacteria bacterium | reverse complement strand
AAGAAAATTCATACACAATGTCATTATCTATAACTTTAACTCCAAGAAGTAGGGAGGGATCTTTTTTTATAATAATTTTTTTGTTTGGAAAAAGATCTCTGAACAACCCTTCATTAATATTAGATATTGGTACAGAGACAATTATTTTCTTAAGAGACTCTATATTTTTTAATGCATTTATATATTTCTTGAGATCAGATCTTCTAATAAGGGATGAAATATTTGTAACTTTTTTTTCATCCAAAAAACCATCGGTATAACTATACATAGCTAATTGTAAAATCTTTTTTTTGTTCATATATCTTAATTTGATTGCTTCAACTCCTTGATGGCTCTCTGAAGTACTTCTTTTTGTTCTTTTTCAGAGAAAAATTGTGATAATGATTTTTGTAAAAATTGGGCTGCAACTCTTGCTATATAAGTAGTTAATCTTTTCTCTGCGTTAACTGATTCTCTGGCAATTTGACTTTGAGCATCTTGAATCATTTTTTCTGCCTGTTTTTTGCTATCCTCTTGAATTTGTTTTGATATATCAATTGCATCCTGTTTTGCATGTTCAATAATTTTTTTTGCAGATTCCGTTGCAGTTTTTAATATTCTTTTTTCCTCTTCAACTACTTTTTCGAGTCTTATCCGAGCCTGTTCTGCTTTTTCAATACCTTCTTTTATAGTATTTTCTCTTTTTTTTAAAAGTTCAAGAACAGGTTTATAAAGAAACTTTTTAAGTAAAAATAGAACAATTAAAAAATTTACAACCTGAGCTCCTAAAAGATAACCATCAATTCCAAATTCTTTTAAAATTTCCATAATATTACTTTGTCATTCTGAGCGTTAGCGAAGAATCTCAATGGGATCCTTCATTCTGCATTTCAGAATTCAGGATGACACAGCGTGTCAATTTATTATCCTGTAAATGCAAGTATCAATGAATAAATAGCTATGGCTTCAGCAAATGCCATAGCAAGAAGCATAGCAGGCAAAATTCTTCCTGATGCCTCAGGATTTCTGCCCAGTGCTTCCATTGCTTTTGCTCCAATAAGGCCAATAGCCAGTGCTGGCAAAAAACCTCCAAGTGCTACTATCAAACCACCTGTAACGCTTATTTCCATATTTATTTCACCCCCTTTATCCAGTGCCTTTCATGAATAGTGCTGGATTTATCCATGCTTTTCAGCATGGTGCGGTATAGTCAAAATAGCCATAAAAACCATAGTAAGCATTGAGAAAACTAGAGCCTGGACCAATCCAACAATTACTTCCAAAAGTAGAAATGGCAAAGGAGCCAAGAATGCAAACATTGAAGATATTGTCAATAAAACTATCTCGCCTGCAAAGATGTTTCCAAAAAGTCTAAAAGATAGTGATACTATTTTTGTAATCTCAGAAATTATCTCCAAAACTCCTACAAATAGATTAATCGGATTGAATGAGAAATAGCGGCCAAGATATTCTTTTATCCCTATTGTATTGATACTCATTATGTGTGTTGCAGCTACTGATACTAGAGCAAGTCCAAGAGTTGTATTTAAATCACTTGTTGTTCCTCTTAAAATGGGTATTAATTCACCATGTTCTTTTAGTCCGATTGTACCGACTCCAGGAATAAGACCACTCCAATTCGCAAATAGTATAAATAAGAAAAAACTCATAAAATATGGAAATATTTTCATTGCTCTATTTTGAGCTACAGATTCAAGAAGATTATAAAAAGACTCTATTACAGATTCTGCGATATTTTGTAATTTATTTTTTGGGATGAGTGAGATATTTTTAGATATATAGTAAGCACCTCCTACTAACACTGCATCAACAAGTAATGTGTTTAGGACAGTGTTAGTTATCGGAACTGGGCCGATTCTAAAAATAATCTCAGGTGCGAAAGCAGCCATGTTTTGATTGTAATTTAGAACTAATTATAAGTCAAGTGGAATTATGTCAGAAATATGTCAGGAGGAATTAGTTATAGGTATAACTAACTATGTGTTCCTAGAGGCGTAAAGTAAACAACTTCTTCGTATTACACTTTACCAGCTACTCTTTAAATCCCATGCCAATCAGAAGCGAAATTTATAGAACATTGACTTTGGTAATCATTTTTCACTGGGTGATTCTTTAGTTGATAATCATTACCTAATGTTCATTTAACAATTTTATCGCGACTTCAACATTGCGAAATTCTGGGGATTCTCTTTCTGCTTTTATGTCTTCTTCCGACTTTCTGAGTGAATCAATCAAGTTTTTACTTGGTTTTTATTTCTGCGTTAAAGGTTGCTTTTTTAGTTTTTACAAGTTGTTTAATAAACGAATCCAAAAGAGGATTTAAGCTATATCAATTGTTTTGCAATTTTTTTGAGCATTTGCCTTTACTTCTGGTTGAGTTCTAATATATAGATTCTGTATTCATATGAAATTATACCACTTCACTATGATTTAGTAAATACTCTTTTGTATTATTTTACATTGATTAATTATTCTTATTTATTGCTGAGATTTTTTCGGCGATTATGGTTGGGCGTTCGTTTTTGGTGTCAACATGACCTTCAATCACTATTACAGAATCTCTGATCAAAAGTTTCTTATGAGCTGAAAATACTTTAGGAAATACAACACATTCAATTGAACCCCCTTTTTCATTACCAATCAATAAAAAAGCCATTTCATGATTGTTTTTTTTAGTAAAAATTCTTCTTAAGGATTCTATAATTCCACCAATTTTGACCTTAGTCCCTTCACGTTCTTCTTCCAATAATTCTATTTCATGCGATATAATTTTTTTAAGTAACATAAGGTTATTAAGCTGTGGATGAGAGGTAAGATAGATACCCAAGTATTGCTTTTCAAAAGCTAATTTTTCATTTGGAGTAAAATCTTCAACAGTTTTGTATTCTCTTTTTGCTGTAGTTACTATTTCATCCGAACCAAAAAGACTTCCTTGTCCGTCAGATGCTTGTTTTTTTCGTTTTTGCACTTTGGCTACAATTTCTGGATAAGATATTAGCATACTTGCTCTATTTCCAAAAATATCCATTGCTCCAGCCTTAATAAGACTCTCAAAAGTTTTTTTATTAACAGGACCCAAATCAACTTTCATACAGAAATCTTCGAGGTTTTTAAATTCACCTTTACTTCTGCCATCTAGAATGCTTTTTATTGCAGCAGCTCCTAGATTTTTAATTGCTGTTAATCCAAAACGAATATTTGTTTTGTCTTCTATTGTAAAATCGCTTTGAGATTTGTTTATATCGGGTGGTAATACTTTTACATTCAGTCTCTTGCATTCAGCAACCGCTTGAGCGATTTTTTCATTTTTAGTAGGCCCAGTTGTTCCTCGTGATTCTGCTGTAAGAAGTGCAGTCATAAATTCAACTGGAAAATGAGCCTTTAGATAAGCAGTTCTGAATGCAATTGTAGCGTATCCTGCAGCATGTGCCTTGTTAAAGCCATAACCTGCAAAAGGTTCAAAAAGTATCCAGAAAGATTCTGCTTTTTTTTGAGTCATTCCATTTGCTATACATCCTTTTATAAATTGATCGTGCTGTTTTTTCATTTCAGTAGGTATTTTTTTGCCTATTGCTTTTCTTAGCTTATCTGCTTCTAACCATGAATATCCAGCTACTTTTATAGCAGTTAGCAAAACATCATCTTGAAAAGTGATTACTCCATATGATTCCTTCAAAATCTCCTTTAGTCGAGGATCTGGGTATTGTATTAATTTTGGGTTGTGTTTTCGTCTTATAAACTCTGGAATATTAGCCATGGGACCCGGCCTATACAAAGCAACCATGGCTTGAAGATCAAAAATACTTGTTGGCTTGAGATCTTTTATATATCTTCTCATTCCGGATGATTCAAGTTGAAATATTCCTGTTGTCTCTCCAGATGAGAGAAGTTCATATGTTTTAGAATCATTATATGAAACTTTTGATAAATAGATCGGA
>CAYJRY010000080.1:0-4039 GCA_964372855.1 uncultured Gammaproteobacteria bacterium | reverse complement strand
GTCAAAAGTAATATTTTTAACAAAAAACCGGATGATATTATTTTATCTCTTCACTATTTAGAAGAAGAAAAAACATTCTCAACCACAAGAGGTTTAAGTGAACTTGAAGAAGCAAAAAATAAAATTCTTAATATTGTTTCAGAAATTGAAAAAAGTGACTTTAAATGCAGCGGTACAATTTTATGCCAAAACTGTGAATACAAGATGATATGTTCAACATCGGCATAAAGAATTAAAAAACCCCAGGAGGAGAGTAAGCCAGATTCTGTTTTTACCCGTAATTTCTCTTTGCCCTCAAACATCGATGCTTCCGTAAAGATGGTAATATCGCATCATTCGGAGGTTGCAGCAGGTAGGATTGCACGTTTCACTCCCACTCGTCTCTGTTGCTCTCAAGTTTTGTCGATTCAAAACCTGTTCTTAATTCCGCATGTGGTAAAAGAATTAAGAAACCAGCTATTTCTAGTCGGACATTGCCATCCGTCCCCGTCTTTACACCTGTCTGGACTTTCCTGTTCTGACTTTAATCAGAACTAACGGTCTTCCTCCTAGAGGGCTATATTTTATAATATTAGCAATCTATTTGCAACTATATCCAGAACCTTTTTAAATTTCCAAATTATTATCGTGTTTATTTTTTCCGCCAAACTTATGTCATGCGGAAATGGTGCTGGATTTATTTAACTGCCTTTTTAAGAGTTTTTCCAGGTGTAAAACCAGGCGCATTTCTTGCTGCTATTGTTATTTTTTCTCCGGTTTTTGGATTGCGACCAACCCTCTCAACTCTTTTGCGAACAGAAAAAGTTCCAAATCCAGTAATTACTACTTTTTCTTTTCTTTTAAGAGCATCGCGAATAGAATTAATTAATGCTACGACCGCGTCCCTAGCAGCTTTGTTTGTAAGATTAGCCTTCTTAGAAACTACATCTATTAGATCTCTTTTTGTCAAAATTTCTCACCTCCCTCCTGCCCGTCAAATCAAGCTAAATAAAATTCATTTCCTCATTTAGCTTAAAAATACAATGTATTTGGAGTGTTGTCAATATATCAATATTATTATGCAGTTGCGCGGAATTCTCGGATTGCGGTTACCTTAACTTCTCCAGGAACAATCAAAGATCTAGTTACTTCATCTCTAATTTTTTGTGCGGTAATTGTGGTTTGTGCATCATCTAGCCTGCCTGGATTTATAATAACTCTCAACTCACGTCCTGCTTCAAAAGCATATGCATCCTCCACACCATCATGTCTTTTGGCAATCTCTTCCATTTCCCTTAGTCTTTTGCCATATTCCTCTATATCCTCATAACGGGCACCCGGTCTTGCTCCAGATATTGCATCTGCTACATAAACAATTACTGACTCAATTGAAGAAAAAGGCTTATCCTCGTGATGCTCTGCGACACAATTAATTATGCTTTCTGGAATATTAAAACGCTTTAGAAGATCTACCCCTAATTTCACATGACTTCCATCTCCCTCAACTACCTTGCCTATATCATGAAATAGACATCCAAGTCTCACTATGTTCACATCAGCTCCGACTTCATGGGCAATATGTACGCCAATTTTTGTTTCCTCCATTGTATGTACAATTAGATTTTGTCCATAAGAAGTTCTGAATTTAAATCTTCCCAAAATCGAGAGTAGTTCGACCGGCAAATTAAAAACCCCTACATCATGAGCCATTTTCTCTCCTTCCTCAAGCATCACTTTTTCAACTTCTTTTTTTGTTTGTGCTACAATCTCTTCAATTCTAAATGGCTGTATTCTTGTATCTTTTAGTAGTTTTTCAAGCGATCGTCTCGCAATTTCTCGCCTAATTTGATCAAATGAAGAAAGCCTAATTATTCCCTCCTCATCCAAGTCAACATCTACACCTGTTGCATTCTCGAAAGTTCTTATATTTCGGCCTTCCTTACCAATAATTCTCCCTTTTATTTCTTCATCCTGAATTTTTATTGTCGAAACGGTATATTCTGCGACGTAATTTAAGGCGCCATGACGAAGACTATCTACCAAAATCTCCTGAGCTTTTCTCGATGTAATTTTTTTAGCTTCTTCTTCTTTCTCCTTAATAAGCCTTGCAATTATTTGAGTTTCTTTTTCCTCAACTTCTTTAAGTAGCTTTACTTTTGCCTCAGATTCTGTAAGTCCGGAGACTTTTTGAAGTTTGTCGCTGTATTCTTCCTTTTTCTTCTGCAGATCCTCTTTCTCCTTTTCAAGCTTTTCCTTTTCTTTTTCTAACTTTTCCTCTTTTTCTAAAAGCTTTTTTTCAAGCCCTATTAAATCATCGTGTAGATTGTTCATATTCTGCTTGTGGCCAATAGAAGAAAAAGCAAACTAATGCTTTTTATATATTTGTCTTTTGAGGATTAAATTTCATATCTTTTTCTTCCTCCGACAACATTCTCTATTGCCTATTCTAATTATACTCTTTAGCAGAAAGTCAAGTCAACAGTAAAAAGTAATATTATTCACTAGAGGTTTTTTGTTTTATTACTATTTCCTTCAACTTTTCAACTACTTTTGGACCATATTCAATCCACTCTTCATCTTTTAACATTCCTAACTGTGTTTCGCGCTGCTGATCTTTTGGTAAAGATCTATATCTAAAACTTGAACCAAAACTGCTCTTAAAAGGGTCGTAGTCCGAAAAGGGCAAGCTGGAAGGAGAAGCTAAACTAAAATCTTCAATTACCCCCACATGTCTAGAGACTATGGACAAAGAATTAAATATACCACTGTATATTATTGCGTGCTGTTCTAGGGGGCCCTCGCCTGGAGTCGGATTCCATGACTCTATTTCAATTGACCTTGGTAAATTAACTCCTTGTGTCGTAATTTTTTTTACTAAGGTACCTACTTCACCCCTAATTTTTTTTCCTATTTTTTGCTTTTTATCTCTAAGTTCTTCTAAGGTATGATTTATACTATCTTTACATTTTGATATAGGGCTCAAAGCTAAGTGTAATTCTGATGTTAATCCTACTTCTCTTCTTTCCATATGTTGTAAATCTGTTGTAATTATAGGTCTCGACAATCTCATTGTCAAATCAACCTTTTAGCGCATGACTTATTGCCTTCTTAATAGTGTCCCAATCAAAGCCTTTAGATGCCAAAAATCTCCCGAGTTTTTGATATATCTCCTCTCTTGTCATTCCGAACTTGTTTCGGAATCTCTTTATCCTTTTCTCTACCAATCTCTTCGCCTGCTCTAAATCATCATTAATCATTAATCCTAAATCATTAATCACTTTCTCTTGCAATTCTTGCGAAATGCCTTTCTGTCTTAACTCAATTTTTATTAGTTTCAAACTCCGAGGCTTAAATCGTGTCCTTTGCTCAATCCACCATCTAGCAAATTCCTCATCATCAATAAACTTTTGTTCTTTAAGTTCTGTAATAACATTGTCTATAATCGATTCTAAATTTTTAATATTTAATTTTTTATATTTGATTTTTAAACGGTCTCTTATTTCCTTCTCTGATCGCGGACGATGTGAAAGAAATCTTAGTGCTTTATTATATAGCTCCTCAAAATCACTTTTAGGAAGTTTCTTCACAAAAAAATTATATCAGGAAGTATCTTCAGTATCAGTAATACTCCGAACAGTTTTTGCGAATAACTTGCTTCTTAGTGCAGGAGACGCATGGGCAATTCCCTCTACTATTTGTATATGAGATAATGCATTTATATCTCCTCTAAAAAACTCAAGAATATTTTTAAGAGGCAATACAATATCAAATTCTGGTACAACAAACTGAACATCAACTCCTTTTTCCTTAAGCACTGCGATTTCTTCCATCGCCTTACCTCCAAACGAATCAATAAAAACACTAATCCATTGCAGTCTTCCTCCACTTGTTTTTTTATCTGTTTCCTGAAGCAATATTTGGGTATCTTCGAATTCTCCCGCGAATACTCTCTTAAGCGGTTTCCTCAAAACCTCTCCATATCTTTTTACTAAGTACCTTAATCCATCATAGTTTTCACTCTCAAGTGCCAATCGAATCTGTTCACTTTACACATCTACAG
>CAYJRY010000079.1:0-4092 GCA_964372855.1 uncultured Gammaproteobacteria bacterium | reverse complement strand
GCTAGCTCAGGGCAAGCCCCTTCGGCTAGCTATTATGTCATTTGTGGCTCTTTGGCGTTGTTCATTTCTCCGTCCTTGCGGCGAGACGAGGCACTCTATAAATTCAATTACTTTTTGTATGATAAACTATTTCTCTGATAGGTAAAGATTTTGGACCATTGTAAGTAATTGCATTTTCGTTAAACTCTTTTTTTACAAATGCAATCGTAATATGCGGAATAAATTTTGATCTCTGGTACTTGGTAAAGTGAGCAAAACATTTGAGCTCTTCGTGGAGCTTTTTTATTTTCCCATTTTTATCTCGTATTACTAAATATATAATTTTGTATTCCTGATCTGGTAAAGAAAAAACTTGAATCTTTCCTACCTCCACTTCTACTAAATTGGTGGTCTTAATCCACTTTTGAATCTGTTCTACATTAATCCGATCCTCATCAAATCCATAGAATAGGGTGAGATGTAAATCGTCTGCTACATTGCCGCCAATTTTTCCGTTTTCCAAAACCCCACATAAATCCGATTCTTTTATTGAGGATTTTGACCATTGCATTATTTTTTCCTTCTCTTTCTCAAAGAATTCTGCGCTGATATAACTAATTTTTTTGCTCATGAACCTGACTTGGTTATAGGACGCGACTGTAAAATCCAAATTTTATCGTGGGTAATTGCAAATTCTATATCTTGCGGCGCGCCAAATAATACTTCGATTTCTTTACCAATCTGAATAAGTTGATCAATTTGTGAATTATTAAGAGCAGAACCCGATCTAATTGATTCCGGCACACTTACTTCACCGTCCTTAGTCAACATAGAATTTTTTTGAGTGATAGTTGATTCTTTAATTAATTTCTTCTCTTTATCAATAACGAATGTATCTCCCGAGACTCTCCCAGAAACTAGCGGTTCTCCAAGACCAAAGGTGGCATTAATCACAAATTCGCTCTCGCCAGTGTCGGGATTTAATGGATTGCGGGTAAATAAAACTCCCGAAATTCTTGCATTAATCATTTCCTGAACAATAATCGCCATGTCGGCCCCCCTTTCAATGGATTTCTCCGATCGATAAATTTGAGCGTTTGGTTCATAAAAAGACTTAAAACCCTCTATTATAGCATTTACTACTTCGTCTCTCTTAATATTAAGGCTGGTTTTATAAACCCCCGCGGAGCTAGCTTGAGATAAATCCTCAACAGTCGAAGAACTTCTGACGGCGACATTTTCCAACTCTAGTAATTGGAATGCTTTTGAAATTTTATCAGATATGTCTGCGTCAAGCTTGCACGCATTTTCCGCCCACTTCTTAAAGACATAAGTTGTAACTACAAACCCTCTTGGAATTAAAAAACCAGCTTTCGCAATCTTACTGAGATTATATGCCTTGCCACCGACAAAGCGCGCATCTTCTTCTGTAATCTGATTGAGACTGATTATATGCGTGTCATGTAGTTCTTGTTCAATTCTCGGATCAATTTCCTTGTATGTTTCATCTACTTCTACTTGTTCGATTTGATCTACAACGATAACTTTTCCTCCACCTATTTCTATATCATCTTTTTGAGTAGGTATAACCTGTTTTTCATAGAGTTGATATGACTGTTGCACCTGAATACCGGCTTCTCGCAAAAGAATTGCTGGATGAGATAAAATTCCATAATTCACAAAAACCGATTTAATTTCCTTATCACGTAATGCTTTAATCGTTTCAATTAGTGGGGCATCCTTATCTCGTTCTGTTTGCACATCAAACAAAATCGGCAAATTACCATCCCATTTTTCTATATCGGATATATCTTTAACTACATGAAAAGCGGACGGACTACCTTCGTTAATAGGAACACCACCAACATTTCTTAAATTAATAAAACAAAATCTTCCTTTATCATCTTCATAAAAGTGACAAAAAAGAGGATTAAAAATTTTCCTGACAATTTCCAATCTATCTTTATATGGTTCCAGTCTTTTATAAAATTCCTGAAGTTCAACAAAAGTAAAAGGATCTCGTTTTTTCTTATAAAATTTGTTCTCGTTATTTATAAGTTTAGCCTCGCGAGGTTGCCGAAAACGCCAAATTGTTATTTCGTTGTTTTTTTTCTGTACAATGTCCGGAGCTTCGGTTGCATCAACTTCCCATATGCCAGGCAGCACTTGCAGATAGGATACATTACCATCGTAATATAATTCGAAAGAGTTAATCAGTCGTGTATATTCTTGAACAATAATAGCGTAATCCTTGCGTACTTTTTTGATGAAATCTAAGCATTCTTGAGGTGTTTTTAAAAAACCTCTCGGTAAATTAAGCGCGTTCTTATAAGAAAATCTTATTGTGAAACCGCGATCGGTTGCTTCCATTTCTCCAAGGGTTTTTTCTATCTCATCTACTGGCGTTTCTGGTTCAAAAAGCCTTGTGTCAATTCCACACATGCCAAGTTTGTAAAATAATTTTTGAACGGCAAACTTTGTACCAAATTTTTCTGCATCACTCTCTATCTCTGAGAGAGATTTTTCTGACTCTGATTCTATCGGATTATAGGGAAATTTTTCTATCATGATAAAGTTTTTTTAACGCATTCAAAACTTATTGTTGGGCGTGGACTTATGTCCAATCGTTCCGCTTTTATAATCTCAAAACGCGGTAATAAAATCTTCTCTAATTCATCTTGGGTGTAATAGGAAAAATATCGTTCTGTCCCAAATTTTTTAATATCCTCTTTTCTTAAACCTTCTCCCTTGCCTTCAAAAAGAGAAACATAGTATATTCCATTCTTCACTAGCACCCTAGTAATCTCTTTTATTACTGACTCGGCTTCGCTCTTGGGTACATGGAGTAGCGAAAAAGACATCCAGGCGCCTGCGAAACTTTCATCTGGAAAGTTAAGTTTATAAAAATCCATAACATAAGCTTCTAACCCCTTTTTCTTGCATTCCTCCACCATGGTGGGAACAATATCTACACACACGGGATCGAGCCCAGCCGCCTTAAAATAGACACTTTCATTACCAGGTCCAGAGCCAACATCTATAATTTTAGTACCTATTTGTTTTACAGAGTCAACAAAATGTATAAGTTCTCGTTCTAAAAACGCATCGAATTTTTCATTTCTTGCAACTCCATATTCTCGTGCTGTTTTAGTGTAGGCTTCGACCAGTTTTTCTTTTATTCTTTCCGTGTTTATGTTATCCATATTTTCCGATTTGTTCATTTTTTCCATAGTTTTTTAATTTATAAGCTCTTTGTTCCCCATCGATTTAAGGTATCTAATAATATCTTTTCTCCCTGCTTTGCGTTAAATATAATATACTCTCTCCAGTCCCATTTATTTATCTTTTCGTCCATTTTTAATATTTCGCTAGCAATCAACCTCCTAATTAATTGTGAAGGAATAGTCGTATTCAGAGAATCTTGAATAAAAACAAGTGATGTATCCATAGCGCTTGACCATAAATATAGATATGGCAATTTTCCCGTCAAAGTACTGATTTCTAACTTGGGCAACGGTAAACATTCTTTACCTATTAGATATCGAGATATAATTTTATTTAGTTTCTCACCAACATTACCGCTTTTATCTTTTGGAATAGGTAAAATATGGAGATGGGCGTGCTCTGTTCGACTACACCCTCCACACATTATTATTTGCTCATCAATTGTTCCCATTCCATGTTCAAAAGCTATTATCTCTGAGCCGGGATGAAATTTTTGCATTTTGTTTATTGTCTCGGATACTATCCGTTCAAACTCTTCACTAAACGATACAGGAAGGGAAGCAAAAGAACGAAAGTGGTTTTTAGGTACGAGCAATAAATGATCGGTAGAAATGGGCGCTATATCGGGTATCAAGATAAAGTTATCCGAGAAAGTAATAATTTGACCCTTTCCCCAAAGAGATGGATAAATTTTAAAGAATTCATCGGTTCCTCTACTCCCCTTATCAAATTGCCCATAGAACGCACAATTTTCCTCGTTTATTTCTTCTCTTTTGTTCAGTTTACTAGATTTTTTCATAGTTTTATTAAACTGGTTTTTTCATTATTTTCTTGAAAATAGTTATTGTGTCGTCGATTTCTTTGCGAGTAGTATATTTACCAAGACTT
>CAYJRY010000078.1:0-4177 GCA_964372855.1 uncultured Gammaproteobacteria bacterium | reverse complement strand
ACCGGTCCTGGTAAAATATGCCTTCTTTCTCCAGCATCCGCAAGCTGTGGAATATTCAAAGATTATAAAGATAGAGGAGATCAATTTAGAAAAGAAGTAAATAATTTAAGTTAAATTTGAAGTTTTAAATTTTTAATTTTCATTGAATCTTAAAATACTAATATCAAATTTTAGATTGAGAATTAATGTTTGATTTTAAAGTAATTGCTAAGGATAATAAATCCAATTCTCGAGTAGGAAAAATTATTACATCTCATGGCGCGATAAATACTCCCTCTTTTGTCGCGGTTGGTACAAGAGCCTCAGTTAGAGCGCTTACTCCAGAGGATCTTAAAGAAATAGGAGTTCAAATTCTTTTTGGCAACACCTATCATTTACATCTTCGGCCGGGAGAAAATGTTGTAAAAAGTTTTGGAGGGTTGGCTAAATTTATGGCATGGGAAGGGCCTACTATTACAGATAGTGGGGGATTCCAGGTTTTTTCTCTAGGGAGAGTCTCTTTGTTATCCCGAATTAGTTTCGGGATCTCAGGAGATAAAGTAGAGATGCTGAAACAAGTTCAGCATGACAATAATAATGATAAACCAAGACTAGTTGATATTAACGATGAAGGAGTTGTCTTTCGTTCCCATATAGATGGAAGCTTGCATACTTTTACGCCGGAAAAATCAATTGAGATTCAGAAAAAATTGGGTGCAGATATAATTTTAACTTTCGATGAATGCGCTCCTCACCCTTCAACACATAAATATACAAAAGAAGCAATGGAAAGAACTCATAAGTGGGCAATTCGCAGCTTGGTTGCCCATAAATCCGGTAAAAAAGAATTGAGACAAGCGCTATACGGCATTATTCAGGGTGGGGTCTTCAAAGACTTACGAGAAGAATCAGCAAGATTTATTTCTTCTTTAGGCTTTGATGGAGTCGCAATTGGTGGAGTATCAGTTGGTGAGAGTAAAAAGGAAATGAGAGATGTTTTGGATTGGGTATTGCCGTTTCTACCAGATAATAAGCCTATTCACCTTTTGGGTATAGGAGAAATAGATGATATTTTCTATGCTATTGAAAAAGGAATTGACTCGTTTGATTGCGTTATTCCAACTCGTTTTGGAAGATATGGGATAGTTTTTGTTCATCCTCCAGAGGGAAATATGGAAAATAAATTTAGAATTGATATTAACAAAACAAGATTCTCTAAAGATAAAGAGCCTCTATCGAAATATTGTGCATGCCACGTTTGTAAAACTTTTAGTCGGGCATATATTCATCATCTTTTTCGTTCTCAAGAACTTTTGGCCTATAGACTCGCAAGTTACCATAATATGTATTTTATAAATAATTTAGTTTCAAAAATTCGAGAGTCTATTTTGAGAGGAGATTTTAAAAATATTAAGAAGGAATGGAAGATTTGACTATCCACAATTACCTTCAAAAGAAAGTTCCCAGAAATTTCTGTTCCCCAAGAACTCACCACCAGTTAATATCTGCATAAAAATGATTCTTGTTCCATCCGGACTCCACGTTGAGGCTGCAGGTATAGTTCGCTTCGAAGAATATTCCCTATACCCTTTTGTATTAAAATTTGTAAGTTGCTGAACATTTGTACCATCTGCATCCATAAGCATAAGCTCTGTTTTTAAGGATTCCATATTTGCAGATCCAGTGTGTTTGTAGGGGGTCGTAGATATGAATGCAATTTTCTCCCCAGTTGGAGACAAAAACGCATGTTCATCCCACTGATCAGGTGTGTTGGTAAGGTTTTTAATTCGTCGTGTTGCCAAATCCATCACAAAAATATCAAATCCCTGGGATGTTGTCCCAATATCAGCTGCAAAGATTATTTTTTTGTCATCAAGTGTAAAGGAAGAAGTTTCATAAAATGACCCTCCTGATGGTGTAATGTCTTGAACATTTGCCAGTCGCGGAACACCTTCATGTACAACAAAATCTGCAAGATAGAGTTTCCAAAATCCAAATGGATGGTCTTTGTCAGGACGCCCTACCAGCTTGGACCATACTAATTTTTGACCATTATGGGAGAAATGCGGAAAAAGAGCGCCTTCAACATTCACTCCAGATGAATAATCTGTCAATTGATACCATTTATCTCCATTTCTATCTGTTACATATAGATTCGCCCACCATCCATTCAAAAACATCATGTGTTTTTGCCACGAAGGGGTAATAAGAGAAGGTTGAGTATGATTCTCCATTTCAACAGGTAGAACAACCCATTCACCTGAAGGATACCATGATGGAAATCCCTTGTAACGATCAAGTGCTGGAGCGGCTGGTTTTGTTGCGCATGTTAAGCATTGCTCATTTGCTCCATCAGGATTTGAGATATAGAGTTGGGGGACAATAGAGTTGGGCTGACTTTTATTATATACCAGAAGATTGTTTGAATGAGACCAGTCCATCACAATACCTTCTCCTATCATTTTTAATTCTTTTACGCTACATGCTTTAGCATTCTGGTTAGGTAAAGTAGAAGGAGTATGACCTGTTGAAGATTCTTGTTTGCCCCGTTGTGATACAAGAAACAAAACCCCAATCAAGATTATTACCAATATAAATATTCGTTTCATAATTTTGTGTTTTTAATCATTAAAAATACATCTTCCTGTTCTGCAAACTGCATTTGGCGAAGGGGCACATTCATTTATTGCTTTGGCACAAGAATTTACGTACTGATCCATTCGCTGATACAGGATATCAGTATTATAACCCTTATAAACATATTTCCAACAACCAAATTCAATATATTCTCCTCCGAGGGGTATTGCTTTGCAATCATCATTTGTAACGCAGTAATTTGCAGTTTCAAAAATTCCCTCAACTGCATCATATTTTCCCTCGCAGGTATCAACCGGCTCACCAAAGTCATCAGGCCCCACTTCAGTCAATAATAAAATAAACTCCTGGGAGTTTTGAATATTCTTCTCTAAACTCCCAACCACTCTGTTTTCGTTTTTGGGCGAAGGTTGAAAACGGTAGCTACCTGCTGGTAATGAAAATTTTGCTTTTCCATCATGGCCTGCTGTTTGCTCTGCTACAATTTTACCAGTAGAAGTATCTATCGCTGCAATCACTGCTCCATCAAAAATATGCATACCATCCTTCTCGTAAGCAAATAACGTAACGTTATTAATATTATTGGATGAATTTATTTGATTCAGAGTAAACCAGACAATTAAAATTATAACAATTAAAATCAGTAATAAATATCGCGAAATATAATTTTGACTCACTTTTTTTGAGCAAAACGTCTTATTGAATTTAGCCTGTTTGGTAAATGAGGATGAGTTGAGATCTTTTCGGAAAACCATGCAAAAAATCCTTGCTCTTCAAAGCTTTGTTTAAGAAAAACTTCTGTATTTGTTGTTTCTGCGAATTTTTTTCCAACAGCTAGTTTTATTAACACCTTTTCACAAACTGCAGTATCTCCTGTTAAGGCAAACATAACTCTGTCAGCAGAATATTCTCTGGCTCGAGATAAAAGAAGTGAAAGTAAAGGAATATATTGGATGGGTAGCAGAAATAAGTCTAAAAATAAGTTGGTGTGCCATAAAAGATGATGCCCTAGCTCGTGTCCTATAACTGCCTCAAGTTGTTTTTTGTCTTTTGCTTCAATCAAAGCTTCAGCCAACTCTGAAGTAACAATAATAAATTTTCGCAAAACTAAACGAGTTGCAAAAGCATTTAACATTCCATGTCCTAGCATGATAAACATATCGGGTTGAGTCTGCGTTTTGAATCGTAGAGATAATTTTTGTAACATTTCCCAAAACTCTCTATATTGATCTACTCCTACTTTCACAGCATTCATACGAATATATGCAATTGATACATAGTGAAGAAAAAGAGTAAAAAGGAAGAAAAAGAAAAAAAGTATTGGAGTGGTTAGGTTTTGAAATATCTTTGCTAGTATGTCTTTTTCAGAATCAAGAATTTTGTCTTGTTCTTCTTTAGATAACTGATCCCAAGAAATACATTTCTCTCCGGTTATTAGAAGTTCTGGATCAACTCTGTTTACAGTTCCACTTATTCTATCGCGTACATAGCATGCAGATTTTGGTGTCGCAGTAGTATCAAAAAGAGCAATTGTTTGTCTTATTGCGGAAAATATAAACCAACCCCAAATTCCCAAGGAAAGTATAATAAAAAGTGTTAAATA
>CAYJRY010000077.1:0-4183 GCA_964372855.1 uncultured Gammaproteobacteria bacterium | reverse complement strand
AAGGAGAAAAACAGGTGTTAACAGATAAACAAATTTTAAAATTATCCGAGCTCATATTAAAAATTGAAAATCATTACAGCTTTCCTTGCGACATTGAGTGGGCGGTAGAGAGGGGAAAGTTTTATATTGTTCAAAGTCGGCCAATTACAACACTTAGTATCCCCGAAGTTTCTTTACCCGTATTACTTAAACCAGAGAACTATACCTATATTGGTTCATATGCAACATCGCCATTTGGATCATATTTTTGGTGTGCGTGGTACAACAACAATCTAGCTAAGAAAATTGGTATCAATACAGACTTTGGTGGTTGGTGTCAATTCGGTGGTAGATATGTCTTCTATAACACAAATGCTGTCGGTAAAGTTATGTCAACACTTCACAAAAAGATTGAATTAGAAGATATTAAATTCTTCGAAAATATATCTTTGTGCGCAAAAAAAGAATTTATTTCTGCAATACATTTTTCCGATACACTGAACTTTAAAAAAGAAACAGCACTTAAAGATTTTAAATTAATTGTTGATTATGCTCGTCGTATTATGTTTTTTTGGTGTCTTGGATGGCAATTGTCTCAAGTAATTGATAAGTTTCTCCAAGAAAATTTGGATCGTTTTGGCATTTCGTTAAGCGAGTTAGCCGATAGTATGCCTCATTTATTAACACCATTAACTCATCAACAAGAAGAGGCCCAACTATTAAAACGTTTTCTTGAGAAGAAAAAGATATGGAACGAGAAAGACACACAGGGAGTGGAAAAATTAATTATGTCATCACCAAGTCTATTACAAAAATTTCAAGAACACCTTCAAAAGTATAATTGGATATTAAATGCTGATTGGATGGGGGAGAAATTTACGCTTAGAAAGTTATTGGATCAAATGAAACACATTGACCTAAATATTACCCTTCAAAGCAAGAAAACAAAAAGATATTATCCCTTAAAAAAATATGAAAAAATCTTACTTTGTGCTTCAATTAATCAGATGGGGTCAGAATATTTTTTAATGTTTGCCGACAAAGTTTCTAATTTTTTATCATCTATTGCTTTCGAAGCGTCTATTTCACGTGAAGAAATGCGATTACTACTTCCAATAGAGATACTTGATGGTAATAATATTACTTTTGATTTGCGCGAAAAAGTGGAAAGACGCAAAGAAAATAATTGGTGTACCTACACTGATAACGATAATACGGTAAAAATTATTGATAACCCATCACTTATTAATATTATAAACAAAGAGTTTCTTCCCCAATTCTCGGATATAAAGGAAAAAGAGTTAAAAGGACAAATTGGAAATAAGGGGAAAGCACGTGGTTTTGTAAAAATTATCATCTCTGCAAAAGATTTTCATAAGATGCAAACGAGCGATGTATTGGTAACTCCCATGACCACTCCAGACTTTATACTGTTGATGCAAAAGTCATCTGCAATTATAACAGATATGGGTGGGATGCTTTCACATGCGGCAATTACCTCAAGAGAACTTAATAAGCCTTGCATTATCGGCACAAAAATCGCTACCCAAGTTTTAAAAGACGGAGATTTGGTAGAAGTGGATGCGAATAATGGAGTGGTGAGAATTTTACAAGATACACCGACTAAAATGGGAGATAAAACAGAAAGCATCCTTACTATAAATGGAATTACCTGGTTTATGACTGTTACTAGAAATATGTCTTTTTGGCATCAGGAACTTTCTAATGAGGGGCATTACACTAATATGAAAGATTTTGGCGTTGATGCTAATTTAGAGGTTTTAACAGTTACTGAAAATGGAATAGAAACTCATGCATTTATGCATCAACCGAATTATGATGAATATGCAAATGCTGTACTACAAACTATAAGCACTAAAGAAAAAATCAATAAATTAAAAGAAAAATATGAACTTTTTGCAAAAGAATTATCTAATGCTTTAAATGTGTGCAGTAAAAACCTCAATCTCAAAACATGGAAAAACTTCACTGATGCATATTGCCGTATGTGTGCCGGCTTAATGCTCACTGCTACTATTGGTAGATCGGGTGGTGATTTATTGATTCAAAAATTAAAGGATAAGAAATTTAGTGATTCAGAAATACCAGAAATTATTGCTGCAATCACTTATCCCACTGAACACACTCCTCTTTTTCAATCCCAGATTGACTTGTTGAATATTGGGTCAAAGTTTCAGAACAGTAAAGTGTCTGAAAAAGAAAAACAGCATTTATTAAATGGCTGGTTTGAAAAATACAAAAATATTCCTGTTAATTTTGTTGATGAGCCGTGGACGCTAAAGGACGCTCAAAATCAACTGAATAGTATTTTAAAGAAAGATTGTAAAAAAGAGCTTGTTATTTCGGAAGAAGACCATAAAAAAAGAGTAGAGAAAGGCAAAGAATTAATTAAGAGAATTAATGATAAAGAAATTGAAATCCTTGCTTATGGTATTGCAGAGGGTACCTACCTTAATGAATTTAGAAAAAACGTTTTTTCTACTGTATCTGTTGCTTATAGGCCCATATTTAAAAAAATTGCAGAAATGGCTGGATCAAAAAGCTGGAGAGATTGTTTCTATCTCACCTCAAGTGAAATGGGAGATATTTTAAAAGGTAAAAAAATATCTATTAAAAATATAGTTGTAAGCAGGCAAAAAGTAGGTATTTACAGAACCGAAGATGCAATGAATAAATTTATTGATGAAAAAAAACTAAATGACCTTATCGGTTATATAAAATATTTACATGGGTCTGCTTCTTCGGAAAATCAGGGAGATACTATTAAGGGACATAGTGCCAATCACGGAAAGGTGCAAGGCATTGTAAGAATTATTTTAAGTTCAAAAGATTTTCATAAATTAAAACCAGGCGAAATCTTAGTTACCACGATGACCTCTGTTGATTTTGTGCCTATCATGGAAAAGGCTTCTGCGTTTGTAACTAATGAGGGTGGTATTACTTCGCATGCATCAATTGTTGCTCGTGAAATGAATAAACCTTGCATTATCGGCGCAAAAATCGCAACCCAGGTTTTAAAAGATGGAGATTTGGTAGAAGTGGATGCGAATAAAGGTATAGTGAAAATATTAAATAAAATTAATAAAGATATTAAATAAAATATTATGGAAAATAATATGAAAAGTGAATCTTTTTTAGAAAAAGAAAGTGGAGAAAAATACTCATCAAGAGTTTCTTTAGAGTTTTTTAGGCATGATGAAAAAGAAAAATCAAAGCCGGATCAACCCGAACAAGAAATTCCCTTAACAAAAGAGGGAAGGAGACATTCTAAAGCTTCTTCTAAGAACAAAGATATCTCTCAATCAGTCGCATTTGGATCTCGGTTTCGCAGGGCGAGAGAAACTGCAACTTATAAAATGGCAGGAAATATGACAGACATAACCGGTGATGAGACCTTAGAAGAATTAGAGAAAAAAGTTAATGCTCAGTTAAAAGTAGGTAAGAAAGTTGCAGTTGATGAGAGGCTTTCTCTTGAAGTTGATGAAGAAAGTCCCTATGGAAAAGAAGCAAATGTTGCTTATGGAAAAGTAGAATGGCTTAAGTTCTTAGTAGAAGATAGCGACCGGCTGGCAAACAAATATGAAGATAAAGAATCTTCAACTTATTCACGGCAAGCGTCTAATATAGCCCAAATTATTCAGAAATACGCTAAAGTTGCTCCAAGGTTTGATTCGTTGGTCCAAGAAAAAGGGTATGAGAAAGAAATGAAAAGGTTTTTTGGTTCTCATCAAGGAATCTTAGAATCATTTCTTCTTAAAATGATAGAAAAAACAAAGGGCAAAGAAGAAGCAGACCGTCTTGTGAAGTTATTAAAAAATCAAGGATTCGATTTTTCAGAGGGATTTCATGTAGATATTGATACAAGTGGAGGATATTCAACTATAAAGATATCTTACGAAAGGAGAGGAGATAATCCAGAAAATTCTTTCATATTTGAAGAAGAGATTAATCCAGCTTTGCTCCAGGATATTATAAGAGAAGGATTAAAATAAATGCAAGAAAACATTAGGAATTTTTGTATCATAGCCCACATTGACCACGGAAAATCAACTTTGGCCGACCGGCTTTTAGAAATAACCAATACCATAGCTCCTCAAAAAATGAAGGAGCAATTTTTAGATTCTATGGCTCTGGAGCGGGAGAAGGGTATTACCTTAAAATTATAACCAGTCAGGATGAATTA
>CAYJRY010000076.1:0-4248 GCA_964372855.1 uncultured Gammaproteobacteria bacterium | reverse complement strand
GTAAGTTTACAGGAGAAATAAAAAGGCAAAAACACTCTGCGAGATTGCCCTTCGGGCACCGGTCACTTCGTTCCCTATCTCTTGCCTCAGCTCTGCGGAGCTTCGGGAATATAACAGCGCTTATGTGCAATATTACTCGGGGTTTCGCTTTAAGTTTTCGAGAATATATTTTGGGGCAATCTCTAATTTCATGTATTTTTGTTGGATTTCTTTTGGTAGGTATTTGAAATCTCTTATTCTTTTACGGCAGTTTTTGCTTTTGCACACGCAATCCATTTCCCAATCATCTTCATCCATAGTCGTTGAGTAATCCCACGTTATTTCTTCACCTTTCTTGATACCTCTAATCGCTATTAGGATTACTTTTTTTTCAATAATCTTTATTCCAGAATTTGGATTGCATGAATGATTGAAGAAATCATCTAATCCGCCAGACGGTCCCATATACAGATTCTTATCAATTTGAACATAATGGTCCTCTACTTCATTGTATGGCGTTGGCAATTGTTCGTAAGTAAATAAGTTACCTTTAAACTCGATGATTTCTTCTCCCTCTTTAAAATCTTTATTCGCAAAAACTGCCTTTCTTAATTTAGATTGTCCCAAAATTAAAGTATCCATATTATAATTAATTATACTATCATATAAAAATGTAGCGAAACCCCTGCGTCATACTGTGCCTACGCTTCGCTTCGGCAGTTTTTCTTGCAAAAAAACCACATAACACGGATTATGTCTAATTAAATTTTCACCTTCAAGATTAGAAAAAGATATAAAGTATCAATTTTTTCATAAAGTATGGATTTGCAAAACATTATATTCATGGATGGGGAATTCGCTCAATTGAAACCAGATGGAATAGATTTACTTTCAATTGGTTTAGTAAAATCAACAGGTGAAGAATTATACTTAGAATTAGAATTTGATGGTGAAATTGACCCATGGGTTCAAAAAAATGTTGTGCCTTACCTAAGTGGCGAAAAAGTTTCTTTAGAAGAAGCGGCACAAAAAATTAAGAAATTTGTGAGAAATTCCAAACCCTATTTAATAGCTTATGTTAATCAGTTTGATTGGATGGGGGTTTGCAGATTATTTGATGCAAACAATCCCCTACAAATTTCTGAGAGGGTCCCATTTCACTGGGCACCTGTTGATTTTTCAAGTATGCTTTTTGAAAGAGGAATTGAGCCGGGAATTCCCCCAACAAAAGTTGCAAATCAATATGGCATCGACATTTCAGATATTAGAGAACATAATGCTTTAGACGATGCAAGACTTCTAAAAAGACTTTATGAAAAGATTATATTAAAGAAGTAGTATCAGTGAAAATTTAACTCTGCGAAAAATCAAAGATTTTTCTTGCCACATTGCATTCTCACAAAATTAAAGATTTTGCTCGGGACGCCTAACAGCGATTAGTTTCAATCGCTACGGGGAAAAATTTACAGATAGGACAAGATTCACTCCCCCACAAATAAAAACAAAAGTATTTAAATGAGTTCTTCTATTTTATTTAAAAATGGTTAATTTTACAGCACCTCCGGCAGGAACAATTCAAAGGGCAGGACCAACAAATCCAATAACTGCAATCATGAAGAGCATAGTCGGAGTATTTATCGGAATTATAATTATCCTTCTACTTGCACCAACTGTTTTGTGGTTTGCTGAGAGTCAAAATACTGCAAAAGTTTTCTCATTTTCAAAAGAAGTAGCTTCCACAAGTGGGGCAAGCGGTTTTATCAGAACAATGGATACAGCAAACGCAGATTCTCCTATTGTTTGTTACCAAAATAAAGTGGATGGCAATTGCCTTTATTATGATTATAAATTAGAGGAATTACAATATACTGTTAAAGACTATTGTGGTACATTAAGACAAAATCAACAAGTTATTGAGAAAAAGGGGCAAAAATGCTATAGGGATAGTAACGACGAAGAAAAGTGTGAACAATGTTATCTTGTAAATGAAAGTAATTGGAATGTAATTCAACATGAAAATAAGTTCCAGTCTTTTTCAATAGGCAATTTTAAAGTAGCATATCCTAATAATGCAAAAGTTATCGGAGCAGGAAAATATAGCAAGCAAATCGACACTGCTCATAGAGAAAATATGGATTATTTTAAGGATAATATGAGGCTGTTGGTTGCTGGGAGTTCAGATGGCTCAACAATAAGTCATGGGGGTAACAAGAAATATTTACTTGTTTCTTCAATGGATTACAAATCTACTTATGATACATTGAAGGCGCAAGATAGAATTATTGGATGGATTCTGCGAATAGTTGCTTTCATAATCCTCCTTGTAGGATACAGCATGATATTTGGACCGATATCCGTTATGTCTAATTTTGTTAGGAAAATACCTTTCTTAGGCAAATGGATAGATAATGCAGCGGGTGGCATAATATTTTTAGTAAGTCTACTGTTAGCCATAGTTCATTTTATTATACTATGGATATTAATAATGATAATCAAAAACATTGTTTTGATTGCAATATTAGTGGCTATTGGTGTAGGAATCTTCTATCTATATGTGCACTTTAAAAAGAACCAACAATGATCTTATTGTGAATCTTGCCCTTAATTCTTTTTCTTTATCGAACTCCGTTCTCAATTGAGATTTTTCCCCTACGCGACTTTGAGTTTTTGGGCTTCGCAAAGGACGTTGCACTAAAAATCAAGTCTTCCCGTTGGTCAGACGAAACCAACAGGAATTAGATGAAATTCAGGCCTCGCTTAGTCATACTGATATATGCGAGGTCTTTTATCAACTTTAGTCACCAAAATAATATCATATCATTTTTTATCTTATAGGTTGCTCATAATCTCCAATTCTATATCGAAAAACCTTTTCTCCAAATTCATCTCGACCGATAAACTTCGCATCAGAAGGAACTGAATTGTCAGCCAGATTTTTTAATCGATTTTCAATTCGCTCTTTACTTTAATATGATGATCCAATTTGTCCAAGAATTTCTCAGCCCTCTTTGATAGGTAAACTTGCAATCTTAAATCAACTTCTTTGCTCTACCTTGTTTAAGATCTTCTTCCGCTTCTCTTATGGCCTCAATATCATCATCTGTCATAACCAAATCAATATCTACGATGTGTTTTTTCAGATAGTCCAAATCAGCCTTTATCTCCTTCAATTCTTCCAAGATTAATTGCTGTTCGCCTTTCATATCATCACTTAGAGCACCATACTTTATAAATCTACCGCTCGGCCTGAACTCAAATGCTTCGCATTTGCCTCAGGCTTTCAGCCTTCGGTCATCTAACAGCGATTATATTCAATTTGCCCCCGACTCGTTCTTATTATAGAAATGGAAATTTTATTGAAACTAACAGGAATTAGTTTCAATTTGAGAGCCCTCGCATAAACGGGGTGCCCGCGGTTGCTTCGCAATAAAGATATGAATTTTATTCATTAGAATTTTTTACTTCAACAACACTTTTATCTTATTGGCAAAATCTACTGCTTGCTCACAGATTTGTTCAGCTAACCTTTGCTCAAACTGTTCATGAACATCATAACACGCTTTTTCTCTTAATTCCTTTGAAACACCAAGAGTTTCAATGTCTTCTCTGTCCAAAGAACTTGCTATCAATTCAACATCTTCTTTTTCTAATGCTTTCTGTGAATGATAGTGGTGATAAATCAGAAAAGCAAGTGTGGCAGAATGATTTTTAGACGTAAATCCTTCTTTACTCATAAGAGCAAGAGCAGCATGATAAATTGCATAGTAATAAATGCTGATTACCCAATCATAAAAATTATCGCCACCAAAAACTTCTGTAATTTCATCCTTATGTTTTTCAATAATCCAGTTAGCAAAAGTCAAATTGTGGTCAGTTCTCTTTATGTGAAGCTTTGATTCATCAGAAACTTTTTTGAGAATCTTTTTCCGGATATAACTATCTAGCCAAAACTTACATTCTTTCTTATCTTTCAGCCAAAGCCTCCAATCAGGCCTCTTCATAGATCAATTGCCTCCACCATTCAATTCCAATTAAAATTATCTTGTCTTTCTTAAGCTTTTTGAAAAACTCTTTAGTTGAATTATGAAGTGATTCTTTGAACTCTTGATAACTAAGATAAATTGGATTTAATTGCGTGTTTGTTTTCATACTGATTTTTTTCGCAGTATTTTCAATCTTCTTAGAATCTTCAATTTTTTGAAAAACTAATAAAATGTCAATATCTGAGTTTTTAGTATGAGTGCCGCTTGCATAAGACCCAAAAATAAT
>CAYJRY010000075.1:0-4379 GCA_964372855.1 uncultured Gammaproteobacteria bacterium | reverse complement strand
TATTTCTAAAATACAACAATTTGATATTGATTTTTTTTAATATAAATCTAAAATGCTTCATATAGTACATTCTCAGCTACTGTTTTTTTGCCATCACGCATGAGATAATTAATAAACCTTGCAACTAATTTGTTTTTATAAACTGGGTCTGCCGCAATTTCTCTTTTTGGTGCTTTCTTATGCCTCATATTCTCATAAGGATTAATGATTGATGATTTATGATTAATGATTTATGATTAATGAGTAATTTCCTTATCTTTATTCTTTAATCATTAATCTTTAATCAACTGGGTGGCGTCACTGATGCCACCGGTCTTGTACCCGTTACCACTCTCGGCGTTACTCCTGCTTGTCCTCTTTTCGCTCCATATTTGCTTCTTGATCTTTTTCTTCCCTCAACGCCAAGCAAATCGAGTTTGCCACGGACTAAATGATATTTAACTCCAGGAAGATCTTTAACTCTTCCTCCTCTTACCAAAACAATTCCATGTTCTGAAAGGGAATGTCCTATACCTTGAATATATGCAGTTATTTCCATTTTATTTGACAGCTTGACTCTAGCTACTTTTCGAAGAGCGGAATTTGGTTTTTTTGGAGTCATTGTTTTCACTAGAGTTACAACCCCTCTTTTTTGAGGAGATTCCAAATTTTTATACACCCTATCTTTTGCATTAAATAGTCTTCTCAATGCCAAAGATCTGCTTTTTTTTGTCTTTCTTGATCTTCCGTGTCTTATAAGTTGTGACAATGTAGGCATAATCGCTCACTCCGTTCGCTCTTTATTATACTCTTCTTCCTCTTTGCTTTCAACGGGGATGAGACGTCCTATGATTACATTTTCCTTAAGCCCTATTAGCCAATCTTCTTTTCCTTCCAATGCTGCCTCTGTCAAAACTCTTGTGGTTTCCTGGAATGAAGCTGCTGACAACCATGAATCTGAATAAAGAGCAGATTTTGTAATTCCTAGAATTGTTTGCCTTGCAGTTGCGGGCTCACCCCCTTGAGACAAAACTTCCAAATTAATATTTTCAAATCTTGTTTTGGTGATAAAAGCCCCTGGAATAAGAGATGTATCGCCAACTGTTTCAACCAATACCTTATCTGACATTTTTCTCAAAACTACCTCGAAATGCTTATCATTTATAGCAATTCCTTGCGACTCGTAAACTTTTTGAGCTTCTAAGATGATATAATGCTGAGCATCTATTAAGCCTTTTACTTTGAGAATCTCTTTAGGATCAACATAGCCTTGAGCAAGAGCTGTACCAGGAGCTACCTCGTCTCCATCAGAAACATTAAGGGTTGCAGTCAATGGAAGAAAAAATTCTTGCTCTTGAGAGGGTTTGATCTTAATGCTTTTTACTTTCAAAAGATAACCATCACTGGTTGTCTCAATCTTAACTTTACCTAAAAATGATGCAATAGGGGATAATGTTTTTGGAGACCTCATTTCAAAAAGCTCTTCAACTCGAGGCAACCCCTGAGTCACATCAGACATGACAACTCCTCCAAAATGCCTAACTCTCATAGTCAGCTGTGTTCCAGGCTCGCCAATTGATTGCGCCGCTATTACCCCAACCGGTACACCGTGCTCAACTAAAGACCTTGTGCTAAAATCCCATCCATAGCAAAAAGCACAAATACCATAAGATAGCTTACAGGTAATTGCCGATCTCACGACTACTTCTTCTACTGCCTCATCAATAATTCGTTTAGCTGCATCTTCACTGATTTCTTTGTTTTTGTCCAAAATAAGTTTTTTTGTTTTTTTAGAAACAACTTTTGAGGCAACCACACGTCCTAAGATACGATCAAAGTATGAAGCTGTCCTGTCTTTCTCTTTAAGTGAAATAACAATACCCTCCTGCGTTTTGCAATCTCTGCTTTTTATAATCACATCATGGGAGGCATCAACGAGTCGCCGAGTCAAATATCCAGCATTTGCAGTCTTAAGTGCTGAATCAGTTAGTCCTTTTCTGGACCCTCTCGCAGAAACAACATACTCAAAAATAGACAAACCTTCTCTAAAGTTAGATTTAATAGGAAGTTCAACTATCTTACCCAAAGGATCAAGAATTAATCCTTTCATTGCTGAAAGCTGTTTTAATTGTTCTTTCCCAGCTCGTGCTCCTTCTGAATCTATAATAAGACGTATTACATTGGAAGAATCAAGATTATCCCATGTAAGATCTGCTACTTTATCTGTAGTACTTAACCATATTTCGTTATTAAGCCTCTTTCTTTCCTCATCTGTTATAAGCCCTTTCTGAAAATCCTCTTCTATACTTGATGCTCTTTTATCTGCCTCCTGAATAAATTTTTCTCTGTCTGTAATCATTTCATTATCAAATACAGAAACAGATATTCCAGAAATAGTTGCTCCATAAAATCCCAACGATTTGATTGAGTCGATCAATTCTTCTACCTCTTCTCCTTTCAATTTCACAATTGCCTCAGTAACTATTGCCTTGATACCTGATGCATTAATTGGTTTGTTAATAAATCTAAAATCTTCAGGAAGAGCGTTATTTAGTAAGATTCTTCCAATAGTTGTCTCTTCAATTTTGTCTTTGATTCGAACTAGAATCGGCTCTCTTAAAGCTATAGATTTAATTTCAAAACTCAGTAAGGCATCATCTGTGTCTCTAAATACCTTCAAATCGTTTCTTCTTTTAGACTCATCTATGCTAGTCATATAATAAATCCCAACTGCCATTTCTTTGTTTGGAAGTGTTATAGCGCCTCCGTCAGCAGGCTTGAGTAAATTATGTCGAGGCATCATAAGGCTCGTTGCTTCTTCTTGTGCTTTTTTAGATAAGGGTATATGGACTGCCATTTGGTCACCGTCAAAATCAGCGTTGTATCCAGCGCAAACACAAGGATGAAGTGAAATAGCTGATCCTTCAATCAAAATGGGATAAAATGATTGTATACCCAATTTATGTAAAGTTGGCGCTCTGTTAAGAAGAACTGGATGGTTTTTAGTAATTTCCTCGAGTATATCGAAAACTTCCGGCGGACGCTTTTCAATAAACCTTTTCGCTGATTTTATATTTGGAGAGTACCCCCTAACAATTACTTCCCGAAGAACAAAAGGTTTAAACATTTCCAAAGCCATTTCCTTGGGGAGTCCACATTGAGAAAGTTTTAAAGTGGGTCCAACTACAATTACAGATCGTCCTGAATAATCAACTCTTTTACCTAAAAGATTTTGTCTGAATCTTCCTTGTTTCCCGCGAAGCATGTCTGACAAAGATCTTAAAGGACTTGCCGTAACTTGACTTGAGCGTTGGGAAATATCAATCAATGAATCAACTGCTTCCTGGAGCATTCTTCTTTCATTTTTCAAAATAATCGAAGGTGCGCCAAGCGTGATTAAATGCTTGAGCCTATTATTCCTGTTTATTACTCTTCTATACAGATCATTTAAATCAGAAGTTGCAAATCTTCCACCTGAAAGCTGAACCATCGGTCTAAGATCGGGCGGAATAACAGGCAAAACAGTCAACATCATGTATGTAGGCAAAATATTTGCTTTGTGAATAGACTCAATAAGTCTCAATCTTTTAATAATCTTTAAATATTTTTGACCTTTAGCTTTAGCTGCTTCTTTTCTAAGATTTGAGATCAAAGATTTAATATTAATTTTTTCAAGTAAATCCATTAGACCTTCTGCTCCTGTTTTGATTGTGAAAAAAAGTGGTATATCATATTCTAAAATCTTTAGATATTCATCTTCTGAAAGCACCGTTCCAATTGACAAACCTTTTAAAAGTCTCAAAATTGCATCACTAATTTCATCTAGCTTTTTATTCTCCTCCTCCAGTCGCTGCGAAAGTATAGTAAGCTTCTGTCTTTTGAGAAGTTCAAGCTCCTGTTCTATCAATCCTTTCTGTAAGCTTTCTTTTGCCCCTCCTTCTTTTTTCTTCTGATTTATCTCATCCATTACTTTTTTTTCTTCCAAATTAATACTGGCCTTTAAAGTATGTTTTTTCTTTTCCACATATTTTGCAAATACCTCAATTGCTTCTTTTTTCTTCTTATCGTCAATTGCAGTTACCAAATACGATGCATAATAAATTACAGATTCAAGGTTTTTTTGAGACATATCCAAAAGCAGCGACATTGGAGAAGATGATCCCTTGAAAAACCAAACATGCGCAACTGGCGCGGCAAGATTAATATGACCCATTCTTTCCCTTCTAACTCTTGAAAGAGTTACCTCAACTCCGCACTTATCACAAACTATACCTCTATATCTAATTCTTTTGTACTTACCGCAATAACATTCCCAATCTTTAGTGGGACCAAAAATTCGCTCCTCACACAGTCCATCCTTCTCAGGACGAAGAGTTCTGTAGTTAATAGTCTCAGGCTTT
>CAYJRY010000074.1:2382-4439 GCA_964372855.1 uncultured Gammaproteobacteria bacterium | reverse complement strand
AAAGAAGTGGCCGAGCAGGAAATGATTATGGACTCTAATGAATTAGAAAGAGAAAGGGGGATTACTATTTTTTCAAAGAACGCTTCTGTAATGTATGGTGACACCAAAATTAACATTATTGATACACCAGGCCACGCTGATTTTTCAGGTGAAGTAGAAAGAGTTTTAAATATGGCCGATGGTTGTTTGCTTTTGGTTGATGCTAAAGAAGGTCCGATGCCTCAAACGAGGTTCGTTTTAAAGAAAGCCTTAGAAATGGGTCACAAAATTATTTTGGTTATCAATAAAATTGATAAAGATGGCGCTCGTTCCGATTTCGCCTTAGAAGCTACCATGGAACTATTTTTAGAATTGGGAGCCGGAGATCATTCTTTAGATTTCCCTGTTATTTATGCTTCAGGACGTGATGGAAAAGCCGGACCAGGGCCGGATCTATCAAAAATGGAAAATATCAATCCTATTTTTGAGGCAATTGTGCAACATATACCATCTCCAATTGGGGATTCACAAAAACCTTTGCAGGTTCTAGTAACTTCTATTACACCAGATAATTTTAAGGGAAGGATTGCTGTAGGAAGAGTTTATAATGGAATTATAAAATCTGGCCAAGATGTAACATATATAAACAGGGAAGGACAACAAAAAAAATATAAGATTACTTCTTTAATGACATTTTTAGGTTTAGGAAAAGCTGAAGTGCAGGAAATAAAAGCCGGAGACATTGCAGCAATTTCAGGAATTGAAGAGGTTGTAATTGGAAGCACTATAGCTGACGCAGAAAAGCCAGAAGCCTTGCCCGTCATCAATATTGATGAGCCGACGATAAAAATGACTTTCATGGTTAACGACTCCCCTTTTGCCGGAAAAGAAGGCCAATTCCCTACTTCCCGCCAAATAAGAGAAAGATTATTTAAAGAGTTAGAAAACGACGTTTCTTTAAAGGTACAAGACACCGAAGATGGAAAATGGATTGTTTCTGGCCGAGGAGAATTGCATTTGGCCATATTAATTGAAAGAATGAGAAGAGAGGGCTATGAGTTCCAAGTTTCACGACCGCAAGTTATTGTGAGAGAAATCAATGGCAAAAAAATGACGCCTTATGAAAAAGTATTTGTTGAAGTACCAGAGCAGTATCAAGGAGTCATTATGCAAAAATTGGGAGAAAGAAAAGGAGAACTCAAAGAAATACGCAATGAAAAAGGAATTGTGTTTTTAGAGTTTATTATCCCAACTCGAGGATTGTTTGGGTACAGAACTGAATTTTTAACTGATACTAAAGGGCTGGGTATTATGAATACTGTTTTCTTTCAATACATGAGTGACCCAGGAAACTGGAGAGAGAAACCCCAGGGCTCATTAGTTGCTCACGAATCAGGAACAACCAATTTTTATGGATTAATTAACGTACAAGACCGAGGCATATTATTTTTAGGACACGGCGTAGAAATCTACGAAGGACAAGTTGTTGGGCAAAATTCCAGAGACAATGATATTAGAGTTAACGTCTGTAAAACCAAACAACTATCCAACATGAGGTCAAAGGGTGAAGGCAGTTCTGAACACTTTAATGTACCAAAAACCATGGATTTAGAAGATGCCTTAGAATATATTGGAGATGATGAATTAGTAGAGGTTACCCCTAAAAATGTAAGAATCAGAAAAATGTATTTAAAGGAAATTGATGCTAAGAGAGCCGGTAGATCCGATAAAGATAAATCCTAACCAAAAAATCGCTAAATAGGTGATTTTTTGTTATAATTTATACAAATATGACTATTGCATCAACATTCTTACTATCAATACTTGCAGGTATAGCAATAACCTGGATATTTGAATACATACTGAAGACAAATAAATTCCTAAGTGATAAATATTATCAACATAAAAATGTTGTATTCGGATATCATGTTCATCATAGTAACTATGGCATAGCATTATTCATTTCAAGTATTATTACACTTAGATTAAATTACCCATCAGCTTCTCTAATTTTATTTGGCATGGGTATAGGTATTATTTTAATGCACACTATTTCTGAAAAAAAATTCGTCTTTATA
>CAYJRY010000074.1:0-2372 GCA_964372855.1 uncultured Gammaproteobacteria bacterium | reverse complement strand
ACGCCATATAAAACACGCTTTCCCTCCACGACTCTCTTCCGATCTCGTCTTTATAGACAAGCAAAGAATATGAAAACTCCTCCTGAAAATTCAACAATAATAAATATTTGCATCATCCCCCCAAAAAATATTGGTAAAAAATGTGTCCAACTAAGCCAATCTCTAAAATCAGAAGATACCATGTTTGTGCTTGATGGGAAAAATAAGTTTGCCCATATGACAGTGTTTATGGCGAGATTTAATAACAATGAGATAGCTCATATTATAAATACTGTCGAAAAAAAACTTGGCAACATTAAAAGTTTTCTATGCCAACATACTGGTTATTTTATGAACCAAGGAAGATATTTTGAAGCTTCCTACCTTAAATCTAAAGAATTTATTACTTTGCACAAACTCATAACCGACAGCCTTAAGGCTCTCAGAATAAATCCGGGCAATCCATTTGAAGAGGGTTATTTTACTCCCTACACTGCAAAACAGCAGCAGAATGCACAGGAAACTGGATATGATTTAGCTTACAATCTTTATCGGCCTCACATTACATTAACGAGATGCCAAGAGGGAAAAGTACCAGAAAAGCTTCCCGAACTCGAACCGTTTGATTTGTCATTCCGATTAGATAAAATCGGCGTTTACAAAGCTGATGACAACGGCGCTATTTACGAAAAGCTGGCTGAATTTTCCCTAGAATAACATATTTTAAAAACTATCCTCTTTTTGTTTGCCAAACACCATCTTAGTGCTATAATGAAGTATATGAAGAAATTATATAAAAGTAGCACTAATAAGATTTTTGCCGGTATTATCGGAGGCATCGGAGAATACTTTGATATAGATCCGGTTTTGCTAAGAATCATATGGCTATTAATTCTTGTGGCTACGGGAGTATTCCCCGGACTATTGGCTTATCTGATTGCTATTTTCATCGTTCCTAGAAAACCAGCTAATATAAATTAAATATTTTTAATAAAGGTCTTAATAATTTTTAAAAAATACTATGGAAAATAATCAACAAAATAATAAGTCTTCAAAGAAACCAGAGCAAAGTTCTCGGGCCATGCCAGAAAGTACTCTTATGGCAGTATTAGCCTACGTTGGACCATTAGTCATTGTTTCATATCTAACACAAAAAAATAATCCTTTTGTGAAGTTTCATATTAAGCAGGGATTAGTGTTATTGGTTATTGAGGTAGCCATGTGGGTCATTGGAATGATAGTTTGGATGTTATGGCCAATTATTCAGATAGTCAACATTATCGTTATTGTCCTTAGCATCATGGGAATCTTGAATGTTTTAGGAAAGAAAGAGAAAGAACTGCCAATTATTGGAAGTTTCTCTAAATACATCAATATATAGGGTTTAACACAACAAAAAAGCGCCCTAAGGCGCTTTTTTGTTTGGGGGTGCAGGAATTCGAACAAAATCAATTGAGCGGAGCGAATTTAGATAAGATTCAAGGCGCGAGGAAGAGATATGTACCCTATGTGGTACATTCTCGACGAGTCCCGACATCGAAGCTGTCGAGGATCCTCGTATGCCGCCTTCGGCGGCATCGGGACAACGAAGAAGCTTGCCTAAATTCGTCTGCCCGAAGGAAAGCCCACAAATGGCCGATTTCTTTGTCACTCCTACTCAAGGTAGCGTAAAGCTACCTTTCGGTTGTCGCTCCTTGAAATCGCCTCATTTGTGGATTTCTCAATATGATTTGTGTTCGAATCCTGCACCCCTATTCAACCGTCACTGATTTTGCCAAGTTTCTTGGCTTATCAACATTAAAGCCCAGTTTCGTACCAATATAATAGGCAAAGAGCTGTAACGGAACAACTGTTAACAATGGTTCTAATGGTTCTATTGTTTCTGGTATATAAAATACGTCATTAGCCAATGACTCAATTTTGTCATCACCTTTGCTAGCAAAAGCTAAAATAGGACCCTTTCTAGCTTTTATTTCTTCTATATTAGAATACATTTTTTCTGAGACGCTGTTTTTAGGAACAATGGCTATAGTCGGAAATGATTCTGAAATCATGGCAATGGGGCCATGCTTCATTTCCCCGGCCCCGTATCCTTCAGCGTGAATATACGATATTTCTTTTAGTTTCAATGCGCCCTCCAAAGCTGTGGGATAATTATATCTTCTGCCCAGAAAAATAAAATTTTTGTAGTTTTTGTATTTTTCAGCTAACTTTTCCATTTCATCAGCTTTAGACAAAATTTCAGCAATTTTGTCTGGAATCTTTTTTAATTCTACAAGAATATTCTCATTTTTTTCTTTAGCTAAATACTCCGCCATCAACGTCAAAAAGGTAATTTGGCTAATAAAAGATTTGGTTGAAGCTACACCAATTTCTGGACAAGCATGATTATA
>CAYJRY010000073.1:0-4534 GCA_964372855.1 uncultured Gammaproteobacteria bacterium | reverse complement strand
TTTAAGCTATTCTTAAAGATCTATTTTGGTTACGTTTCTCACTAATTACCAAAAAGATTACGAGCAATTCGAGCAGATATTAGAAGAGGCCGTTACTCGGTACGATATGCGAGTGTTGGCCTATTGTGTAATGCTAAACCATTGGCATTTGGTTTTACATCCTAAGCAAGATGGTGACCTAGCTAATTTTATGAGTTCGCTTGCTAATACTCATACAAGCTTGATTCAACACTACATTTTTCAGACCAAAGAATGGTGGCTGACCCCATTAATCACATTAATCCATCGGAAAGAGTGCCTGGGCTGGGCAAAGTACACCACCGCAGATTTGCCCGTTCTCCAGACCCAACTCAAGCAGTTTTTGCGGGATTACAATACCGAGCGTCCTCATCTATCATTAGACATGAAAGCACCCATCGAGATGTTGTCGCATTTGGGGTGAGAGAGATCGGGGGGTCGACAGGGAGAGAGAGAATCGTTATAATTACGTTCGAGTGTGAAAGGGAAACTAGACGCTCTTTAGTACACTTATGGTGCATTTGGGGGCTACATGAAAACCGGGTCAACAAAATATATGGAGATAAACCATGCAGTAATGGATATCCGTGACAATTATGCTCTTCATGAAGACCTGGGGGGTATTCGTATATTTGATTTTAAGATTACCTGCCGCTGTAGTTCAGTTGGTAGAACGCTAGATTGTGGATCTAGAGGTCACCGGTTCGAATCCGGTCAGCGGTGCAAAGCAATATCTATTTTAAAATAATGCTTTAGTTGTGGCATTGAAGTTGTATTAATTTCCCCTTCATGACACTTATTCTTGTCGCTATTTTAAGAGTTTAGCCAGTAAGCAAATGTGTAAAATTCATAGTCATGATTTTTAATAAACTGTCTACTAATTTCCTAACAGAGTTATTGATCAGAATCATTGACTAGAAACTTGTAATATGAATTCATTTAAAAAAAGAGGCATTATTCCCAGAAAAATTAAAGGTTTTCGAGATATCAACCCGACATTAAATCGGTTGAGGTGGCAAGTTATTAATGCTGCCTCAAAGGTTTATAGGTCTTATGGATTTGAGCAGTGGGACACTCCTATACTTGAATACGCAGAATGTATAAGTAAATATATACAAGGAGAAGATTCGCCAGACGGCTCTTTTTCAGATGGCATCTACTCTTTTAGAAACCCTGAAATAGAACCTGTTTACTACGAAGACGGCACAATCACCAAAGATGGAGATAGGACCGTTATGGACAACTTTCCTCTTGCTTTGCGCTATGATTTAACTGCTCCACTGGCAAGATTATATGCTGAATCACTTTGGAATGAAAAACTAAAGAATAATATAAACAGAGAAAAGGCGCCGTTGTTTCGAAGATACCAGTTTGGACCAGTTTTTCGATATGAAGCAAAACTTGACCCTGGAAGATTTCGTGAGTTTTGGCAATTGGACTTTGATACGGTCGGGACAAGCGATGTAACTTGTGATGCAGAAGTTGCGATGGTTATTTCGGAAGCCCTTGAAGTAATTGGATTCGACAGAGATACATTCACTGTGAAAGTAAACAATAGAAAAATCTTGAAAGGATTTCTGAAAAACCTTGGTATTGAAAACGAAGAAACTGAACAAAAGATTCTACGCGTGATTGACAAGCTTGATAAGATAGGAATCGGAGGTGTCGGGAATGAATTAGGTAAAGGAAGAAAAGACTTAACTTCGGGTACGGAAATCAAAGGACTTGAACTCAGTAGTTCTATTAGTGAGTCCATCATTGCTTTCTGTAAAAAATTCGCTGTTGCAAAGACAAGAAGGGAAGTTCTTAGTAACCTGCAAGAGTACATAAGCAGCAATGATTTTTTGAAAGAAGGGATTGCTGAGCTAGGAAGAATCGATAGTGTGCTTACTTCACTTGGCTTTGATGAACAAAGAGTTATATTTGATCCCAAACTTGTTCGTGGGATGGCTTATTATACAGGCCCTGTATTTGAAGTAGAGTCAAAGCAGACTTATTTTGATGAAAAAGGAAGAGAGAGAAAAATTGGGGCTATCTGTGGGGGTGGTCGTTATGATGATTTGGTAGCACAAATGTTAGGGGTAAAAGTTTCTGCAACAGGATGCTCTATTGGTGTTGACCGCATTTGCGAATTATTGACGTTGACTAGGCAAGTTTCTATAAAAGCTGAGCAGCCTGTTTTTATATGTGTGCTAGATAATAATCTAATGGTGGAATATCAAAAGATGGCAATAGAACTTCGCCAAGCTGGAATTGCAACCGAAGTTTATTACGGTAATCAAAGAGGATTGAATAAACAGTTAGCGTATGCTGATCGGAAGAATTGTCCCTTAGCAATATTGCTCGGTGGCAATGAGTTGGCTAAGGGAGTTGTTTCAATTAAAAATCTGAAATTGGGTAAAGAGGTTTCATCAAAGGTAACAGATAAAGCAGAATGGATAAAGCACGTGCAGACAGAGGTAAAGAGAAGTGACATTTTAAAAGCGATCAAGCCATTGCTTTAGCAAATTCGATTATGAAATATAGTGCTGGTATAAACACTCACGGAGAAGGATGGTTGAGCCTTCATAGAAATGAAAATTTATCTCTCGATGCTGTTGTGCTTGAAAAACTTGTAGTAGATGCAGCTAAGGCAACATCAATTAACATTTACCCGGACACAAATTGTCAGGACTTAAAAATCACGTTATCCAAACTACACAATGTAGATCCCGATAATATTTTCATAGGGAACGGTGCTGATGAAGTTTTATCGTCGCTTTTCTTTTTGTTTAGAAGAAAGTTTGACAAAATAAATCTACCGAGAATTTGCTTTAAAATGTATGTCTCGCTTGCTGCAAAATATGGTTTTGAGATTCATTACTTCGACAATTATCCAATTATAAACAAGGAGCCCAGTGTAAATAATTCGGGGTTTTTCGTAATTGACTCCCCGAGTTCCATTACTGGGTATGTTATTGGCAAAGAGACATTATCAGATTTAATTTCAAGCAAAGAAAATATTATTGTGTACGATAATGTTTATGGTGAATATTGCGGTGATTTGATTCATAATATTACGGATAACTTGATAACTGTTCGCCATTTCTCAAAGTTCTATGGCCTTGCTGCATTGAGAATAGGATACTGTATTGCATCAAGAGAAGTTATTAAACAACTAGATGTATATAGGGAACCGTTTAATGTGAATTCAATAGCTTTATTTGCAGCTTCTGCTTGCCTAAGGCAGCATGAATATTTTGCCTCTATTGCAAAAGACGTAATGAAAGACAAAGCAATATTTGAGGAATCTTTGACGGGGATGGAGTTCACAGTATGTAAAAGTTTAGCCAATTTTGTTTTGGTGAAGCATAAAACCTTAACCAGCGAGTTTATAAACAAAGAGCTAAACAAGAAAAAAATAGCTACAAGGCATTTTGCAGATGATCAATTTTTAAAAGACTATTTGCGCATTACCATCCCACCAAGGAATGCTTTGGAAAAAGTAATTACCACATTAGGAGAAATAGTCAAAAATGGGAAAGAAACGAAATCCTAAATCGTGGGCTGGGGGCGACATTTCGAGCAATCTCTTTAATGCTTATATCGTAGTATCTGCTATTGTAGCTGCAAATGAAATAGGGCTTTAAAAAAATATAAAAGACTCAGGAAATGTAAACATCAAAGACTTCTGCAATGAGAAGCAGATACACGAATTCCCGTTTAGGTATTTGCTTCGCGCTTTGAGTAGCTTGAAAATTGTATCTTTTACTGAAGATATCGTTAGGAAGGGGAAAATTTTATGGAAATATTTTCCACAAAAGGATACTTTGTGTGGTTAACAAAAGGATATTCATACACCCTTGAAAATATGGACTCTCTTTTAACCGCGCATAGTCTAGAGGTTTCAAAAGTGAAAAGAAATGAAGCTCACATTGCAAGAGCCGGTAAAGATTACGGTGCTAACTTTGTCAATGCTTACTTCAATGAAACTCTCGAAAAGTTAAGTCCAAAATACGTTGCTGATTTAGGCTGTGGCAGTGCAGATAGATTAATCAGTATCTTAAAAAAAGACAGTAGTATCAAGGGAATAGGAATTGATATCAGTCCTCATGCTATAGAGGTTGCAAAAGAGAATATTAAAACTGCAAAACTCGAGGACAGACTTGACGTAATTTGTGCTGATATAAATTCTTTAAATCCGAGTAGCAGCTTTAAAGATGTTGAATTAGTATTTAGTTTTTTTATGGGGCATGATTTATGGCCAAAAGATAATTGCTTGAAGGTTTTAAATCACATCAAAAAAGTGTTTTTTAAAGCGACAAATTTTTTGCTTTGCGACACATATAAATCTGACAAGTCTCTTGAAATTCCAATCTTTATACTAGGATTTGAACTGACTCACGCCTTTATGGGACAGAGAATACCAACTTATGCAGATTGGCTTGGACTGTTTGAAGACTTAAATTGGACAGTGGTTGAAGCTGTCAATGTCGATGTTCCTTATAGTACAATTTTTAATTTAAGAATGAGATAA
>CAYJRY010000072.1:0-4598 GCA_964372855.1 uncultured Gammaproteobacteria bacterium | reverse complement strand
GGCAAGTCGTTCCTACAGCAACTCTCATGGACGAAGATTCAATGAGGGCTTTATTCTCGGCGATTTTTTTACTTTCCAAAGGGCAATCGGAAGAAGAGGCGTTAGAAGCGACGGGTCTTTCGATCGGCGCAGAAATATTAAGGGAAATTTTTGAATTTTTTCAAATGTTCCATCTGTTGAATTATCATCTATAAAAATAACTTCAAATTCCGTAACTTTCCTTAAGGCCTTATAGATCCTTCTTAACAACTTATTAACGCTATTGAGTTCGTTATATATTGGAATCACAACGCTTAACTTCTTACCTCTCATTAACAATCTCCTTTTTTTCTAAATTTCGATTATTTTCACTTATCCTATGATTGTCAATAAATTTATCAAGGGATCGTCTTTCAACCCTATAATGCCCACCAAATCGTATAGCTTCAAGTTTTCGATCGCGAATATATTTATAAATTGTCAAAGGTCTTATTTTAAGAAAGATGGAAACTTCTTTAACAGTTAAGAGATTATTTTGCGTGATATATCTCATAGTTAAGACAGGAATGAATATATATACCATCTATGTGCCATATTGTCAATCTATTATTTATAACAACTATTGTTAACTTATTCTTGCTTATGTCTTATAATTTCTTTGAGGTTCAAAAGTGGTAATATGTTTTATATTTATTTTCCTTAAAAGATCGTTTAATTGAGAAAACTTAACATCAATTCTGTTTGAAGATAAAGGTCTTCCTAATTTTTCCGCCCACTCAATCGCAACAATACTTTCAGAATCATTTAAAATTTCTTCCAACCCCAATCCTCTTATATCATCTCTACCTTTAATTCTATATAAGTCTATGTGGTAAAAATACTTAAAACTTAATACTTTATCCTTAATACTTAACTTGTATTTTCTCATAATTATAAAAGTCGGTGAAATAATTCTTTTCTTTATCCCCAATCCTTTTGCCAATCCTTGTACAAATGTAGTTTTGCCGCTTCCCAAATCTCCATATAATGCAATAATATTTGATGCTGCATTCTTTAATTGCTGTGTTGTAATATATCTAGCAAACTTTATTCCAAGTTTTTGAGTTTCCTCGAAACTTTTTGTAATAAAAACACCTTTTTTCATAATAATTCTCTATTTCTTCTGTAACTTAAGAAGCCGAGTATAGCACAAGCTAAGATAAAAATAACACCGATTCCGATTAGAATTCTTGACAACACATTTTGACGAACACCTAGAATCATCGTCTCTTTTGGGATAGATGAAATCTTAGTTTTCAGTTTTTTAGTAGCAGTAACTGTAGGTTTAATAATATTTGCACTTTCTGTGCTTTCCCCCAAAATAGAAGTTGGATTTGCTCGTTTGGGGGTAGGGGTTGATAAAACAATAGTGTGAGACTTAACCGGTGTTGGTGAAGTGGATTTGGGAGTTGGAGTAAGAGTTGGAGTTTTAGTTGGCGTTGGAACCTTTGTCGGTGTTGGTGTTTTTGTGGGAGTTGGAGATTTTGACGGAGTAGGAGTTTTCGTAATGGTTGGTGAATTAGTTGGGGTAAGTGTAACTGTAGGAGATGAGGTAGGCATAGGAAGATTAATCTGAATCGAAATAGGTTGACTATCAGTATCGGAACAATTGGAAGTATATCTTCGCGCTTTTAAAAGATAATTTCCATTGTTTATATTATTATCCTCGCCAATCTTGGCAATTATTGATAAAGATGTTGTTGTAGTGTCCGAAACTTTATAGTAATTTTTGCAATCCTGGTCTGGTTTAACCTTAATCCATGAACCTTTGTCGTTTTTTATGTACCCAAAATATGGTCTCCCTGATGCTGCTTGCCACGCTACCCGAAAATAAGACTCAGAAGGTAAATCATTAATACTAATGTCTGCTATTATCTCTTGCTCTTGTGAAGATATAGAATCTGTACTTATGCTTGAAATATTAAATGAAAATGCTGCAAAAATCTCTCCTGACAAAAAAATCCACAAACAAAAAAATAAAAACAATAATAAATACTTCATTCCATAAGTTTTATAGGAATTTTCTAATTTGGAATTGTGTGTAGATACCAAGTGATTAATCCTCCATCATGAATAACTTTGGCATAATAAAGTTTGCCATTTGTACAATTATATGACCCTCCATAAAGTTTTCCTGATTTAACTGTTTTTACAGTTGATGAGGATTTTGAATCCATATCTATACCAGTATGTATTCCTCCAGCATAAAAAGTTTGTGCAAAACTGTGTGATCCATATCCTTGATTTATGACTATTGGTTCATCAAGAGGCCATGGCAAATCTCCTGTTGGACCAACTGTTCCAAAGTATCCATATTGCTCTGGAGTATAACTATAGGAAAAATTTGCTCCTCTAAGATAAGAATTAGGATTTTGAGCGGAACCATCCCTTTGAATTTCAAAATGTAAATGAGCACCTGTTGAACAACCTGGACTTGCGCTATAGGATGCTATAATCCCTATTGAATCTCCCTGATTCACATCTCGAATGTAAGAGTCTACGCCCCCGCCAAAAACAATAGCTCTTTCAGCTTGAGCTTGAGCAAGAAGTTGCTGGTATCTTACCTCATCGTTTTTTGTAACAACTAGCAAATGTTGCTTATCGGCTTTCTGCTGAGCCAGGCTTTTATTGTATGCCTCAAGTTGATTTTTCAAAATCTCAATTCTTTTTTTCTTATCCTCAAAAATTAATTTCTGATTGGTGTAATCATTCTTCGCCTGCTGAACTTCATAAATCAGTTTTTTATCACGTGCTTGCGCAGCCTTAAGGTAGTTATATTTTAAAAGTAGATCATTTGCGTTATTTGATGAAAGTATTACTTCCCACGGCTCAATAGTTCCTGAAATATAAGTTGCAACAATTCTTTTTAGTAAAACTTCAGATAAAGCATCTAGAGACTGCTGAAGATTTGAGATTTTTTTTGTGGCTGTATCTATATCTAAGGTTAGGTCTAATATCTCTCTTTTGTTTTGCTCAATTCTTGCCTCTGTTAATTTGATTTGATTATCCATTATGGCAATTTGTGAGGCTAAAGTTTTGGCTTGACCTTGTTTTTCAGAAACTTTATTCTTAAGATATTCGACACATTGGTTAAAATCTAGATTTTTTTCTTTACATTCAGGAATCGATGAGGATTGGGCATTAATTAAGTTATTGCTAAGAAGTAAGAAAACTCCCAAAAGACAAATAAAGAGTAATGTTTTCTTTACCATACATCATACTATCTAAGATATCTCAAAACTGCCAAAAAACTAGCAAAAATTCCCAAAACTATTGCTAACAATATTTCAATTAACAATAATTCCATTAGAAATATAGCTGATAGAGGGAAAATCGTGATATCTTTAAAGTATGAAGACAGAATTGGTGTTGCGTACCACAATACTCCTGTTGCTAGAAGCCAACCGATTACTGCTCCAAATACACCATAAATTACTCCTTCCAGAATAAAAGGCCAACGAATATACCAGTTCTCTGCACCAATTAGCTTCATTATATGTATATCCTCTCCTTTTTGTGAAATTTTAATACTTAAAATGATGACAATAATAAAAATCGAATCCAGTGCTAAAAAAGCGATTAAAATTACTCCTATTCTTCTTACCGCATCAGTCAAATCTACTAATTTCGATACAACGTCTTTTAAGAAAACAGTCTGGTAAACTATAGGGGAGTCTTCAACCATTTCAACAATATCTCCTAGATAATTTGGATCTATCGCAGTTATACTAAAACTGGTTGGAAGAGTACTCGCAGTGACTAATTCCCTAAGCAAAGGATCATCATCTTTTGTCCTTTCAATATAAATTTTCAGCGCTTCTTCCTGCGATGTAAACTTTATTTCTGAAACTTTTCCTGTTGCTTCGAGTTCTTTTTTTAAAGCATCAATATCATTTTGGCTTGCATCGTTTTTGAAAAATATATGGGCTTGAGGAAGACTTTCGAGATATTCGATAGTTTTTGCCGAACCAGCTATCACATATGAAAAAACAGATACAACAAAAAAAGTTTGAAGCATTATGAAAACTGCCGCAAAAGCCTGATATGGAGATCGTCTAATATTATTCCAGGTTGTTTTTAGAATTTTCATTACTGCGATTTTTTATCGTTTTCTTTTTGCACCATTCGTCCTTTGTCCAACGCAATTATTTTTTTAGGGTGTGCTTTTATAATATCTAAATTGTGAGTTGCCATGATTATAGTAGTACCAGCTTGATTAATCTCAAAAAGTTGCTTTACAATTCCAGCTGAAGTTATCATGTCTAAATCTCCTGTTGGCTCATCCGCCAATAGAATCTGTGGAGATAAAATTAATGCTCTTGCAATTGCAGTTCTTTGCAGTTCTCCTCCTGAGAGCTGTATTGGGAATTTATTCCTATGTTCAAATATTCCTAATTTTGTCATCATTTCATCAACTTTTTTTCTTGCTTCCATACTTTTAACTCCGGCGATATCCAGCGGAAGAATAATATTTTCAAAAATAGTCCTATCCATTAAAAGCTTTAAGTCCTGGAAAACTACTCCAATTTTTTTTCGATAATTTGCCAGTTTTCCGCGTGATAATTTTAAAACATACAAAA
>CAYJRY010000071.1:0-4690 GCA_964372855.1 uncultured Gammaproteobacteria bacterium | reverse complement strand
AGTATTTATAGCCACTGGACAAGATGTAGCGCATGTGGCAGAATGTTCTATAGGTATAACAACAGTTGAGGAATTAAAGGGCGATCTTTACGCTTCGGTATACTTACCAGATCTTGTTGTTGGGACGGTTGGAGGCGGAACTTCCTTAGATACACAAAAAGAAGCATTATCTATTATGGGAATAAATGGTGGCGACAAAGGAAAAAACGCTCAAAAACTTGCAGAAATCGTTGCAGGAGCAGTTTTGGCTGGGGAGATCTCTTTATTAGCGTCTTTAGCACAAGGGTCTTTGGCATCAGCTCATCAAAAATTAGGTAGGATAAGAAAATAAAATGACTGGTATTGTTTCATACGGTACATACATTCCAAAATATCGTTTAAAACTTTCTGAAATTGCTCAGATGTGGGGGAAAGATGCAGATGAGATAGTTAACGGTTTTAGAATCAGCGAAAAAACTGTTCCTGGATTCGATGAAGATGCAGTTACAATGGGAATTGAGGCATCAAGAACGGCAATTGGAATGGCCAAGATTAATCCGCAAGATATAGGAAGTGTGTATGTCGGGTCTGAGAGTCATCCTTATACAGTTAAGCCTTCATCAACATCAATCGGTGAATATTTAGGTATAGGAAATAATTATTTTGCAGTTGACTTGGAATTTGCGTGTAAAGCGGGAACAGCTGGAATGCAAATTACAGCTTCATTATTAGAGACTAAAAAAATAAAATATGGTTTAGTTGTTGGGAGTGATACAGCTCAAGGAAGACCCCATGATGCGCTGGAGTATACCGCTGCAAGCGCAGCCTGTGCATATATTTTAGGGAATAAAGAAAATGAGGTTATCGCAAATATTCTTGAGATGTCTTCTTTTTCTTCAGATACCCCAGATTTTTGGAGGAGAGATGGAGCTAAATACCCTTCTCATTTCGGAAGATTTACAGGGGAACCTGCATATTTTACTCATGTAATGCAGGAATCCAAAAACATGCTTTCTAAAAGCAAACTTAAGACTTCTGATTTCTCATTTTGCGTATTTCATATGCCAAATGGAAAATTTCCTCGTGTCGTTGCTAAAAAGTTGGGGTTTTCAGAAGAGCAGCTAACACCTTCTCTTATTGTTGACAAGATAGGGAATCCTTATTCTGCGTCTTCTTTAATGGGACTAGCAAGCGTTTTGGATATAGCAAAACCTGGTGAAAAAATATTTTTTGTTTCTTACGGCTCTGGCGCTGGATCAGATGGATTTATATTTGAAATAACCAAAGAGATTTTGCAAAAACAAAAGAAATTGGTATCAGTTGATACACAAATAAAAGATAAAATTTATATTTCATATTCAGCATACCTTAGGCAGACACAAAAAATATAATAGTATGAAAATAAGTATATTAGGCGTGTCAAGTACAAAATTTGGAGAATTGTGGAACATGTCTCCTCGAACACTAGCTCGGCAGGCAATGACAGATGCCTTAGTGGATTCGGGATTAAAAGTATCTCAAATAGATGCGTTATTTGTAGGAAATATGTTGTCAGGAATATTGGGAAATCAAGCAAATTTAGGATCACTTCTTGCTGAAGAATTAGGAGTTAGGATTCCCGCATTTAGAATTGAGGGAGCATGTGCTTCAGGAGGATTGGCACTACATAATGCTATTAATAGCCTACTTGCAAAGGCCTATAGAACTGTTTTAGTTTTGGGGGTTGAGAAAATGACAGACGCGAGTCTTGATGAGATAACAAATGCTCTGATGGCTGCGGGTTCAGATGAGGAAAGAATGGCTGGTGCTACTTTTCCAGGAGTTTATGCTCTTATGGCCCAAGCTTATATGCAAAAGTATAATGTAACAGAAGAAGATTTAGCATCTGTTTCAGTTAAAAATCATTATCATGGAACACTAAATTCAAAAGCACAATTTCAATTCCCTATAACTATAAGCGATGTAATGAAGAGTTCTAAAATTGCGGATCCGTTAAAGCTTTTGGATTGCTCGCCAATCTCCGATGGCGCAGCAGCAGTGGTTATATCTAGCGAAAACAAGAAAGTAAAAAAACCTGTATATATTGTCGCAAGCGAAGTCGCAACTGACACATTAAGTCTTCATGATAGAAAATCTTTTACAAGTCTAGCATCTGTTGTTGATGCATCAAATAAAGCATATAAGAAATCAGGGATAAAGCCACTTGATGTGGATATAGCAGAAATTCATGATTGTTTTTCAATTTCTGAGGCTATTGCCACTGAAGATTTGGGATTTTCAGAAAAAGGAGAAGGGGCAAAAGATATATCATACGGTAAAAGAACGCTTTTTAAAGGAGATATTATCTGTAATCCATCAGGAGGATTAAAGTCCTGTGGGCATCCTGTTGGAGCAACAGGAATTAAACAAATTGTTGAAATTACCGAGCAATTACGAGGTATTGCCGGGAAACGTCAAGTTGAAAAGGCTAAGATAGGACTAACTCACAACGTTGGAGGAAGCGGAGCAGTAGCAGTAATTCATATTTTACGAAACTGATATGATAACAACACCTGTAAAACTTTGGAGAAGACAAAAAAATACAGCAAATCTTATTGGTAAGAAAGGGAAAATACTTAATTTTACATATATTAGAGTTCCATCAAAATCTTTTGTTGACCAAGCCCCTTATCCAGTGATAATTGTAAAAATGCAAAGTGGTGAAAACATGATTGGGCAATTAGTTGATTGGAGAAAAGAAGATTTGGCAATAGGAACAGAGGTTGTTGCAGTCTTAAGAAGACTAAAAACTCAAGATCTAGATGATGTTCTTTATTACCACATCAAGTTTAAGCCACTATGACTACCTTTTCTGTTCCTTCGAAAGTTCACCTCTTAGGAGAACATGCAGTTGTATATGGTAAACCAGCACTTTTATCTGCTATTGACAAGAGAGTATTAATAACGATTAGTTCTTCGAGGAAAAAACAAATTGAGGGAGCGGAAGGATATAAAGTAGAGACAAAGAAGCTCATAGAAATATTGGAAAGAGAAACTAGAAGAAGAACAAGAATTAAAGCAATTAAGCCTTATACCCTTAGAATAAAATCGCAAGTTCCTATAGGTGCTGGACTTGGATCTTCGGCAGCATTGTCTGCAGGAATTACAGCTTGTTTGTTATCATTTCTCAAAATTCCTTGGGACAAAGAAACTATTTTTGATATTGCTTATAAAGGTGAGAAGTATTTTCATGGAAATCCATCAGGTGGAGATTTGGCAGCGGTTATTACAGGTGGTTTTTTATGGTTTCGAAAAGAATTTGAGTTTTTAAAAACATTTTCTCCTCTTCCTTTCAAACCACACAAAAATATTAAGCAATTTATTTTAATAAACTCAGGAAAACCAAAAGAGACAACTAAAGAGATGGTTGCAAAAGTATCTCAGTTTAAATCAGCATTTACCAAAAAAACACAAGAGTTGTTTAATTCACAAGAAGAGTTAACAAAAAAAATGGTCATTTCATTAAAATATGGAGATGAGAATACTCTTATGGAATGTATTAGATTGGGAGAGAGAAATTTAGAAAAATTAGGGGTAGTTGGCAGAAAGACACAGGATTTAATAAGGACAATTGAAAAATTAGGAGGAGCTGCAAAGATATCTGGGGGTGGAGGAGTTAAGAAAGGGTCAGGGATGATTCTTTGCTATCATAAAGATATGAAGAGCTTATTGACTTATGTTAAGCAAAAAAAATTAGAAGTGGTATTAATACATGTAGGTACTGAAGGATTAAAGAGATATGAGTAGGATAATGAAGGCAACTGCAATTGCACCGTCTAATATCGCTTTTATTAAGTATTGGGGAAAAAGAAATGAAAGCTTAACGCTTCCTGAAAATGGTAGTATATCAATGAATCTGAGTGATCTTCTGACAACTACAACTGTTGAGTTTAATGAAAATTTTAAAAATGACTCAATTGAAATTAATGGGATAAAAGGAAAAAATGAGGATAACCGCGCTATTCAACATTTAGACCGAATAAGGAAAATTGCGAAAATAAATCTAAAAGCGAAAGTTGTTTCAAAAAATAATTTCCCATTAGCAACTGGACTTTCCTCATCTGCATCAGGATTTGCCGCATTAACATTGGCCGCAGTTTCAGCAGCAGACTTAAAACTTTCTGAAAAAGAATTATCAATTTTAGCAAGACAAGGTTCGGGATCTAGTTGTCGCTCAATTCCTGATGGATTTGTTGAATGGCTTGATGGGACAACAAGTGAGACTTCTTATGCAGTTTCTTTATATCCTCCTAATTATTGGGATATCGCAGATATTGTGGTGATTGTTGGCAAAGACAAAAAAGCAGTTAGCACAACAGAGGGACAAAAGTTGGCAAAATCAAGCCCATTTTTTAAAGTCCGTTTAGAAAATATAAATAAAAAAATAAATTTAATAAAAAAATATTTAAAAGAAAAAGATTTTAAAAATTTTGGAGAACTGATAGAACAGGAAGCATTAGAACTTCATGCCGTTATGCTAACATCAACACCTTCTTTAATTTATTGGTTACCTGGAACACTTAGAGTTATACATGCTGTTAGGAAATGGAGGAAAGGTGGATTGCAGGTTTATTTTACATTAAATACTGGCCAAAACGTTCATCTTATTTGTCAGAAAAAAAGCGTCAAAGAAATTGTAAAGAGAGTAGAAAAGATGGAAGAAGTATCAAGA
>CAYJRY010000070.1:0-4886 GCA_964372855.1 uncultured Gammaproteobacteria bacterium | reverse complement strand
CTGGAAATGCCGTCTACCATAACGTCAAACTCTGCAATTCTAAAAGGAGCAGAGACTTTGTTCTTAACTATCTTTACTCTATGCCGAGATCCAATTGCTTTGTCACCATCTTTTAAAGTCTCAATTTTCCGAACATCCATTCTAATAGATGCATAAAACTTAAGAGCCAGGCCTCCTGTTGTTGTTTCTGGATTTCCAAACATTATTCCAATTTTTTGTCTTAACTGGTTGGTAAATATTGCAACTGTTTTTGATTTGGAAATAACACCTGTAAGTTTTCTTAATGCCTGCGACATAAGTCTGGCCTGAAGGCCTACCATTGCATCTCCCATCTCGCCTTCAATTTCTGCACGAGGAACAAGTGCGGCAACTGAGTCAATTACCAATACATCTACTCCACCTGATCGAATCAAACTTTCGGCAATTTCCAAAGCTTGCTCTCCTGTGTCTGGCTGGGAAATCAAAAGTTCTTCAAGTTTCACGCCCAAAGTCTTGGCCCAAATTGGATCAAGAGCATGTTCTGCGTCAATAAAAGCAGCAACTCCTCCGTGTTTTTGCGCTTGAGCAATGATTGATAGGCAAATTGTAGTTTTTCCAGATGCTTCAGGGCCAAAAATTTCAATAATCCTTCCTCTTGGCACTCCACCAACGCCTAGTGCCAGATCCAAAGGAAGACATCCTGTTGAGATAACTGATATATCAAGCTTTTGTCCTGTTTGTCCAAAACGCATAATAGAGCCTCTGCCGTATTGTTTCTCTATTTGCTCCATCGCGAGTCTTACGGCATTTAGCTTTTCTGTGGATTCAGTTGGACCGTTTGGAAGATTTTTTTGCGTGCTTGATGTCCTGCCCATAATAAATAAATTGTAGCAATTTTTTGCTATAATGCAAGGAGGAAAATAAGATCAATAAACGAATAATCCAATAAGCAAATTTATAAATGAAGGATAATAGATCTAAAGATATCCATGATAGAGTCTATAAATTTGTTATAAGAGTTCTTAGGCTTATAAAACAGCTGCCTAAAACACCAGAAAATTTAATTATAATTAATCAAGTCGCTAGATCTGTAACATCAATGGGAGCAAATGACAGAGAAGCAGATGGGGTAACAACAAAAAGAGATTTTATTCACAAGTATACAATTGTTAGAAAAGAAGGAAAAGAAACGGATTATTGGTTAAATATCATTGCAGACACAAATAATAATTTCAAACCAAGAATGCAGAATTTGATTAGTGAAGGAGAAGAGATTATAAAGATAGTTAGTACAATAATCTATAATACTCAAAAGAATAATACCAATAAATAAATAAACGAATAGTCAAATAAACGAATTAATTGGACTTATTGGATTATTTGAATATTTGCATATTGGTTCATTCTTGCTTCGCAAGAGCGGGGAGTAGTTTAACGGTAGAATGGGCGGCTGGGGGTCGTCCGGACGGGGTTCGATTCCCCGCTCCCCGACAGAAAAATATTTAAAATGAAGCATGTCTTGTTAAATACTCTTTCAGATCTTTTTGTCAATTTATCTGCTGGTTGGTTTGGTGCCGCATTTATTGTTCCTACAACTGCAAAAAGAAGTAAGATCAAAATATGGATATTGACCGTAAATATTGTGTATGGTATATTGGCATTAGTTATCTCACTAATCCTAAGATATGAACATGAAAAATAGTAAAATAAATATAGAGGATATAAATATCAAAGTGGCAATTGCCTTTGGTTTGGCTGCAATTGCATTTTTGCTAGCATATATCGCTTTCCTCAAATAAAGTTTCCTATTTGCGGAAAATTAAGACAACCTCCTCATCAACTATTGGTAGCTTCTCTAATTTCTCCCATAGCAGTAGCATTATGGTTCAAGAAAAAAACATCCTATTATTCTGTAGAATTTGTAAAGATAGTTTCACCCTTCTTAAGCTTATACATTTTCTTTACTTTCTATATACATTTTTTATAAAAAATTAAAGTAAAGTAGATGACAAATAGGAGGAAATGAACATGATTAGAGATGGAATATGGGGAGGTATAGTAGGGGGGATAACTTTTGCGCTGTTTGAAATGGCAGCTTCTGTAGTCGCAATGGGACAACAAGCTATCTTTATGCCACTTCGGATGATAGCAGCAATGATTCTTGGAGAACAAGCTATAAGTCCTTCTTACCCTTTGTTAACTGCAATTGGCACAGGCACTGTAATTCATTTTATATTGTCAATAGCATTTGGATTAATTTTTGTATGGATAATAAGAAACAACTCCAACATGTTCCAATCAAAATTGTCACTGGTTTTGGGATCAACTTTATATGGCTTTCTTATCTGGCTAATTAACTTCTATGTTGTTGCTCCTGTATTTGGATGGACTTGGTTTATCACCCAAACTAACCCTATAACGCAGCTAATTGCACATACATTTTTCTATGGAACTGCTCTTGGAATCTATCTTGCAAGCGTAACACATTTTCCTCAAACATACAGAAAATTCGCTGTTAGGTAGAAGTTTTATGAGTTTTAGTATGTATTTCCATATCTTCGTTTGATTGGGAAGTAAATCCGCACATTGGACATTTCATGCCGCCCGTTTGTACGTTTATTCCATGTGCTTCCATATGATGCTTATCGTGTTCTTCCTGAGAACTAAACTCCATTCCACATTCCGGACATTTAATCATATTAATCGCCTCCTATCTAGTCAATTATGAAAAATTGACTTTTCTAACTCTAACTTTAAAATTTAAATCTAAATATTAAGTCTTTTTTTTGTATATATCATGTAATAATTCACATTTTTCTTTATTAATATAATTCTGTATTGGGATGAAATGCTGCCCATGCAAACCAGAAAAGACGAATGGGAATAATTTCTTCCTGATTTTGAATATTTATTGCCTCTATTTTCCCTTCTTTTGTTTTCTCAAGTCTTATAGGAATACCGCCTACAGAATCTGAAATTATCGATTGCTTATCAAATACATTTTCAGGATAAGCTTTTGAAAAACCATTTACCTCTATTCCGTACACTACTGTTTTAATTTGTAACTTCTTATTTAGGTTTTTCACGCCAAAATATAACTCATTATCCTGCTCATATGTTCCATATGGATATGCATCATAATCTCTTACATGACCTGTATCCCTTGACAGGACTTCTGTTTTAGAATATTCTTTCTTCCAATCACCCCAAGTAGTGGTAATTATTGGAATTTGTTTTAGTTTTTCATCTCGCCTTGCTGCCTCTCCTACAATTGCTTCACCGGTTATTTGCTGCCAAAGATTTCCTTCATACCGATCATACATAACCAAATCTGAATTATGAAGTTTTCCTGAAACGCCAAACTCTGTAATGACGCCATTAACTTTTCGCTCAAAAGCAAGGGCTGAGCCACATAATGGACAGAAAGTAACAACAATAGGATCACCTGCAATCTTATCATTTACAATTTCATGCCAATTCATAATTCGTTGAGGATAAGCCCGTTGTACTCCTTTATAATCAACTGCAAAGATTAAGTCCTCATCTTGTAACCAAGTAGCTTTCTTGGCATTTTCAAACTTAGGTTTATCTACAGATGGAATACAGTCTTTTCCGCCGAAACATCCCTGCAATAAATCTTCCTTACTAACTTTTGCCCCGCTGAAGTCATTCGCGAGTGTTACATTTCTCACAACAGTTGTTCCAGGTTTTGCTTTTTTCATAAACTTATCTTGTTCTACTAAAGCATTCAATGAGTCATCAATATTAAATCTATTCTCAAAATTTGTTGCAATCTGCGTCCAAGACTGCGGCAAATTATTCAGTGTCCACTCCTGCAGCTTTCTATCTGCACCTGTAAAAATAAATAAAGCAGTAGCCAGAATAATAACACCAAAAACTTGCCGGATTATTTGATTGTTTTTTCTAAATACACCAAGTCTCTGAGTAACTTTACTTCCTCCTTTCGCAATAAAATAGAGTGGTATTCCCGTTCCTAACGCATATGCAAATGCTATAGCAGCGGTTGTGGGTGATAGCGAATTAACTGCAGCAAGTGTTGCAACAGCGGCAACGACCGGACCAATACAAGGAGTCCAAACAATACCTAAGCTCACTCCTGTTACAAATCCTCCACCAAATCCATTGCTTTGATTTTGTACCGGTTGCATTCTCCAGTATCGCTCGCTAATTGCCTGCGCTTTTTCCCAAATAATTGGAAATACCATACTTAACCCAAAAATGACTAAGAGAATTACAGCAATATTTCGAATGGTATCAGCTGGAATACCAAACGCTTGTACAACTGTAGCAAGAAGGAGAGATGCAGCAGCAAAACTTACTACCAAGCCTACAATAACACCTCTAATTCTCCATTCTTTCCCCTCAATCCCGCTTGCTAAAATTATTGGAAGGATTGGCAGAACACACGGTGAAAAAACTGTTAAAATTCCCGATATGAAAGCGATTGGTATAAGTAAAAACATATTTAAAATTATTTGAGTTGTTGTTTTATTGTTTCAAACCCTCCGCCAATCCATTTTTCAACCTCATTTCCATCTTTGTCGACTTGTACTAAAGTATGTTGTTGAGTTATGCCATATATTTTTTTAAGTTCTTTTTCTGTGTCATAGTTTACTTGAAGAATTGTTACATCATTTGGTAACTCATTACCTTTTTCTTTTAATTCTTGATCTAATACTTTGCATGTTGGACACCAGGAAGCCCAAAAATAGAGCACTACTCGACCATTTTTCTGAGCATTAGCAAAATTTACTTCTGAGTACTCAATATAATTAGTAATCTCGCCAGATTCATTTTTTGTTGATGGGTTTACATTGCCACTTTTCTGAGAGTTATCAAAAAGTATTACACCAAACAGAATAGCAAGTATTGCAACTCCAACCAAA
>CAYJRY010000069.1:0-4894 GCA_964372855.1 uncultured Gammaproteobacteria bacterium | reverse complement strand
ATGAAAAATGTTTATTTTGGTGGACTGAAATTAATTTATATGCCATGGAAATTGAGAAGAAATTTCCACAAATTCCCTTTCTTCGGGTTCAGAAAGAGGCATTGTTTGATCCTACCACTGGTGTTTTAGAGTCATTACTTCATTATATTGGCTTGCCACGGAGAGAAATGGTTTTTGATTCCTTAAAAACATTGGTTGATATCTCTCATCACCAAACAGATTTGAATGTTTTAGACTGGAAGAAAGTTTTTGATCATTCTGAATGCTTGAAGGTGGCCTCCACTTTGGGATATGGCTTGGAAAATTTTAATGAAACCCTTCTTCAAACACGTTATCATGGGGTTTCTTTTAGAGAAAAGACAGGTTTGTTGAAAAAAATAAGAACGTATGTTTCTAAAAATGTTAAAGCTAAACTGCGCGATCTAAAATAATACCAGCACCAATGGTATTATCAGTAAACTCATCAATAATAACAAAACTACCTGTATTTCTATTTTTCGTATAGGCATCGAACATTAAAGGTTCATGGGTTTTTATATGAACCATGCCAACTTCATTAAAGTTCAAAATCTGTGCCTGCTCTCTATGTAAGTTATCGACATTAATTTTATAGGATAATTCTGTAAAATAACAATTCGTCACGTGAGTTGTATGCTTTATGGTGTAACTTCTATTCTTATTTAAGACTTCTTCCGACATCCAAAAAATAATTGCACAAAATTCTCTCTTTCGTTCAGGTAAATTATTCTGCCTCACAATCATATCCCCACGGCTTATATCTAATTCATCTTCTAATGTTAAAACCACAGATTGCAGATTAAAAGCATACTTTTCTTCACCTTCATAAGTCATTATAGATTTTATTTTTGTTTTTTTACCCGATGGTAAAATAACCACCTCATCACCTTGCCTTATGACTCCACCTTCAACACGGCCAGCATAACCCCTAAAATGAGAGTGAGGTCTAAGAACCATCTGAACAGGAAATCTAAAGTCAATTAAGTTTCTATCACTTGCAACGTGTAAATTTTCTAAATACTGAATAAGCGTATATCCGCCATACCATTCCATCTTATCTCTTCGAACAATCATGGCACCTTCCAAAGCAGATATAGGAATAAATTGTAAGTCGCCAATATTTAGTTTTTCAGAGAAGTCTACAAAGCTATTTTTTATTTTCTCAAAAACTTCTTGACTGTAGTTCACTGAATCCATTTTATTAATCGCAATTAAAATATGTGGAACTTGCAATAATGTTGTAATAAATAAATGACGTTTAGATTGAAGCAATAACCCTTTTGTTGCATCGACTAAAATAATGACTAAATCTGCTGTAGATACCCCTGTTACCATATTAGCGGTGTACTGTTCATGACCGGGAACATCGGCAATTATAAATCTTCTTTTCTTTGTGGAAAAATACCGGTAAGCAACATCAATCGTAATACCTTGCTCTCTCTCTGAAGATAAGCCATCTGTTAACAAAGACAAATCTATACGATGGGCCCCTTTGCGAAAACTCGTTTGTCGAACGGCTTCTAATTGATCTTCATAAATGACATTACTATCATAGAGTAATCGTCCGATAAGCGTAGATTTTCCGTCATCCACACTTCCTGCAGTTGCAAATCTGAGTAATTCTTTATCTCTTATCAAATCATCCATAATATTTAAAGGAGGTTGCGATCGGCTTTTCGCAACACCATTTTAAAAATAGCCTTGTTTTTTCTTATCTTCCATAGAGCTATCACAACCTAAATCAATGATTCTGTTTTCTCGCTCAGATTTTTTAGTATGTAAAACTTCCTGTAAAATATCATCTACAGTCACTGCTGTGGATTCGATTGCACCTGTACAAGGCGAACAACCTACATAGCGAAAACTAATAATCTTTTTTTCCGTTTTTTCATTTTCTTTTAGATTAGTAAACTTGTCTTTTGGGATAAGAGCGCCATTTCTTCTAATCATTTCTCTCTCTTTAGAAAAATATAAAGGTACAACTTCTATCTTTTCCATTTTGATGTACGTCCATATATCTACTTCCGTCCAGTTAGATAAGGGGAAAACACGCATAGTTTCGCCAGATCCAAGCTTAGTATTGTAGAGAGACCATAATTCAGGCCTTTGATTCTTGGGATTCCACTTACCAAACTCATCGCGTACTGAAAAAATTCTTTCTTTTGCTCTAGATTTCTCCTCTTCACGCCTGGCTCCCCCAAAAGCAGCATCAAATTTATGTTTTTGTAATGCGTCCAATAATGCTCTCGTTTTTAATTGTCCACAGCACCGTTCTATACCATACATACTTGGATGCATGCCCTTTTTAATCCATTCCTCATTTCTTTCGACTATGAGTCTAGCTTCAATTTTATCTATATAATAATTTCGAAACTCTATCATTTCTTGAAATTTATAACCTGTATCTACATGCATTAAAGGAAAGGGAATCTTACCTGGCCAAAAAGCTTTTCTAGCAAGATGCAGCATGACAGAGGAATCTTTTCCAATAGAATATAGCATGACGGGATTCTTAAACTCTGCAGTTCCCTCTCGAATAATGTAAATACTTTCTGATTCTAATTGTTTTAAATAATTAAGTTTATAACTTTCCATACTATGTTGTCTGTGGTGGCATACTGGCTCTCATATTTAAATTTCTTTTAAAATAAAAAAACAGTAAACAAATATCAATACTTATAATAACAAGCATGATGGTAGAACTCACAAAAGAAGATAGTAGCCCTGTTTGGATTAAAACCCTAGAGAGACCAAAGCTTACAATCCAACAATCAAAGCTCATAGCAACTCTTCTAAATGTTTCAGTGCTCATGCGTCTGATGAGATATGTTCCCAATGGGAGTCCAATTGCAATGCTGGGTAAGATACTCATGCTGAGTGTTAAGATTTGGGTACTAAAAAGCCCAAGGAAAAAATAAACAATTGCAGTAAAAACGGATTCAACAACCCGAATAAGCCCCAAGGCCGCCCTAAAATCACGTTTTGCTAACCCCTGATTGTTGAAAAACAGTGCCAATGGAGGGCCCGATATTGTTGTTAAAGAATATAAAACACCTATTCCCATTCCCAAAGGGGGCATCCATTTTTTTTCTGATCTTAAAACTCTCCTAATACCAGCAGCTTGGAGCAAAATGAGCGGAATCAGAATAATATATGTTACAAGTTTGAGATCAGTAGTATTAACGGAAGCTAAAAAATAACTTCCAACGAGAATGCCTGGAATGAGACCTAAAATCAGTGGCAAAACTCTTTTCCACTGATTTGGTATACTCTTGTAGTTAATAGCCAAGGTATAGCTATTTAGAAAAACTTCGACCAATACTAATGTAGGATTTAAAATCCTACTTGCATAAAATAGCAAGGCAAGAGGTACCGTAATTGATGAAAACCCGTAACCTAGCCCACCATTAACAATGCTTGCTAGAAAAGTAATCGGAACTAAGATTAGAAAATCCATTTTAAAATGCCCAAAAAAGCTACCAAAATGTTACCAAAACAGCACAGATCGAGACTAGTTCTTTTGAGCAAAATAGTCAAAAAAACAGGTTTTGGAATCTTTTGCTGACACTGCCAGCCATTTTAAATGAGCTGGAATTTGATTTTTGTTTTGCATAAGAATTTCTCCTTTTACCCAATCTCTAACAAATTAAATTCTTATTGCCGAACTTACTCTAGATATTTTTTCAAATGGTAAAACAGTGATTTTTTTATCTAATAAATAAGTTTTATTACCTGGATAAATAATCCAAAGATGTTCAAGATTAAGATCTTTGCAAACAGAATGCATCGATTGAGTTAACCTGGGAGCATCTGCATATTTAAATTCAATTCCCCAATTTTTCCCTCTTTTTTGAAAAAAAAGATCTAGTTCTGCTCCGGCATGTGTTGCCCAAAAAAACAGATTTTCATTTGGAACATTTAAAACTTGAGAAACTGCCTCTAAAGCCATTCCTTCCCATGAAGCTCCCAATTTAGCATGAGATAAAAGCACATTCATCGTATCAATCGATTGTAAACTGTGAAAAAGGCCAGAATCGCGAATATATAATTTAGGACTTTTTACCAGTCTTTTGCCTACGTTTGCATGCCAGGGCATAAGGGAGCGCACCATAAAAGTACCTTCTAAAATAGATATATATTTTTTAATAGTCATATCTGAAACTCCGAAGGAGCGTCCGAGTTCAGAGTAATTTACAATTTGGCCGTGATAATGGCTCAACATTATCCAAAAACGCCTTAGAGTTTGTGCAGGAATAGAAATGCCCAGCTGTGGAATGTCTCTTTCTAAAAATGTTGTAATATAGTTTTCTCGCCACAATAAGCTTTCTTCATTTGTTTTGGTGAGATATGATTTTGGAAATCCCCCTCTTAACCATAATGTATTGATATGCCTTACCCCAACCTCTTCTAATGTAAATCCTCTTAAATGATAATAAGCGATTCTTCCGGCAAGACTTTCTGAACTTTGTTGAATTAAATCTTTTGAAGCGCTGCCCAAAATAAGATATTTTTGTTTAGGATGATGATCAACCAAAAATCTAAGTAGGGGAAAAAGCTCTTTTTTTCTTTGAATTTCATCAATCACAATGGTGCCTTGAAGATTTTCTAAAGCAAGTTGGGGCTGCGATAATCTTGCTAAATCACGGGGATTCTCAAGATCAAAGTAATGGGCGTGTCGAATCTGATTGGCTAGTGTTGTTTTTCCACACTGCCTGGCTCCAAGAATAGCAACGACTGGAAAACTTTTGAGTCTTTTTTGAATAGCTACCACAGCTTTTTTCCGCTGAATCATATAAAAATAGTATAAAGGATGTAGCTTGAAAAATCAAATACTTTATTTGAAATTTCAAGCTACAATATAAACACATTGGCAAGG
>CAYJRY010000068.1:0-4913 GCA_964372855.1 uncultured Gammaproteobacteria bacterium | reverse complement strand
TATCTGAGATTCTTTTCTTTTTCCTGAAAGGTTGCGGTTGTTCCATGAGTATTACATATGTACCTAATAGTAATATACTATTAAGTATTTAAACCTTTCGGTTAGTAAGATAGCAAAACTTATATACTAAAGAGAATATAACTACTCAATATGGGAAAGATCAAATTAGAAGGCTATGTTTGCGAACGTTGCAGTCATAAATGGGTCCCTCGAGAAACAACAACAGAAGAGCCGAAAGTCTGCCCTAAATGCAAAAGCCCATATTGGAATGTGCCGAGAAAAAAGATATAAAGCTTACAAATAAAGAATTTAGCGTAGTGTTTCTTTTCAAAGACTATACAATTGCCTGTTGCCAGAGATACTCAAAATACTTTTTATAGCTATCTGCAACTAAGTTATCTTCTATTAGAATTACAAATGATTTTACACCAAAGACATTAATAGAAACTCTGTCGCCAAAAATCATAGTAGAAGAAGGAGTAAGTTCTTGAATATATTTCACTTTAAAGTTAGGTAATTTTGTGAAAGGACGGCCTTTTAACTTTTCAGCTGTTATGATCCTTCCTCTTAATTTTAGTAGAATTGTCTTCTTTTCAATATGAGGCATTTCGTATGTCAATATTTCATAACTTTTACCAGTTCCTCCATAAACTAATATCTCTTTAGCTTTTGATTCAAGCAATAGTCTAACAATTGTTCGTAATCCCTCTTTCCCCTCTAAAACTTTAACAATAGCTGGTTTTTTTTGTTTTACTTTTTCTAGAGCAAGAAGTTCTGGAATGATTGCCTTAATAGCTTGCTCTCGCTTTTCAATCTGATTAAGCATATTTTTTGGAGACATTGCTTGAAATAAGCGCTTTTTATCCACTACAATATGGCTTGATAATCCCTTGTTTATGAGGTTGTTCAAAACATTATAGGTATGAGTTCTATCCATATTCAGTAATTTAGCTAAATTCCCACCGCCGATAGGTCCATTTTCCAACAGTGCTAAATAAACTATGGACTCTTTACTACTTAGTCCTCCCTCCTCTAATTTCTTAGATAATTCGACCATTTGTTTTAAAAATTATCCTAGGTTTATAAATGTTGTTGTTTTTAGTTACAACATAAATTTTTATACTAGTTGAAGATAACTATCTAGTAGTGATAAAATGGTGTCGCCAAAAGTACTGTTAATGAACCTTCCATGGGCAGTTTCAAGTAGCGAAAGCACTTTTCAAAGAGAGAAAGTAATAAGTCGTGATAGTAAGCTTGGCTTGGAACATGTAGGACTTTTATACTTAGAAACGTTATTGGAAGAAGGCTGTATTCCCACAGAAGTTCATGATATTGGATTTAAAGCACATTATTGCGAAAGAACAAGTCCTGAAGATTGCATCGATATTGTAAAAAAAAGAAATCCAGATGTTGTTGGCTTTAGTCCCTATTTTACCTCGATTGACGATACCTTTTATGTAGCCGAGCAAATAAAGAGATACAGTCCAAAGACTAAAATTATTCTTGGCGGGTCTCATTCTTCTCACACAGCAAATGAAATTTTAGAGGATAAACCATTCGTTGATGCTATCTTTTTAGGTGAGGCATTCAGCACGATTGTTCCTGGAATTGAGGCACTATTAGATGACCGTTCTTTAGAAAATGTGCAAGGGGTAGCATTTAGGAATAATGGAAGTGTAATTAATAATGGCTGGGGTCCAAGAATTTCATTAGACAAACTTCCAATACCTGCACGCTCTAACGGAATGTATGACAAAACTAAAACAGCCAGTATGATGTTTGCGATGGGTTGTCCAGCAGCGTGTACATTCTGTTCAGCGGAATCATCAAGAGACAAATCTTGGCGTTCTCGTTCTCCAGACAGCCTAATTGCAGAAATTGATTATCTCACTAAACAATTTGGTGTGGGAGTAATTGAAACACATTCTGACGATGGGTTTGGTCGTGGTATTGACGCCGTGCCTCACTATACCACTTTTGCTAAGAAGTTAATAGATGGAGGTTATGATATAAAATGGAGATCTGTCTTGCGAGCTACTGATTTCAGAGAAGAAGGAGTTTTACTTAACGGGGACTTTTGGGATTTATTGCGCCAATCAGGTTTAGAAAGAGTGTACATTGGATTTGAAGGGGGAACAAATGAGCGTTTGAGAAAAATAAAAAAACCAGCGACAGTAGAATCAAACCAAAGAGCTTTTAGGTTTTTGACAGACAGGGGAATAGCAGTACAATATGGTTTTATTATGTTTTTTCCTGATTCTACTATAGAAGAAATTGAAAAAAACTTAGATTTTCTATGTGAACTAAAGAACGCATCCTATTCAAATTATAGTTCAAGCCTCATTATTCATCCAGGCTCGGCATATTTTGATATGTATAGGATCCAAGGGAGATTACAACGACCACATTATGGTTTGCAACATTATCAATTTTCAGATACTTCCATCGGACAAGTCCACGATGCTTATCGCAGATTTGTTCGTGACCAACAGCTTATAGATACGCTTTGCAATGATGTAGCCTATGCTAAAGTATGGAGAAATGATAGCGTTTTGCATTTAGGTCGGGAAGTGAAAGTTGATCCCACTATGCTGGAAAGAAGGGCAAGAGATTTGCATATAACTGGCAGAAGAGTTCTGCAAAATCCAGAAGATGCGTTGGTTATTCTTGGAAAATTTAATGAACGTTGGAGGAACGAGTATTCTAGATACTTAAAAGAAAATGCAAAAGCTGCTTAATTATCAGGGTAAAAGAGGATTATTCCCTACGATTGGACTGAAGGGGGATTCAAAAAGATCACTGGATAGTGTTTTCTTGCACACATTTGTGCTTGAATATCTTTTAGATCATCATTCTGAGGAAGAATCGGAAGCAATTCAGAAAGGAATAGATTTTCTTATTTCACAGGCAATAGATGAAAGAGGAACATATGTGTGGCAGTGGCTTAAAGATCCTCTTCGAGGAGAAGATTATCGTCCCCCAGACATTGATGATACGATGAGAGCACGATTGGTTATAGAAAAAGCATTACAGAGGGAATTTGACGTTCCAAGAGAGTTCGAGCACTTTGATTATGAAGCTTTTCTTCGTCCATTAATGGCTGATGATGGATCAATTCGTACTTATGTGAGAGATCGCCATTCTGGAAGTTGTCCCATTGTAAATACAAATATACTTTATGCACTTACATCAATTGGAGGACATGATGAAATTAGAAGTGGAATTAAAGGGTATTTAAAATATATGGCAGATTCTGCTTCTTTTGGTCCTGAAATTTTTACAGAGCAGAGTAAATATTATATCTCTCCATTATTTCCTATTTATGTATTATCAAAGACGGCTGCTACAGATCCAGATTTATTTTCAGCAGAGGAGAAACAGAGAGTTTTTGAATATGCTAAACGAGTTACTCCAAAAAACGTTCTTGAGAGGGCATGGCAATCTAATATTTTAAAAGATTTTGGACAAGAAATTTCGGCGACAGAGTTAAGTTTTGATTGTATTCCCATATTTAGGTCTAGGAAATTAAAAGAGTATTATGGTAGTAGTTCGGCGACAGCAGTGTTTTGTTTAGAATCACATAAAAGGTATGTGGAATAATCCAGGGGAAAAAGATGAGTTCAACGAAGAAAGAAATTTTATCTTGGTCTTTGTATGATTTTGCTAATTCAGCCTACGCTGTTTTAATCCCTGTTTTATTATTCCCACTATACTATAAAACAATTATACTAAACAATAACCCCAATGCGGATCTATGGTGGGGCATTGCAGCTGGGCTTTCTGTTCTACTAGCAGGTTTAGTTTCTCCTTTAGTAGGCGCTTTGGCAGACGTTACAAAAAGAAGGAAATTATTTTTTATCATTAGCTCTATAATAGCAATTTTTGGAACAGCAACATTAGCAATAACTTCTAATTTTACACCATTAATTGCTACAATAATTTTTATTCTGACAAATATGACTTATAACTCGGCTTTGACATTATATGATTCTTTATTGTTTAATGTTTCTTCGAGAGAAACAAGCGGCAAAATCTCTAACTTTGGTTGGGCTATGGGTTATTTAGGAGGCCTAATATGTTTAATTTTAGTATATCCATTTATTAAAGGAGGAGTAAACTATACCTTCTATTGGCTTAGTTTCATTATAGTCGCAACATTTTATTTTATATTTGCTCTTCCTTCATTTATTTATCTTAAAGAAACTGAACTACAAAAACTGGAGAAAATCAAAAATCCGATTAGAACCGCTCTTAAAAACATATTTGAAACTTTCAAAAATTGGAAAGCGCATAAACATTTATTTTTATTCTTATTAGCATTTTATTTCTTTACCGAAGGGATAGTAACTCTAACGTTCTTTTTTTCATTATATGCAAATACCACCCTGAATGCTTCCATAAGTCAGATTGCTATTATGTTTATAATAACTCAGATCATAGCTATCCCAATTACAATTTTAATTGGTAAATATAGTTATAGATTTGGATACAGAAATATTCTCATATTAACCATAGTTGGTTGGTGCTTAGCTACGATTCTTCTTACGTTTGCAAAAACTATAGGGATGCTTTACGTATTTACGATATTTACCGGTTTCATTGTGGGAGGAAGTCAAGCTACTGCGAGAGCATGGTATAATAACTTAGTTCCTCAAGAGAAAAGGAGCGAGTTCTTCGGATTTAATGCTTTAGCAAGTAAGGTTTCTGCAACAATAGGACCTGCTTTGTTTGGTTTTATTTCAGTGACTGCAGGAAGCCAAAGAATAGCCCTAATTTCAGTATTATTTTATTTTGTCGTTAGTTTAATATTATTTGCTAGAATTAAATCTATTCATCACCCGCATTCGACTTAAGAATCATCACCCGTTATTGCGACAGAGAGCTTGATAGCAAGATTTAAATACCCTCAAAAA
>CAYJRY010000067.1:0-5105 GCA_964372855.1 uncultured Gammaproteobacteria bacterium | reverse complement strand
TCAAGGCGCCCATTTAATATCGGTACATTTATTCTAGAAAACATATTTTCAAATTTTTAATTCGAATGATTATGGGGAATTTTGCGACTATAATAAATATAGGAATTTTTAGCCTGGACAAAGTCCAGGTTTATTGCTTATAATGCTGTATGACTGAATCCTATCGTCCAAATTTCTCAATCAGAGAATCAGGTTTATCAGCTCCAGATGCAAAACTAATAACTCCAGATAAAAGAAGAATTAAAGCGGAAGAATTACCTCGTATTTTTGGAATAGATGTTAAGTTGCATACTAAAACTAAATTGGTAGGATTGGGAATTATTTCTGAAGAAAGCGAATTACCATTTCTTGAGGATCCAATAATCCATACTTATAAGCTGGAAGATGGGACAATAATAAGCTCAGATAGCCAATATTTCTTAGAAACTGTTATAGGTAAGGACGGTGTTCTTGCTTCTTTTCTACCACCTTTTTCAAGAACCTCTGAGCATATGCATGAGCATCCCATAAAGGAAATATACAATAAGATTGCTGGGCAATCTCTTGTAAATGTAGGCAATGAGGCGATAGCATTAAATGATGGAATGGAATCAGTCGAAGTACCTATAAATACAGAGCATCAAGTATTAACAAGAGAAAGTCCTGCTTTTATCTTGATCGTTATGAAAAATGCAGGAATAGTTCCTAGAGATCAATGGCACAAATCTACCAATAGATTTAGTAGAAATAAAAACAAATAAACTATGAAAAATGTAATTCTTATTAAATTTGGTGGATCAATAATCACTGACAAAAACGTGCCCTATAAAGCTCGTCCTTATGTCATAAGAAGATTAGTTAAGGAGTTAAAAAGAATAAAAGATGCATCAATTGTTCTTGCTCATGGTAGTGGAAGTTTTGGGCATACATCTGCAAAAGAATTTGGCGGTAAAAAAGATTACAAAAGTAAATGGGGTATTGCCAAAGTCGCAAGAGACGCAATGGAGATCAATAAGATAGTTATGGATATATTGATTGAGGAAGGACTGCCAGCAATATCTCTTCGACCAATGAGCATGATGATGACAAGTGGTGGGAAAATAAAGGAGCATTTCTTTGAAGTAGTAGAAGAAGTTATTAATCAAGATTTAATGCCAATTGTTTATGGAGATGTAATTTGGGACAAGAAATGGAGAAGTACAATCTATTCAGGAGAAGCAACTCTTAATGAAATTGGAATGTATCTAATGAAAAAAGGATTCAAAGTCAGCAAAATTATTCAAGTTGGAGAAACAAATGGAGTTTATGACGATACTGGCAAAACCATTCCTTTGATCACAAATACAAATTGGCAGAATATTAAGCATTTTGTTTTTAAAAAAAATAATAATGATGTAACCGGAGGAATGAAGCATAAAATAGAAAGCGCTTTATCAATAGCTGATAAAGGAATTGAGACGTGGATCGCAAATGGGATTATCCCAAATGAATTATCCCACGCAGTTAGCGGTAAAAATATTCAAGGCACAATAATTCAATAAGAACATATGATAGAAAGCGAAATTAGAGGATTTAATAGTTTAGGAGTTGAAAAAGAGAAAATTCAAAGTGTTGGAGTGGGATTAATTATTGTTGGAATGGATCTTGATAAGAATGGGTTAAATGCGGTTAATCCCCTAATTTATTTTAATCAAGAATTAAAAAGCAACCCTGCAACAGAAAAGGTGGCAGGACAGTATTCCATACCCTTAGAACGAAGGACAATAGAGGAGATGCAACAAAATAATAGATTAAGAGCTATGGCAGAATTCACTGATGATCGTAACTTGGATTATTTTAGGCAACATTTATATACTGTACCAGAATCATTTCATGGGGGAAAAGGTTCACTTAAAGGTAACCCAGTAGATTTAACCATAATCATTTTTGATGGAAATTTAGAAATTGAGTTTAGTCCTTTTAGTGATGACGTTAGGCCGGTAGGATGGGTGAGTTTGGAAGATTACCGAAAGTTGAAGAATGTCAGACCATTAGCGGATCAGTTAGTAAATGCCGCGGAAAGAGAGAAGTTACTTTATAAAGCTGTAGTTTCGTGGGAATATTTTCCAGAAAGAAGGCAGTTTTTTATTCCCAATGGATATTCAGTTGAAGCATCCGAAATAGCAAGTAATAAAAAGAGAGATATTATTCAGTAAATTTATCTTCCAAATCTTCTTTGCCTTCTTGAGTATTCTGAAATCGCATTTTCAATATCTTCGTTATTAAGATCCGGGAAATATTTGGAAAAGAAAATATACTCAGCGTATGCTGCTTGCCAAATCATAAGTCCTGAAGTTCGCATCTCCCCACCTGTTCTAATGATTAAATCAGGATTTGGATGAGGTTGATTTTTGGTGTCCAAAAAATCATTAAAGTTATCCTCGTTAATACTTAATACTTTATACTTCATACCTAATACTTTATTTATTGTCCTAATTACCTCGTCTCTTCCTCCATAATCCAGCGCGATATTTAAAATATATTTATCAAATAATTTTGTTTTTTCCTCACTATTTTGAATTTTTTCTAAAAGTTTTTTTGGTATTCTATCTTTTCGTCCTAAATGAATTATTCTTATTTTTTCCTTTAATGCTTCTTTTAAATTCTTTTCAATAAATATTTCATACATTTTCATAAGATAACTAACTTCTTCTTCCGTTCTATTCCAATTTTCAGTAGAAAATGCCCACATCGTGAGAGTATTGACTCCTAAAGATCTAATTTTTCTTCCTATTTTTATTGCTACATCAAATCCACGTCTATGGCCCTCAAGTGTTGGCAGGTTATGAGATTTTGCCCAGCGTCTATTTCCATCAGGGATAATAGCTATGTGATTTGGAATATTATTTACCATTAACAAAGGATAAGTATATAATATTTACTTTAATTAAATTTATGTTATAATCTAAAAATGTAAAGTAGAAAAACCACTAAAAAACAAAATTTCCAAGATAGACTTCCCCAAGAAACAAAATCCTCAGGATTTGGAAGATTTAAAAAATCAAGAGTTTTAATTCTTATTTCAGTTTTAATTCTCCTAACAATACTTTTCTATTTCAAGGGTCTTTTCATAGCTGCAGTGGTAAATGGTCAGCCAATATCAAGACTTACTGTAATACAAGAACTTGAAAAAAGGGATGGTAAAAACGCTTTAGATGCTCTTGTAAATCAAACTTTAATTTTTCAGGAAGCCAAGAAAAAAAATATAGATGTCTCTCAAAAAGAAATTGATGATGCTGCCAAACAAATTGAAGAAAGTCTTAAAAAACAAGGACAGAATCTGGATGCTGCTCTGTCTGCTCAGGGATTATCAAGAAAAGACTTTGAGAATCAGCTTAAAATTAGAAAACTTGTTGAAAAATTATTGGCCAATGAAATAAAAGTTACAGACAAAGAAATTGATGATTATATTAGAAGTAACAAAGATCTTATACCCAACGATCTAAAACCGGAGGAGGTAACCGCAAGCGCTCGACAACAACTTCAGCAACAAAAATTATCTGCCAAATCTCAAGAATGGTTATCAAATCTTGAGAAAAAAGCAAAAATCAACTACTTCGTAAACTACTAGATTTTATTTTTACAGCTTGTTCTTATCTATATAATTAGTATACCAACTATAACTTCCTCCTAAGAGTTTGGCAATTAGCTCAATTCCAAGCTCTGCTGTTTTTCCATCAATATCTCTTAAAGGATTGTATTCGTCTATATCGACTCCTACAACATTGCAATTTTTACCAATAAAAGATGCAATGTTTGTTATTTCTCTATAACTTAATCCTCCCCTATTTGGCATACCAACACCTGGTGCATATATTTCATCAATTACATCCAAATCCAAACTTACCCAAATATTTTTTACTTTTTTACAAAGATTATTTATATGATCAAATAATGGCCTAAGCCCAAGAGAAAGCATGTCAATTGTTCTAAAACATAAGATATTTTCTTTTTCAATTAGCTCAATTTCGCCGGGGTCAAAGTCAATTCCTCCAATATGAAGAATATTATCTTTTGAAATTTTCTTTCCATGCTTTAGGATATTTACCAGTTGATTGTCTCCAAAACCCATAAGTGAAGCAAGGGGCATACCATGAATATTTCCTGTTAGAGTAGTCTCAGGAGTATTCATATCTCCATGAGCATCAAGATATATAAGACCAAGATCTGCATTTAAAGCAACTGATGCGCCAGATACAACTCCTAAAATTAACGAGTGATCACCGCCTAAAGCTACAGCTTTATCGCCTTTTTGAATAATTTGTGAAGTTAACTTTCCTGATTCTTCAGATACTCTTATTATCTCCTCAAGATATTTTAATTTTGGATTTCCTATTTTTAATAAATCTCTTGGTCTACATGTAATATTTCCAAGATCCTTAACGCTGAAACCAACTTTAGTTAATTTTTCTACAATTTGATTGTGTCTAAAAGCATCTGGCCCAATATCAACTCCCAAGTTTTCAGCTCCCAAATCAATAGGAACACCAAAAATTGATATTTTACCCATCTTCGTATTTTAGCAGATTTTCATTCTTGACAAAAGCAGTCTTAATAATTATTATATAAATATATGTTCAACCGTTCATATATTAAAGGACATGAAGATCATCCTCATTACATCTCTGACTTAAAACTTTTGTCGTTACAAAAGAATATCTCTTTTTCGACAGAAGAGGACGAATTGGTAAGAATTATTAGAAGTCTCTCTGATTATACAAAACTTAAAATATTTCTTTTGCTGCATCATGTTGAGGAAATTTCAGTTACAGATTTAACTCACCTTTTAAGCCTAAGTCAATCTGCCATTTCTCACGCGTTAACTGATTTAAAAAACTTAGGACTTGTAGAGTCTCATAGATGCGGTCAACTTATTTGTTATTCATTAAGTAATACTAAGAAAAAGAATAAATTTTTAAATTTCTTTGAAAGATTCAGATAGGTGCTTTATGAAAAACACAAAATTAGTTTTGGTTGGAGTTGCAATACTTGCTATTCTGTTTGGTGTAATACTTTTTGATAAATATCAGAAAATTGTAAATGTAAACCAATCAACAAAAAATTAATCTGGCGAGATTACTAATTAT
>CAYJRY010000066.1:0-5143 GCA_964372855.1 uncultured Gammaproteobacteria bacterium | reverse complement strand
ATATGGAAACCCTTTAACATGTTGTATTTTTGGTTTTCTTGCAATTATTCCATTTACGATTCCGCTAACACTAAATACCTTTCCATTTGGCAGCGCTAGAGAAATAACTACACTAAATAAAGCTTTCCTATTTTTGTCTGGAAGTTTTTTTGCTATTTTCTTCATATGCTCTATCAACTCTTCATCTGTTGCTTCATGCCCCAACCATCTTCTGCTTTTTACGCCGGGTTCCCCACCCAAAGCATCGATTTCTAACCCTCCATCATCAGCAATTGCTGGAAGTTTACTTTTTTTAGCAAAAAAAAGGGCTTTCATTTGAGAGTTTTCTTTATACGTTCTTCCGGTTTCTTCAATTTCTTCTGTTATATCAATATCTTTCAAAGACAAAATCTTAAGAGGCAGGTCTGAAAGAAATGAAGATAACTCTCTAAATTTCCCCGGATTTCTTGTCGCAATAAGTAATTTCTTCACTGCTTTTCTTTTACTTTATCTTCTGTTCGAAGTACTGGGAAAAGCATTACTTCTTTTATGACCCATGTGTTTGTGAAAAACATTGTTAATCTATCAATGCCAATTCCTATTCCTCCAAGAGGCGGCATTCCATATTCCATGGCAGTTAAGAAATCCTCATCCACTTGCTGACCTTCTTCTTTATCTTTTCTTGCAATCTCTGTATCTTTTGTAAATCGCCGTCTTTGTTCCATTGGATCAGTAAGTTCTGACCAACCATCACAAATTTCTTTTCCACCAATATAGCCTTCAAATCTCTCAACCCACCCATCTTTACTTCTATGTGCTTTTGACAATGGACTCACATCAGCAGGATAATCAATAATCCAAGTTGGTTCGATAAGAAGTTTTGGTATCTTATGTTCAAATATCGCAAATATAAGCTGCCCTTTTGTTTCTCCTCCAACCAACTGAACTCCCGGACAATTTTTCAAAATATATTCTAATAGATTTTTTTCAGTATCTTTCTCAACATCAAGTTTGAGTTTTTCTTTTAGAATATCTTGCATTGTAATTCTTGGCCATTTTTTTCCAATATCAATTTTTTTGTTATCAATAGTCAAAGTTGTATGTCCAAAAAGTTTTTTGGCTAAATGTTTAAATAACCCTTCCGCAACATCCATGACTTTCTGATAATCAGCATATGATTCATACCACTCAATCATTGTAAATTCTGGGAAATGAGAATTATCGATTCCTTCATTTCTAAAGTCTTTGCAAATTTCATAAACTTTCTCATATCCACCAATAATAAGGCGTTTCAAATAAAGTTCATCAGCTATACGAAGATAAAAATCTCGATTCAATGCGTTAACATGAGTTTTAAATGGCTTGGCATTTGCTCCTCCATACAAAGGCTGAAGTGTTGGAGTCTCAACTTCCCAAAAACCTAAATTATCCAAATATTCCCTAATTCCACTTATTAATTTAGTTCTAGTATTAAACCTTTTTCTAATTTCAGAATCAAGAAGTAAATCAAGATATCTTTGTCTAAAACGAGTCTCTATGTCTTTGAGGCCAAACCATTGACTAGGTAATGGATTTAGAGATTTACTAAGAAGAGTAAAAGAAGTTGGCGCAATAGAAATTTCTCCAGCTGTTGTTTTGACAACTTCTCCCTCAACTCCAATAATATCCCCAATATCCAAAAGCTTTAAATTTTTATATTGAGATTCCCCCAAAAGTTTTTTCTGGAAAAAGATCTGAATTTTTCCAGTCTCATCTTTTAGATCCACAAATGCAATATTTCCATGCTCTCTATAAGAAAAAATCTTCCCAGCAGTTTTAACTGCGTTGCCAAAACTTTTTAAAGAATCAGAAATCGTATGAGTCTTTGGAAAAGATGATGGATAAGGATTAATTCCTAATTCTCTAAGTTTTCTTAGCTTCTCAAGCCGTATCTGCCTAAAATTCTTCTCCTGCATGCTATTATTATACTTTAATTATTAGAGTTTATACAATCCTAAAGAAAATATGAATTTAAATCTTCAAGGAGCTAGTTATTGAGATTTTACGAACTGATCTTACATTAAAAGAAGTTCTATGGCATGTTTCTCTTCCATTCATCAGCAATACTCGTTTTTATAAATAGAACCTTTTCTTCAACAGTCCCAAGCTTATCAAGAGTGGCGCTATAAGACCTTCTCATCGCATCTCTGTCCTCAGGTTTATTTAAAGAAATAAGATATTCAAGAGAAGGTCCGAGAATATCATTTGGAGATTGTCCATTTGTACCTACCTGTCCCTTTACAACACTTTCAACCGTTATTCTGTCTGTACTTTGTGGCCCTCTTTCTACGTTCATATGTATTAAAACATTATATCCAAAAGATTCTAATTGTCAAATTTTTATAAATTATTGACAAAATATATAATAAATGTTATATTTATAACATGATTACTGTACCTGAGATCAGCGAGAAAATAATAAATAGATCTCGATATCTATCTGAAGCATTATCTAAGGGAATTATTAATATATCAGCCCTAGCACGATATATTAAGCCGGAAATTGAACAGATACTTGACAAAAAAGTCAGCTATCCCTCAGTTGTAATGGCCTTAAATAGGTTGTCATCGCAAATAAAACCAAAATATGTCGTCAGTAATATTTTTAAATCTCCTCCTGATATGATTGTTCATTCAAATCTTATAGAGATAACTGTTGCCCACTCGCAGTCATTAATAGAAAAATACCCATCTCTTCTTAAGCTATCCAAAGCCAATGACAAACATTTCTTTACCATAACTGATGGTGTTTTTGACACAACTATTATTATAAGTAAAAGCCTAAAAAATGAGGTTAAAAAAGCTCTAAAAGATGAAAAAATAGTTTCGGAATTTGAAAATTTATCTTCAATCACAATTCGTCTTCCCAAAGAAGCTATAACAACACCAGGAATTTTTTACTTTTTTCTCAAATCTCTTGCGTGGGAGGGGATAAATATTATAGAGATTGTATCTGCGTATCTCGAATTAACTATCGTACTCTCGGAAAAAGATACAAATAAAGCTTTTGCAATACTTCAATCCTTATTCTCAAAAGAGATTTAGGCATTTTTGAATGCTAAATATTTGGCAAGACCTCCTGGTCGTGAGAAGGCATATACATTTTCAACTCCTAACTGCCAAGCTAAATATAAAACTACTTCTATTAACTGAGTTGAAACATTTGCATTCTCGCTTATTTCTATTTTTCTATCCACTTTTGGATATTTCATAAGCATATTATAACCAATTGAGCTTTTGTCTTCTGGACGAGAATTTGATATAATCTCGATTAATATCGCACCTTTTTCAAGCCCTCCTTTTGCTTTTGTGTGAAAGTTATAAACTCCATCCAATCCTGAAAACAAATACCTTTCTACATCTTTTATCGAAGGGGTAATCTTAACTTTTGGAATTTCGTAAGGCTTGTAATTTGCGCTGCAAATCGCAACGCAAACAAATTTATCTCCATCATCGTCAACAACACTTTTTTCACCAGTATCGGTAAGTTCTTTATGGGAAATTGCTGAAAGAATTTTTTCGTTAATGTTAGTTCTTATTAAAAGTATTAATCCTTGAACTTTTTCATCTTTGTCTACTGCCACAATTCCTAACCCATTACTAATTTGTTTTTTGAATTCATTGACATCAATTCTCAAAGGATCCCAACAATAATTATAAAGGTCAGATGCTTCTCTAAAATAAGAAGAATTAAGAAGCAAATATAAAAATGAATAATTTGAATTTTTATATATTAGGTCTACTGTTTCAAAATCATCTTTTTTAATAGTATTTTTAAGTTTAGAACGTTGTACTTTTCCTGTAGAGGTCATGGGAAGATGAGTAGAATCAAAAGAAACAAGGTATCTTGGAGATTCATAAGAACTTATATGGGGAGATCCGCGAATAAGTTTATATTTGAGATTTGTTATTGCTTTTTTTACATCAATATCTTTTCTCCAACAAATCACAGCCCCTATTTCTTCTCCATAACGCCTATCATCCACACCAACAACAAAAACTTGATCTATATCTCCATATATTTTCTTTAGCTTATCCTCAACAGCAACTGGTGAGATATTAATTCCACCTTTTATAATAATTTCTTTTTTTCTACCTTTGAGGAAAAAATAACGCTCTCCATTAATAATTTTAAAATATCCTATATCACCAGTTAAAAAATATCTATCTCTAAATCCTTCATTTATCCCAATATATCCCTTAATAACTGCTTCCCCTTTTACTGCAATTTCTCCTTCTTCTCCCTCTTTAAGAACTTTTCCTTTTTCATCCATTATTTCAACCTCAGCCCATTCCATAGGTTTTCCTATACTGTTCATTTCAACTAATTTCTCATACAAATTTCTATCAATATCCATTGGCACTCCAGTAACACGTAGTGAAGTCTCTGTTTGCCCATATCCTTGATATAGGGGAATTTTGTAAAACTGCATAAAGTCTTTCACATCACTCACAACAACAGGGGCTGAACCTATCTGGATTCTATTCATTTTTATTTTTTGTTTATATTTATCAAATTCTTTTCTTCTTGAAAGCTGGTCAAAACAAATTGAGGGAACAATAGATGTAAAAGTCGATCCACTTATTGCAATCCTTTCCCAGAACCGCGAATTAGAATAATTAGAAAAAATAGAAATACTTCCTCCTGCAAGTAAAGTTGACAAACAAAAAGTTGTAGAATTTATATGGTGAAGAGGCAAATTCACCATAAAACTATCTTCATGTCCAATTTTTAACCACTTCTTAATACTTTCGGCATTCACCACTAGATTTTTAAGGCTAAGCTTTGCACCTTTTGGACGAGAGGTTGTTCCAGAGGTAAATAATATAAGTGCTTCGTGATCCAGATTAGACTTCCAGGGCAAATTTTCTCTAATTTTAATATTCCTAATATCATCTAAACTTATAATTCCAACTTTATTTCCTAATTTCTTAATCTCTCTATTGCTAAGTTCGTTATTTTTTGTAACTAAAAGTTTTGCTTTAGACAATTTAATTTTATAAATATGTTCCTCTAGCGTATCTCTTTTCAAATCCAGAGGCACTGTCACTATGCCAATACTCCACGCTGCCCAGCTTAAAAGAAGAAGTTCTGGTGAGTTTCTCAAAGCGATCGCGAATGAAT
>CAYJRY010000065.1:0-5143 GCA_964372855.1 uncultured Gammaproteobacteria bacterium | reverse complement strand
AGCATGTTCGCTCCAACCTTTTGCAGAGCTGAAGTCTTCGGTAAGAAGATAGGCATATATTAAATTTCGAAATGTTTTAAAATTCCCTCCATCGAGCTCAAGAGTTTTCTTATAATAAGGGATTGCTTTTCTATAATCTTTTTTTAGCATATATATATTTCCAATATTTCTCAATGCAAGCGAAAAATTAGGGTAAATATCCAATACCTTTTTTCCATAGTAAAGCGCTTGATCATATCTTTTTTGTTTTGTTAATTCTTGGCTATAAATGGCTATAATATTATAGCTTTCTGGATTTATTTTTATGTCGTTGCTAATAAGGTTGTAAGATGTCTTCCAATTAGTATTTCTAATAACTGTTCGAGACGATAGCATTACAAGAATAACAATAAAACTAATAAGTGCTATTTTCTTCAAAAACTGGTCTTGAATATTTATATAATTGACTGAAATCCCAATCAACCCAAGTAATCCAATCATTGGAATATAGAACCAACGATCTGCAACTGTGAAATCAAGCGGAAATATTTGCAAATAAAGCCCCATACCACACAGAAACCAAGCTAGAAAAAAGATATAGGGGAAAAACATCTTTTTGTAGTGTCTATAAGTATGTAGTCCTAGGTATAAGATTGATGCTAGAAATATAATATCCAGTATAAGAGGCATATAGAAATCTTGCATTGATAATTCTTTTACTACCCAATGTTGAGCAATTGTAAGATTGATTGGTGCAAAAAATGTTGAGATATAGAAAAAGAAGATTTTTGGAACGGTGAAAACTCTTTGTATATAAGAAATTTCTGCGATTGGTGGATATGTGAGCCCATATATGATCGGTAATGCAAAAAAAGTTTTTGCCAATATAAATCTCAAATAAAAATATACAGCTGTTGGTATAATAGTAAAAAGAAAAATTTTCAAGTGCTCATTTTTTCTGAATAGTATGTTATAAAGCAAGACAAATATTAATATTAAAAATCCACTTTCTTTTGAAAGTAATGATAAAAGCATAAAAAAACTAGCTATAAAAACATTAATCCACTCTAAATTAATTTTTGACATTATATGGAATGCAATTAGTCCCATAAATACTGTTAATGGATCCATCATTGCAGAGATATATGAGACAGATTCGGTATTTATTGGGTGAACCAGGAAGACAAGAGCAAGAAAAAAAGAGAGTTTGTTGGTAAAGAATTTTTTGAATAAATAGAATATAAGTATAGTATTTGTTATATGTAGAGATAATTGGGTAAAATGATAGAAGAATACATTTTCACCAAAGGTTGAACCTATAATAGTTAAAAGAGTATAAAATGAGGGGCGGTAGTAAGAAAGATTTTCTACTCCAATTGAAAATAATTTAGGTATATTTTTAATTGATTTTAAATTTTCATTGCCGATAATGTTGTACACATCATCCCACAAAAACTCACCAAATAAAGCATTAGAATATATTATTAGACCAATAAGTATATAGGCTGATATTATTTTTCTAGAGTTGTCGAAAAAACTAACTTGTACTAATTTTCTTACCATATAGTTTGGATTTGTGATAATGGATGAATATAAAATAAAAACATATTATTAAAGTACCAATAGAAACCCATGCTGATATCACTGTAGGTTTTGTATCATACTTAAAATAGACAGAGTGGATTCCTTTTGATAAAAAGACAGTTCTTAGTATATCATTTCCTTTTATTATCTTTATTTCCTTTCCATTGTCATAAGCTTTCCATGAAGGATGCCAGACTTCGCTTAAAATAAGGTATCCCGGATTTTTCATTTGAACATGTATAGCTATTTCATTTGGTTTATATTTAGTTATATTTGCTTCTTGATAAGTAAATTCATTTTTTGATAATAAATCTAAATTTGAAATGATGAAAGCTCGCGGCAAAGTATTGCTTAATCTATATAATTTATCATTTGAAATAAAGTATTTTAAATTGAGTAATCTTAATTTTTGGAATGATTCTAGAGATGAAATATCTACGAATGCATCGTATTTGTAAACTGACTTTTGCTTTTTTTTTAATATAAAATCTCTGTAATGTTTCATGTAAATTGGGTCATATCCTGTTATGTTTTCAATAAAGTTATTTGAGCTTGGGATGATGAATTTATCAGTTAAATCTAAAATTCTAAACCTTGTTTTATCTTCTTTTAAGTAATTTATCATTTTCGATTTACTTTTGGCTACATCAAATTTTCTTGTTTCAATAAATTGATTTCCGTATTTAAATAATTCAATAAATAAAAACAAGATTAGAATTAGCTTAAAGTAATTTAAACGGTTGACATTTTTCCTAAAAAAATAAAGTATAATCGTTAAAATAATTATCGTTGCTATTAAATATTTAAGTTCGCTGATAAAATAATTAATTGGCGGAATATAGTGTTTATCCAGTACATAGGTATTTTGAATGATAAAGCTTCTGTATATTTCAACTAAATTAATATCTATATTTAGGTAGAATATAATTCCAATTAAAATTGATGCAACTATCCCGAGAGTAACGTAACAGTAAGATAGTTTTTCTTTAATAAAAGAGGACTTAAAAAGCAATCTAAAACCAATTCCAGAAAGAATGGAGATTGAGAAAGTATACGCGAAAAGCATTGTCGTAGGGAGTCGAAACATATTAAAAAAAGGTACAAACTTATAAAAGATAGGATATATAAAAGAATATTTACCAAAAGAAAATATAATTGAAAAAATTGAAAGAAAAATTAGGAGTAAAACCAATGATCTCATTTTTTTGTCAAATATTCCAAATAGCACAAAGAAAAAAGGCAATATTCCAACGTAACCGGCGAGTTCCCAATAGTTTTCTAGTCCCAGAAACGGTTTTTCCATAGGATTTGCAAAGAAATTCGGGAAAATAAATGTTATTAATTGAAGAGGATGAAGTGAATAGCTTGAGGCAAAAGCATAATCAACTCCTCCTTCTCTAATAGACAAAAATGAGTTAGTCAGCGTATTTATTGTTTGAACGCTAGACAGCAATAGTCCAATGATTACCGACAGAACTAAATATGAGATAGAGTTGAGAAAATCTTTAGATACTGAACGCAGTATTATATATAAAAAAAATATAAATGAAATATAAAGGGCATATTGAATATGTCCAGCAAGTATCATCATGCCAAACGTTAAACCAGAAAATACTATATAGATAAACTTATGATTAGATTTATATTTTTCAAATAGGAATAGTAATAATGGGAACCATACAAGAGTATCCAGATTCCACAAGTGTCCGGCATAGACTCTCAGGATAACAGGAGCCGAAAACATAAAAATAATAGCGCTGAAAATAGCGCTATTTTTATCTTTAAGAATTTTATTGGTATATAAATAGGTAAATAATCCTATCAAAAATATGTCTAAGAGAAATATAAAACCAAATAATGATTTAGCCGGAAAAATAAAAAATAACCAAGTAAATGGGTAGAAAACTGCAGTTTCAGGATTTGCCAAAAAGGGTGTTCCGCTAAATTGGTAATTATTCCAGAATGGTATAGTTCCTGTTTCTAAAACACTTTTAACCAATAGCTTTCTCCAAAAAAAATACTGTGCCCAAACATCGTAAGCTGGATAAATTGATTCTGAGAAGTTTAAAAACAATTTATAGAAAAATATGCAGGTGAGTATGAATAATATTGACATGGGAGACTTAATAATCCTAAAAGCCGTATTTAAACTTGCTTTAATAAGCATAATTAAGCAACATTTGTAAATTATTCTAATTTTAATGGCTTATTATTTAATATAATAGAATAAACTTTTTGACTTTGAGTATTTGGTTTTAATTCATAAGACAGTTTTACCAACTCTAATGCTTTTGGTGCATTACCCAATTTATATTCCGCAATAGCTAAAAACAAAAGAAGATCAGGCTGATTTAGGTAGGACTTTAGAGCATGTTCGCTCCAACCTTTTGCAGAGCTGAAGTCTTCGGTAAGAAGATAGGCAAAGATCATATTGTTAAACGCAAGATAGCTTCCCCCATCGAGCTCAAGAGCTTTTTTAAATATAGGAATTGATGTTTTATATTTCTTTTTTTGTAGGTAAACATTTCCCAAAGTTGCCCAGGAAGGAGAGTATTTGGGATTGAGGACTGTAGCCGTCTTTGCATAGATGAGTGCCTCATCGTATTTATTAAGATTTGTTAGCTCTATGCTATACATATATGCAATTTCAAAACTATCTGGATTTACTTTTATATCATTACTCAGAAGTGAATAGGGAGTTTGCCAGTTTGTATTTCTAAGCATAGTCCGAAAAGAGAATGCAACGATCACAATAATGTACCCAAAAATTACTATCTTTTTCAAGTATTGGTTTTTAATGTCAAGGTTTTGGAAAACCTTTCCTATTAATCCAAGTAATCCAATCATTGGAATATAGAACCATCGTTCTCCAACAGTCATATCTAGCGGAAATATTTGCATGTAAAGCCCAAGACCACATAGAAACCAAACTAGGAAGAAAATATAATTTATTACATTCTTTTTATGATACTTATAAATATACAAACTAAGACATAAAAGGGCTGCAACAAATAAGATGTCATACAATAAAGGTATGTAGAAATCTCGCAATGAGGTTTGTCTTACTACCCAATGTTGAGCTATAGCAAGATTGATTGGTGCAAAAAATGTTGAGATATAGAAAAAAAGTATCTTTGGCATTGTAATGAGTCTTTCTGTAAAAGATGCAGCTGCGATTGGAGCATAGTGTACAGGTAAATGAAAGTATGTATTTGCCAATATAAATCTCAAATAAATATATACAGCAGTAGGAATAATGGCAAAAAGAGAGATTTTTAAATATTCGTTTCTTCTAAATAAAAGCTTATAAAAAACTATAAACAGCAAAATTAAGAATCCATTCTCTTTTGAAAGAAATGATAAAAGCATGAAAAAACTAGCTATAGAAACATTTAGCCAGCTTAATCTAATTTTAGACATTAAATGAAACGCTATTAGTCCCATACAGGCGGCTAATAGTTCTATTGTATTAGTAATATAAGAGACTGCTTCCGTATTAATGGGATGGATTAGGAAGACAAGAGAAAGAAAAAAAGAGAGTTTGTTGGTAAAGAATTTTTTGAATAAATAGAATATAAGT
>CAYJRY010000064.1:0-5486 GCA_964372855.1 uncultured Gammaproteobacteria bacterium | reverse complement strand
TATCCCTGCCTCCACCTGCTTCTTCACCTTTTGAAAGTAAAAGGTGTTTGCCAACTTGCAATGAACGTGCTATATTTGAGAGATTTTTAGTGTTTACGAGTAAAGATCTTATGTTTGTTAGTGTACCCTCATCAAGGAAAGGATATTTTTTGTATAAATAACTTGAAACAATAAAAGATAAGACACTATCTCCTAAAAATTCCAATCTTTCATTTGAGGAAAGCTTTTGTTTTGTTTCGTTTAGATAAGATCTGTGAGTAAAAGCTTCTTGAAATAATTTTTGATTTTTAAGTTTTGGTAGATTCATACTTAATATTTCCCAAGGCTCCATTAATAAATGATGGACTTGAATCACCTCCATATTCTTTGGCAAGCTCAATCGCCTCATCAATAATGACTTTTGGTGGTTGGCTTTTTTCAATCAATAACTCAAATACGGCAAGTCTAAGAATCGCAAGGTCAGTTTTATTTATCTTATCTATTGCGAATTCTGGTGCTATCGTAGCTATTTCTTTATCAATCAACTCTTTATGCTTTAAGATTTTTTTAGTGTCAACACTTACTCTTTGTTTGTGAAAATCCATCATAAATAGCTCTTCGACAAGACGTTGTCTTTTCTTATGTCGGGGATCCAAGGGGGTTTTCATAGTTTGATTACCTCGCTATGACCCTAAGCGTTAGGACTTCGGCTGAGCTCAGTCGAAGCCTCGAATGGGTCATACTTTTTTATGTGTCACTTTTGTAGTATTTATTGTCAAAACTTTATGTCCTGCGAAGTATCCGCACTTTTTGCACACTATGTGAGGAAGAGTTGGCTTATTGCAGTTAGGACACATAATAAAGTATAGCTTACTAAGCTTTATACTTGCTCTTCTTTTACCTTTTCTTGCCCTAGAATGTCTCTTTTTCGGTTCTTGCGGCATATTAACGAAATTATAGCAGTTTATTAGTTCTCTTTCAATGATTATATTTGACTGAGAGCTTTTAACGCTTATAATATTTATGTTATGTCGCGATTTAGAGACTTTAATGATTTTTTAGATAATCAACAAGAATTACGAAATTATGAAATTAGTTCTCGTGGACAAAAAATCCAACAAGCAAGAAAGAAATATGACCGCGTTATCAAAGACAGCTTTAATGTTTTGAGAGATTATTATGACGAAGTGATTAAAGTTAGGAATGAAATGCACTTAATTCTTAAAAAAGATGAAGATATAAAAGACAAGCTTCAGAGCCAACAAATAGATAAGCCCTTCTATACTTATTTAGTAAACTTTGTTCCGAAAGATCTTCTCCCATTAGCATTTGAGCCAAGTTATTCTTATGATGGAGATTATTTATCGTTAGGAAAAACCACTTCCTCAGATTGGTATTTAAAAGTTGCTTTGCAATTTGAGGTATCTTTGTTTGAAATTATAGAAAACAAAAAAGAATTTACTGGGAATTTGATGCCTCATATTTATATAAGGGTGTGGGGAAAATTGCGAGAAGAAAGTAAAAATATCATTGGTTATAATATAGGTATTTCTTATCATAAGGCATGGCGACATATCTATTTGCAATTAGCTCTTAAGAATGATGCTATTTCTACTGTTGAGAAAGAAATAGAGCGACTGCTGATGGTTGTTACTCCCAATGTGTTGTGCCACAAAAAAGAAGTTTTTAATCTGGATTAGTCTGGAGAAACCTGTTTGAGATTGATTTTTTCTACTTTTTCTTTCAACAACGGATGCTTATTGAGATATGGAAATATTTTTTCTGCAAAATGTCTAGTCTTTTGGATTAATTCAAAATCCGAAAAGCTTGCTACTTTAAGCATACGTCTTCCATGCTGCATTGTGCCGTAGATTTCTCCTGGACCTCTAAGTCTTAGATCTAATTCTGCCAATTCTGCTCCAACACTGAGGTGCTCCATAGCTTTTAATCTGTGTAAAGTTTGTGGATTTTTTGATTCTGTGAAGAGAAGACAGAAAGATTGCTTATTTCCTCTTCCCACCCTTCCCCTTAGCTGATGAAGCTGGGAGAGCCCAAAACGTTCTGCAGCTTCAATTACAATTATTGCAGCGTTGGGTATATCAATACCAACCTCAACTACTGGGGTTGCGACTAAAATGTCGATTTTATTGTCTCTGAATTTTCCCAAAACATCTTCTTTTTCTTTGGATTTTAATTTGCCATGTAGAAGACCTAGTTTTAAATTTTTAAATACTTCTGTTTTCAAATATGCAAATTCTTTACTTGCGGCTTTTACAGTTTGCATGGTTTCGGACTCTTCTATAAAAGGGCAAATTATAAATGCTTGGCTTTTCGTTTCTTTTAGTTTTTTTTCAATCCAATTATACGCTGATTGTCTTTTTTCTTTATTGACTAGCCAAGTTTTAATATATTTTCTGCCTTTCGGCATTTCATCAAGGATAGATAGGTCCAAATCTCCATACATTGTTAAAGCAATTGTTCGGGGAATTGGTGTTGCTGTCATAGTCAGAAGATGAGGGCTTTCCCCTTTTTTTCTAATTTCTGCTCTTTGTTCTACTCCAAATCTTTGCTGTTCATCGATAACCACAAGGCCAAGTTTGTCAAAGTTTATATTTTTTTCAAGGATTGCATGAGTTCCAACAAGTATGTCAATTTTAAATTTTCCATTTTCCATTTTCCATTTCTTTGAACCTGTTGCTAAGCCAACTTTTATTCCAAAAGGAGATAAGAGATTAGAAATAGTATTATAATGCTGCTGTGCTAGAATCTCCGTTGGTGCCATAAAAACTGATTGGTAGCCATTAAGATAACTTAAAAACATAGCGATAGCAGACACTACTGTTTTTCCGCTTCCTACATCTCCTTCTAAGAGCCTATTCATTGGTTTATTTTGGCTTAAATCTTTGAATATCTCCCCAACCGCTTTTTTTTGAGCACTGGTAAGTGTGAATGGAAGTTTTTTCCAAAAGTTCTCGATTTGTTTCTTGTATTTTGAAATTGAAAAAGGCTTGCAATTTATTGATTGATTCCAATCTTTTTTTCTTTGAATAGATGATAGCTGAAGTAAAAACAACTCATCAAAAGCAAGTCGAGATTTTGAGGCATTGGAGTCATCAAGAGATTTAGGAAAATGTATTTGTTCAATAGCTGTTGGCAGATCTATAAGATTGTATTTTTTGATTGAGTCAGGCAAATAGTCTTCGAAATTTATTTTTTGTTCCTGAATTAACTTATATATTTGACGCCGTAACCATTTTGATGATATCCCGCGTGTTTCAGGATATATCGGAACTAATCGTCCAGTATGAATTGTGTCTGAATTATCGTTAATTACTTCATATTCAGGCGATTGAAGCACTTTTTTGTGAGAACGAAAGTCTATTTTGCCTGATAAAGATATTTTATCGTTTTTACGAATTACTCTTACTAAATACGGTTGATTAAACCAAATAACATCTATTTCTCCTGTCTCATCGGTGATTTTAGCTTTTTGAATCATTTTAAAATTTCGCGTATATTCATTTTTTATTTCCATAACTTTACCAACAATTGTTACAACTTCACCTCTTTGAACATTTTCGATTTTTGAGATTAAAGAGTAATTCTCGTATCGGCTAGGAATATGAAAAAGTAAATCTTCAAAAGTGAAAATTCCTAGCTTCTCAAGTCTTAATGCATACCTTTTAAAAATCATCCCGCCTTTTCGAATAGGGGCTTGGAGATCCATAATTATATCTTAAAGACTAAATAATGGAAGAACAGATGTTGCAATAAGTGCGATTGCCGATATGATAACAATTATTTTCCAAATCCATTTGTGTTTGTTAAATATCTCCATATCCGTAAAGAAATTAAGAAATTGATTGTATAATAGCATTTACAACCTAATATCTCAATATCTTAATTTCTATATATCATAGCTTAGTGCCAAAATGCTCGTCTTCCGGTAAAAACCATAGAAATACCTGCAATATTTGCTGCTTCTATTGATAATTTGTCATTGATTGAACCACCTTGCTGAACTATCGCAGATATTCCATATTTAGAACAGAGTTTAACACTATCATCAAATGGGAAGAAGCTGTCACTAGCAAGTATGGCACCACTTGCGTATTTTCCAGCTTGTTCAAGCGCAATTTTTGTTGATCTTACTCTTGAAGTCTGACCTGAACCTATTCCTCGAGTCATGGGAAGATTTTTATCAACAACAATAACAGCATTGGATCTAATTCTTGAGATAAATTTCCATGCGATTTCCATTTGTATTATTTCTTTTGAAGTAGGTTTTTTCTTTGTCACTATTTTCCAATTTTTAAACGACTCTTCAATATTGCTATCTTGTGTCTGCAGAACAAATCCCCCATTAATCCATTTGATATTCATCAAATGGGAATTTCGAAGTTTGAAGTTTGAAGTTCGAATTTTTCCAAAAGAATATATTCCCATATTTTTCCTTGTTTTTATTAAAATCTTTTTTGCTTCTTTTGTTATAATTGGGGCTGAAATAATATCAATATTTCCTCCTCTCTCATCCTTAAAAGATGCGATAATTTCAGAGGCTTTTCTATCTATCGTTTTATTAAGTACAATTACCCCACCATATGAGGATTCTGGATCTGAATCTATTGCCCTTTTCAAAGACTCAATTGAGCTTTTTCCAAGAGCTATCCCACATGGACTATTATGTTTAATGACAACAGCACATGGATCATTAAAAAGCATTACCGATTCAAGTCCTGCATTTATATCAGTTAAGTTTACAAGAGATAATTCTCTGCCAGAAATTCTTTTGAGATTTTTTAGAGGTGATTTTGTATTTGGCTCAAAGTAGGCTGCAGCTTGTTGGTGAGGATTTTCTCCATATCGAAGGTCAATAAATTTTCTCCCAGGAATAGTGTAATTTTCTGGGAAAAGCTCAGATTCTAAATATCTTGCGATTTGAGAATCGTAAATAGATAGATGTGCAAAAGCTTTGGAAGCTAATTTTCTCCTTTTTTCCTCATAAAGTTTATTGCTATGTAGCAACGAACTTATTTCGTTATAATCATTCGGATCAGTGACAATAACGACGTGTTGAAAGTTTTTTGCAGCGGCTCGGATCATTGTCGGCCCTCCCACATCTATATTGTCTATAACTTCACCTAAAGTTGCTTTAGGTTTTGCGATTGTTTCCTCAAAGGGATAAAGATTACAAACAACAATATCGATTGGTTTAATTTTGAGATCTTTTGCTTGTTTTATGTGGGATTTATTTGAACGATCAAAAAGTATACCCGATTCTATCTCAAAACTAATAGTTTTCATTCTTCCATTAAAACTTTCAGGATTTCCAGTTATCTCTTGGATTGGAATAACATCGATATTATTTTGATTAAGTATTTTTGCAGTACCACCGGTTGAAATAATTTTATATCCATGCCTTACTAATGAAGACGCAAAATCGACTATTCCTGTCTTATCAAAAACGCTAATAAGAGCATATTTCATAAGAAAGAATCAATAATTAA
>CAYJRY010000063.1:0-5578 GCA_964372855.1 uncultured Gammaproteobacteria bacterium | reverse complement strand
CTTTGGGCAAGCTTTTCAGGATTGGATGTTAATGTACCATTTTTGGGATTTGGCATTAGTCCTCTTGGTCCCAAATACTTTGCGACTTTTGCTAATTTTGGCATCATAGAAGGTGTCGCCAGTAAAAGATCAAAATTGATTTTTCCATTTTGAACTTCAGATAGTATTTTATCATCAGCAATTGCGACTATAAAAGTTTTACCCGTTCCGTGAGGCAGAACCGTACTTCCAGATATTCCTTTTTCAATTGTGTTTACATGAAGTTCAACTGTTTCGTCAAATTTTGATCTTTTAAGTTTTTCCAAGATCTTTAAGGCATCATTTAAAGAATATTTTTTCGATTTATCAACAAGTTTTGCAACTAGTTGATAAGATTTGGAGCGAACCCTCTTACGAGTATCACGGGGTTTACGGGTATCACGGGTACCACGCGGAGAAACTTTTTCTCCCTGTGATACTTGTGGTACTTCTGATACCTTTGATACCTCTAACATGGCAAGTTCCTCCTCTGTTGGGCCAACAGCAACAACTCGCTGTCCGCCTTTGAGTCCTGGGACTTTTGCTAACTTTTTTTGCTCACGTTTTTCTTTGGCTTTCTCTTTTTGAATTGATTCCTCTCCTGTGCCTAATGTTCGCACCCTTATCTTGCCCATAAAGTTTTTCCTCCCTTGTCTCGCTTCGCTCGCAAGCGGGCTCCATCGCTTCGCTCGTCCGCCCCCAAGGTCTTTATTCTTATTTTTCCCATATTATACCGATCCTAATCTACGAATAGATCCGAATGATCCTAATGATTCGTATCATTCGGATGAGTGTTTGGATTATTCGGATCGCTTATTTTACCTCCACTCCCATACTCCTTGCTGTGCCCATTACTATTCGAGTTGCTGCCTCAAGATCATTCGTATTCAGATCCTCCATTTTTGCTTTTGCAATATCTTGCGCTTGAGTTTTAGTAAGCGCTCCTGCCATATCTTTACCTGGCTTTTGAGACCCCTTTTCCTTATTTAGAGCTTTTTTAATCATTTCAGCAACTGGAGGCTTTTTGGTAATAAAAGAAAATGTTCTATCGACGTACACAGTCAAAACTACAGGAATAATAGTTCCTTTTTGTTTGGCTGTTTTATCATTAAAAGCTCTGACAAATTCCATTATAGGAAGACCATGTTGTCCAAGAGCAGGCCCAACGGGAGGAGCAGGAGTTGCCTCACCCGCTTTAATGTTTAATTTTATTATTGTTTTTATTTTTTTAGCTGCCATGTTCCTTCCTTTCAGTCAGTCAAATTAAAAATTAAAAATGAAAAATTAAAAGTTATAAGGAATCTTTTTATAAATATAATACCTTAATTTTTAACTTTGCACTTTGAACTTTTAACTTACAGCTTCGCCACTTGTAAAAAATCTAATTCAACTGGTGTTTCACGGCCAAAGATCGAAACCAAAACTGTTAATTTGCCTTTAGTCTCATCGATATTATCAACTGTACCCAAAAAGTCAGCAAATGGTCCATCGACTATTTTTACTGCTTCTCCTTTGGAGAAAGTGGCTTTAAATAGAGGCTCTTCTAATTTCATGAATTTTTTGATAGCCTCAACTTCTTTATCAGAAATTGGAGTTGGTTTGTTGCCAGCGCCAATAAATGCTGTTACTCCTTGAGTAGTTCTTACCAAAAGCCATGATTCATCATCCAAAATCATTCTGACCAGAACGTATCCTGGGAAAATTTTTTCTTTTACAGTTTCTTTTTTTCCTTGCGAAACTTTTATAGTGTTTCTTGTTGGGACAATTATGTCAAAAATTCTGTCCTCAAACCCAAGTGTTTGTATCCTTTGACTAAGTGATTTTTTTACCTTATTCTCGTGTCCTGAATAAGTATGGACAATATACCACTTGCCTAATTCTGATTTAGACTTAGCTTGTTCCGTTGTCTTTTCTGTAACTTGTGTTGTTTGAGTAACCATCTCAAGTAAATTTAAAATTAAAATATAAAAATGTAAAACTACAATGTAAAATTAAAAAAGTTCTTAATTTTGAAATTTTTATTTGTCATTTTTATTTTTTCACTTTTCATTTTAAATTTATTTAATTACTATCTCCAGTAACTTCGTAAATACAAAATCCAAACCTCCCAATAATGAGCCTACTATTATACTTATTGTTATTACAACAATTGTTAGCCTGACAACTTCTTGTTTTTTAGGCCACACAACTTTTTTTAGTTCATCTCTTGTTTCTTTTAAAAAAGTTATTGGAGTAGCCATAATAAAATCTCAAAACTCAAACGGCAAATCTTAAAACTACAACTCAAAACTTAAATCTTTTAAAGATTTGAGATTTAAGGATGTAGATTTTAGATTTGACATTTGAGATCTCATTTTATCAAATATCCATTGACATGTAAAGATGATAAAAGGTAGAATTAAGGGAAGTATGAAGTATGAGAGCTTGAAATTATGAATAAAATAAGGAAAGCTGTTATTCCTGCTGCCGGGTTTGGAACTAGATTTTTGCCTCAAACAAAAGCGATGCCTAAGGAAATGCTTCCTGTTGTTGACAAGCCTGTAATTCAGTATGTTGTTGAGGAATTAGTTGATACTGGAATCACTGACATAATTTTGGTAACTGGTTATCACAAAAGAACTATAGAGGATCATTTCGATGCTGCCAATTTGGACCTTATAAGAAATCTTGAAATGGGAGGGGAGAAAAAACGACCACTTCTTGAGGAAGTTAAAAAAATTTCCGCAATGGCAAATTTTGTTTATGTCAGACAAAAGGGACCTTATGGAAATGGAACACCTCTTCTTAATGTTCGACACTTAATAGGGGACGAACCATTTATTTACACTTTTAGTGATGATTTTATTATCGCTAGGCCTATTAGTCGCTTCCAGCAAATGATTAATTTATATTCGGAGTTTGGTGTTTCGATTTTATCATCTATTCGCGCAACCAAAGATGATGATTATGATAGATACGGGTTTTCGGGAGGATCAGAAATTAGAGAGGGTGTTATAGATGTAAAAGAAATTATAGAAAAGCCGGGAAAAGAACAAGCCCCATCTGATTTGGCAAATGTCTCAAGTACTCTTCTTACTCCGGATATTTTTGAGTATCTAAGCCGTGCACAAGCTGCTCTTAAAGAAGGCGATGAACTTTATTACAATGACGCACTAAAACTTATGCTTCAAGATGGCAAAAAAATTATTGCAACAGAAATAAAAAATGGCAAGTATTACGATACAGGAAATAAACTCGAGTATATGAAAACAGTAGTTGAGATAGCATTGGAGCATCCAGATATAAATGGAGCATTCCGCGTATTCCTAAAAACATTAAAAGTATAGCAATCATTGTCATGCTGATCTTGTTTCAGCATCTCTGTTTTGTAAAATTTAGATCCTGAATTAAATTCAGGATGATACTAATGAAAAGATTTACTCTATTTCTATTTCCCTCATTTATTTTTCTATTTTTCATTTTCTTTTCCTATCTTGTTCACAAAGATTTCTTTACTCAATTTGATTTTGATACTACAGTAAAACTTCAGGACAATTTAGGCCGTCGGTTTGATGGAATATTTTCTTTTTTAAGCGATATTGGCTCTTTTGAAATGATGGTTGGATTATTGCTATTTCTTCTTATTGCATTAAGAAAAATAAAAGGAATTTTTGCATTTTTCCTATTTGGAGTATTTCATTTAATTGAAATTTATGGAAAGGTTTTTGTCAGTCATTTGCCTCCGCCTGAGTTCATGTTAAGAACTGAAAAAATTATTGATTTTCCTCAGTTTCATGTGAGACTTGAAAATTCCTATCCCTCAGGACATGCCGGGCGAGCAATGTTTATTAGTATTTTTTTGGCACTGCTTTGTCTTAAATCAAATAAAATATCTCGAATTCAAAAAGTATTCATTCTTGTAGTTTTAATCACGTATGACATTGCTATGATTATTAGCAGAGTTTATCTTGGAGAGCATTGGATATCGGATGTTATAGGTGGATCACTTCTTGGCGCAAGTTTGGGGATACTATCATTTATTTTGATCTGAAGGTTTTTTAAATTTTTGCCTAATTCTTATAAATTCTTTTTCTAGTCTTTCTAACTCTTCATCTGAAAGATCTTCCAAATCTATTAGTTGGTTTCGTGCACCTTTAATAGCTTTTATAAGCTCATCTAGTTTTAATTGTGTTGCTTTAGTTTCGCGGTTTTGAGTGTTTTGGATGATAAAAACCATAAGGAAAGTAACTATTGTTGTAAATGTATTTATGAATAATTGCCATGTGTTTGAGAAATTGAAAATAGGACCAGTTATAAACCACGTGAGTATTACTACTATAGCTACAATGAATGCTTTTGAGGAACCAACAACTCCTGAGACAGCATGTGCAAATTTCCTAAACGCCTCATTCATCTCAATATTGTGGCACTATTTTTCAAAAAAGTAAATATCTTGACAAAAAGAAGTTATAGTGATAATTTCAGATTGATATGTCAGCGGAATCAAGCGGGGCTAAAAGATATGAAATAGGCAAAAACGTTACAAGGGTTATTGTTGGCGGATTGGAGAGGATAGGTCTTTTACCACGATTTGAGATACCTTTTTTTGCGAAAGAAACTTACAAGCTTTTGGGTCTTGCCAGAGATCCAACGCCTCAAGAAGAAGAAGCTTTAAAAAAGAAAGGAATAATTTTTCGGCCTGTAAAAAAACTTTCGTATGTACAAGTTGTTGAAAGTGATGAAGATTATTTCCTGCCTTCAGAATCAATAATTGCAAGTAAATTTGATACATTAAGAAATTATTTGCCTCCAGATGATGTAAGAGTCGGAATAAACCCAGAGCATATGCTTATGCACCCTCGATATGAATCCCCAGATAATCAATGGGAACGCATTAAGAAGTATTCGGAAGAATTGCAAGAAGATTATCCTCATGCTAGGGGAGTCATGCTTCCAGCAACTTTCTATGCTCAACTCGTTAAAGCTATCCAAGAAGAAACTAGCCAGGAATTGTTAGGTAGTATTTTCATAGGAACATTAGATATGATACCAAAAAGTGGAGGTAATTTATTTATCGGAAGATATTCTTCAGGCCAGCCGCTCCAGGTTATTACGGAACCTCAAGAAAGTGGTTTTTCAACTGCAGCTTTGCCAGCTGTAATTTTCATCAAGAAATAACTCTTTAAAATCACAAAGAAAACATTTTGAGAAAAATCCTTATCTTAGCTTGAATCCATTATAGCGGTATAGCTTGAGGAGGTATGGTTTCTAGAAATGATTGAATAGCTGATCCTTTGACAGCCAGAGCTGTTTGATCTTTCTCTGATCTACGAAATAACATCCCAACCAATTGTCCTTTAGTATTGAAGACTCCTCCGCCGCTAAACCCCCCTCTAATATCGGAGATAGAAGATTTTGTATCTACACCGTAACGAAGTAAAAAAGTATCCCATGATTTTAGACCTTGAATTAAATCATGAATATCGGCAATATATATACAACGAAAAGTATGAGAAATACCTGGAAATCCTGTAACTAATAATGTTTGATTGGAACTTAATTTTTCGCTGCTGATTTCCAC
>CAYJRY010000062.1:0-5643 GCA_964372855.1 uncultured Gammaproteobacteria bacterium | reverse complement strand
GTGTGGGATACGAAACTAACGGTTCATTTAGTCATAATGGAAAAGAAGTTGATCCACAAGAACTTGAAATGCTCCTATCAATTGGGCTTTTCTGCAACAACTCAAGCCTCAGCCAAGATAAAAAAGCAATTGGCGATCCAACTGAGGTCGCTCTAATTGTTGCTGCTAAAAAAGCAAATATAAAAACCCAGTTTAAAAGAATTCATGAAATTCCATTCAATAGTCAACGTAAAATGATGTCTGTAGTTGTTGAAAATAACAGCAGTTACTTTGTGTTTACAAAAGGCGCGCCTGAAATTGTTTTAAAACACTGTAATATTTCAGAACTTGATAAAAAAGAGATTAGTAAAGTCAATGAAAATATGTCCAAAAACGCGCTTAGAAATCTTGGGTTTGCGTATAAAGCGATCACAAAAAATGAATATCTGAAAATTAAAGATAACGAAAAGTTAATGGAGGAAAATTTAAGATATGTTGGAATTATGGGCATGATTGACCCTCCAAGAGAAGAAATTCCAGTACTTATTGAAAAACTAAAACAGTCTGGAATTACAACGGTTATGATAACAGGCGACCATATAGAAACAGCAAAATCAATTGCCCAACAAATTGGTATAAAAGGCGAATCAATTACTGGAGAACAGCTTGATAAATTAAGTAGAGATGAGATTCTAAAGAGGTGTGAAAATATAAATATATATGCGCGAATAAATCCTGATTCAAAGATGAAAATTGTTGAGGCGCTTAAGAAAAATGGTCATATTGTTGCAATGACAGGCGATGGCGTGAATGATGCACCGGCTCTAAAAAAAGCTGATATTGGAATTTCAATGGGTATTACTGGGACAGATGTTGCAAAAGAAGCATCAGACATGGTTTTATTGGATGATAATTTTTCAACAATTGTTGCCTCAGTTGAGGAAGGCCGCGGAATTTTCCATAATATCAGAAAATTTGTAAGTTATCTGCTGGCCTGCAATATTGGAGAAGTATTAATAGTATTCATCGCATTAATTATTTTTCAAAAATTACCCCTTACTGCTATCATGCTTCTTTGGATAAATGTGGTAACAGACGGTTTGCCAGCTGTTGCATTGGGACTTGATAAGCCAGAACGTCAAATCATGCGACATCCTCCAAGCATCTTCCAAGGACAAATTGTAACTACTCGCATATGGGCTGAGATGTTTATATTTGGAATCCTTATGGCAATTGCGGTTTTGGGAATATTTACCCTAAACCTTAACAATGGTTTGTTAAAAGCACAAGGGGCAGCATTTTCATCAATAGTAATTTTTGAGGTAGTTAAATTATTTCTTATACGCTCAACTTATAAGACATCATTTTTCTCAAATCCATATCTTCTCATATCTATTGCTCTAACAATTGCGATTCAACTTGCAATTATTTATATTCCCTTATTTAATAAACTTTTTGAAATTGAAAGTATTGGGTTTTTTGATTGGGCGTATATTATTATCGCAAGCATTATAATGTGGTTTGTATTTAAATTTTTCAAAAGCCACTTGTTGTTAACATAAAAATTACATATAGTAGATATAGATATGGATATTGCAATTTATGGCGGAGTAATATTATTAATACTCGTAATTATTTCATTATCTATTAAGAAGCCGTCTAATTTTGTTAAAAAAACACTATTCATCTCTATTTCTTTTGTTGTTATATCTGTCACATTATATTTAACTGTCTCAACTGTCTACAAAAACTTTGTGTCTTTAAGCAAAGGTCCAGTGCACTACCATGCTGATTTTCAGATTTGGAATTGCGGTTCGGAAATTGACCTTAAAAACCCAGATGGACTTTCAAATAAAATCGGCACTCCAATCCTTCATGAGCATAATGACAAAAGAATTCATTTGGAAGGAGTTGTTATGGAAGAAAAAGATCCAAGTCTTGGAAAATTTTTTGAAGTTATAGGCGGATATATAAATTCCAAATCATTATCTGTCCCAACAAATGAAGGACTCCTCAGATTGAGATCTGACTATATGTGTCCAAATGGAGCAGTCAGTCAGCTTCAGGTTTTTGTATATAAAATCCAAAACGAAATGTATTATCAGCAAAAAATTGATGATCCTGCAAACTATATTATCTCTCCCCAAACAAATGTGCCTCCGGGAGATTGCATTATCATTGAATTTGGTGAATTTAAAAACAAAACTGACAAACTCTGCAAAAGCTATAAAGTCGCAGAAACTTTAGGAAAGATAAAACCGCGTCAGACGCGGTAAGATATGGGAATTGAATTGCCAACATTATCACTAGTTGTCGTATCAGCAGCAATTGATTCTATAAATCCTTGCGCGATAGGAGTTTTGATTCTTATGGTATCAGTTGTAATGGGGGGCAAAGGATCTGTCAGAAAGCTTTTGACGTTGGGTGGATTATATGTGTTTGCTATTTTTCTCACATATTTACTCGCAGGATTAGGTTTAATATATTTTCTATCAAAAATTCCTCTTGTTGTCGCTGAATATTTATCTTTAATTGTCGGCGGGCTTGTTATTTTTGCGGGCATTTTGGAAATAAAAGATTACTTTTGGTATGGAAAAGGTGTATCCTTGCAAATCCCATCATATTTTTCAAATAAAATTCATAAATTTTCCAAAAACCTTACAGTTCCGGGAGTTATGTTTTTAGGAGCATTTATCGCAGGAGTAGAACTTCCCTGTACAGGTGCTCCTTATTTGGCAATTATTACAGTACTGTCTCTAAATTTCAATTTTGCTGCTTTTCTTCTTCTTATCCTTTATAACATAATTTTTGTATTACCGCTTTTAGTTATTTTGGTTCTTGTTGCTTTGGGAACAAAAATATCTGTTATTCATAACTGGAAACAAGCAAACAAAGGATACATGAGACTTATGATCGGACTTATGTTAGTTGGGCTTGGATGGCTTTTAATACTTATTGCAAACGGGACAATAAATTTTGGATAAAATGTTTAAATTCAGAAAACATGATTATGATCTTATTGTCATAGGAAGTGGCGCTGGTGGAAGTGTTGGCGCACACTATGCAGCCTCTCTTGGTAAAAAAGTTGCGATTTTTGAAAAAGGCAAAATCGGAGGAGAATGTCCAAATTTTGCTTGTGTTCCGACCAAAGCGCTTTTACAAGTCTCTGAAATATTAGAAACTATTAAAAATAGTCACACATTTGGAATAAGTGTAAAAAATGCATCCTACGATTACGAAGCAATTCACAGAAGAAAAAATCTTGTTGTCGGTAGAACTGGTGCAGCATCTGGAAAACAAGCATTTGAAAAAGCGGGAATCCATCTGATACCCCATAAGGCTACTTTTATTTCACCTTTTGAGATTGAAGCTTTTGGCATAACATTTTCCGCTCACAAATTTATCGTAGCAACCGGATCTTCTGTCTTTATTCCTAATATTTCAGGCCTTGACAAAACAGGCTATATCACTTTTAAAGAAGCTGTTGATCTTAAGGATCCTCCTCAGTCGATTTTTATCGTAGGAGGAGGCGCAGTAGCATGCGAATTTGCACAAATTTTCTCAACATTTGGAACTAAAGTTATAATTGCAGCCCGATCAACTATTTTGTCAAACGAGGATAGAGAAGTAATTGATCTTGTTACGGCCCTTTTTGAAAATAAAGGCATTTCGGTTCTAAACGGCGTTACTGTAGATGCGGTTGAGAAAAAGAACAACCCGCCTGCCGGACGGGCAGGTAAAAAATCCGTATCAATTGTTTATGGAGGCAAACACGAGACAGTTGAGGTAGATGAAATTCTTATCGCAACAGGAAAAACACCCATTCTTGATATTGGTCTTGATAAAGCAAAAGTTAGGACAAATCATACGGGAATTTTAGTAAATAGATATTTACAGACAACTCAACCTCACATATATGCCGCGGGCGATGTTGTCGGTCCTTATCTTTTTACTCATTCTGGTGAATATCAAAGCTATATTGCTTCTCATAATGCTTTTTCTCGCAATAAAATTGCAGTTGATTACAGGGCAGTTCCAAGATGCGTTTTTATTGCTCCTGAAGTAGCAGCTGTTGGATTAACAGAGGTAGATGCGATTAAAAAAGGAATAAAAACCAAGAAAGGGCTTGCTGCAATATCGATTTTGGGAAGAGCCAATACATCTGATGAGTTTGATGGATTTGTAAAAGTAATTACTGATAAAAAGGGAGTTTTAATCGGAGCATCAATTGTTGCGCCAAGAGCTGGCGAGATAATACATGAGCTTACATTGGCAATTAACCTAAGGGTAAAAGCGGAAGTTCTAGCGCGAATGATCCATGCCTATCCAACCTATTCTGAAGCAATCAAAATCGCCTGCAGTAACCTACAGTAGATCGAGCAAAAATACCCTATAGCGCTTGACAAAAGAGCGAATGTGTGATAATATCGCTCCTTATGAATTTGAAGTACTTAATTTTGCCTATATTGGCGGCTTCTTTGCTGCTCACAATCTCCCAATTAGGAAAAGTGGATGCGGAAGCAATTACGAAAGATCATCCCATAACCTCTCCTATAACTCCTATAGCAAATAAAGCACCCAAGCTTAAGATTCTTGATCCTGATGTTAATAATGATGGTGTGGTAAATATCAATGACGTCAGATTAGTTGTCTCTGTATTTGGTTCAATTAAGGGAGATAGCAAATATAAGCAAAAGCTTGATCTGGACAATTCAGGTCGAATTCTTGGTGCTGATGTTAGTATTGTCACAAATGCTTCTGGTCTTAATTGGCCGCCTTCCAACTTGCAGTTGGGAAAAAAGTTGGTATTTTATATAGCTGGATCCGATGAAGATGGAGACGCTCTTACATATTCTGCCTCCAATCTTCCAGATGGCGCGGCATTTAATACAACTTCAGGAAGATTCGAATGGACTCCCATCGCTGGTCAGACAGGAACTTTCATAGTTACTTTTAGAGTAAGTGATGGGAAACGTAACGATTCTAAGAGATTACCTATAAGTATCCTATCCAATTCAGCTTCATATACTTACCCAACCCCACCTATTTATACAACTCCCTATAACACACCTTCTTATGGAACACCCTCCTACAATACTCCATACAGGCCATAATATCCTATAAAGCTTAGATTTGGGTAATGTGTTTTTGAAAAGGAACTTTTAATTTTTATAAACTGATGTATTTAACTCAGTTAATGCGGCTTCTTGGGAACTCTTGTCCCTTCGCGTCTTGCCTGAGAAAGACCAATAGCCACGGCCTGTTTTCTACTTGTCACTTGCTTTCCGCTTCTTCCAGATCTTAGCTTGCCTCTTTTGTATTCATGCATTACTTTTTTGACTTTTTGCTGTGCTCCTTTTCCATATTTTGCCATATACAATCACCTCGTTTACGAGTTTTTAATACAACACTATCGGATTAATTTCAGTGATTTAGATTACAAAATAGGAGATAACGAAGCTTACTTCTTATTAACCTCTCTTTGAACAGTTATAGAACACTCTGTGAGTAAGGCGGCAATAGCACCAATTGCTGCTAAGATCGGAGCGAGAACTGCTCCAACCACTCCAATGGTAAGAGGAAACTCAACTATAGTCTTGCCTTTTTTGTCTTTGATGATAATTCTTCTGACATTACCCTCCCTGATTAATTCCTTTACTTTCT
>CAYJRY010000061.1:0-5791 GCA_964372855.1 uncultured Gammaproteobacteria bacterium | reverse complement strand
ATCTCGATAATAAGTCTATAGTCAGTTCTATTCCTCATATCAGAAGGCTCTATATACCAAGCATTCGCATATCCGTTTACCGGAAAATGTTTATATTGCCCAACTTCATCTTTTCCCCACGTCTCAAATGTTTTTTTGTTAATAAATATATCTTTTCCTACAACTTCCTGTATATCACCAGCATAATAAGCAAGAACAGCATTCTTATTATAGTTATCTATGCCCAAAAAACTTACCCCTGTTTTTATTATATTTCCTAATAATCTTGAGAAAAAAGCTTTGATACTTGGTGTGTCTTGCTCTGGATTAACCAATATCCATTTTTTATCAAATTGATTAATTAAAACCAATGTATAAGGAGAAATTGCATTTTTAACTTTTACTTCATATTTTGTAGGGTTTATTCTTGTAAAGGTAATTGAGGGTTGAATTGTATAATCATTGTTTACTTTCCTCAAAATTATTTTGGGATCTGGAATTTTAACTATTGATAGATTTTTAATATCAATTCTTGTAATTTTGTTTGTACCTTCATCGAGAGAATTAAGCAAATCATTGTTTGTTATCTTTTGCATTTGTATATATGCCTTTGTCGCGTCATCACTTGAGGCAATAAGAGCGGTATATTTTTTCCATTTATCTGATCTTAAGATACTCCTTACAAGATTAGTTGTTTTCCCATTTTCTCCTTCAGTTTTATCAAAAAGAGACAACTTAAAAAAATTGCCATAAGTAGTATAATCGAATGAAAGTAAATAAGACGACTTTTCGTGCCAATTCTCTATTTCTCTAAGTAGTCCATTTTTTTCCCAAGCAATATTTGATATTGTTAAACTAACAGAGTTTGTTCCAAAATTGCCTTTTTCAACTGAATCCCATGTAGTATTTAAAAAAAGATTCAGTGGTTCCGGTAGCAAAAGAGAGAGACTATTTTTCTTATTTTCTTTTATTTGGATATTTTGAAGCTTAAACCAATTAGCGTCTTGATCTAAATTATTGATAGAAAATACATCGTCATTAAAACTAACTTTTACTTTTGATTGATCGTTATCAAGCATAAATTTTCTATCAATATTAGCTGTATATCTTCCCACCTCTAATTTCCCTAAGTTATAGGTTATTTTTTCGAATGATGGAACAGTAAACTGAATTCTATCTGTGAGAGAATCCAACATATCTGTGGTTAAATTAGCAATATAGTTTTTTTGAGCATTTGTCATTCTATCATTATCTTGAATTGCTCTGTAAATTATCTCAGCGTCCGATTCGATTGCCTTTCGTATCCTATCCTTATTTGAAGCAGTTGAATTGTTGTAAATACTCTCTTTCTCGATTTTATCGATAAGCTCATTCATGGCTCTACTATAACGTAGCAAACTTACCTCCCAGTAGTTATATTTTTTAAAAAACATTGCACTCAATATGTTTGGTTCTATCCATGAGTTATCAAACTCTTTGATACTATTTACTGTTCCAAGTATCAAAGTTTCTCTACCCCACCTCTTCAGCTCCGCTATGCGTTTTTCAGCAAAAAATATTCTTCTGTCAATTTGTAATTGGTTCCATTTTTTGTAGCTTGCTAATTCTTGGTTTTCGCGCAGCAGTATAATAGGATAAATCCACGAATTCATTCCCCATGAGACATATGGAAAACCATAGTCAGATATATCTGTACTTCTAATTACATTCCAAAACGGACTGGATACCCGAAGATCTGTAAGAATCTCATCAAACTTAATAGTTGATACAGACGCATTATTTCTTTGATTTCCTTCAGTAGTATTTATGGCAACTCTGTTATCCTTTGTACTTAGAGAAAGTGGCGACTCAATCTCTGCAATCGACCGATTGAAGGTGACAGATCTTTTTGCAACACTTATTTGCGGCAAAAAATAATCGTTTGATATTTCGTAAACAAAAAATTTGTTATTAATATTTTTTATCTCACGAAGGTTAAGACTATCAACAAATTCTTTATAATCTTGCTGGTCTTTTGGCAACCAATTAACATGCCTATAAGGAAAACTGGGGAACCGATCGTACACGATAGGATCTGCATTGTAAAATACATATTTTATATTCATTATTCCTAATATTTTTTTAAATGTTTCTGGATCTCTGCTTTTTATTAAATTAGGTATTACATCTTCATATCCAAGCAACTCATTTAACCCGGAAAAATCCTTTTTGCCTCCAAGATAAGAAATTGTTGAAGGTCCCAAATAAGCTCCACCATTTTTACCAGCAATAATTTGATAACCATAGTCTGTAATGGGTAAAGTCAAAACTCGTCCTTCAACAGGAAGAGAACGTATAAAGAAAAGGGCTTGTTCATAGTCTGGATCCATCTTCATAACCCAATATACTTTATTTGATTGCCAAATAGGCTGTCTAACAATATCTCCCTTTATAAGTGGTACAGCATTAATAACCAGAATAAGAATAAGCGCACTTATGAGTAAAAATGATAGTAACTTTTTCAGTCGAATTTTAGAGTGATACAACGTATGTAGCACTATAAAAAGTGCCTGACCAAAAAGAATAGAATAGAAAAACATGTGTGCGTATACCCACTGGCCAAAAAAATTCCTAAACATTGAAAATCCGGGAATATTGAAAAGCCACTTATATATAGATAACCATGTATCTGTAATATTTGCTGTAGCAAAAAATAAGACTATAAGAAAGAAAAATGCTGTAAGTATAATTGTCCTTTGTCTATTAGACGAAATAAATGATTTCCATTTATTAAAAAAAAGGGCAATAATGATTATAAAAGGAAAAACAACAAAGATATTTGAAAAATATTCTAAAGTACTAGTTTGCGGCAAAGTCAATAAATTAATACTAGCTTTAATACTAGGAGCTATGGACGAAAAATAGCTTAATCCACGATCATATTTTCCTTCATCAGAAAATATAGTTGCATTGGCGTTATTTCCAGATGAGAATACGCTATGTATTAAGGGTATTAATTGAAATGCCTGTATTCCTAAGAAAAGAAACAAACTTAATAAGATATGATTTATAATTATCGGTTTTTTAAGAATTCTCTTTGTATATAGAACAAGAAATAATATGCTAAATGGGTAAAATGCAAATAAGCCCGGAGCCCCAAAAAAGCTGAAATTTGTAGAGAAAACAAAAGTAATTATAACAACAACAAACAATATAATAATCTTAGATGTTTTGAAATACATAAGTAATAGATAAAATATAAGAGGATTGAGAAAAACTTGATTAAAAGTTAAAAGTGTATGCCTCCATGTATCAATAAGTGCAGGAAAGAATGCGTATAGTAAACCACCTATAACTGCAGCATAAAAATTATTTCTTGATTCTGTTAATTCATTTATTATTAGATAGCAAAAAATAAATCCCAAACTTAAGCTAATGCCGTAAAATCCTGCAATAAGAATTGTTGGCGAAGTTAAAATATACTTTAGGATAATAATTAATAAAATAAACGGAATATTAGCATAATTAAGAGTTGGACCCCCAACGCTTGAAGATGATATGGTATACAGTGTGCTAGTATAAAAATACGATACAGGGTCATAAAAATATAGTCTACTAGAGTCACCTCCCAAATCCATCTCTCCAGGTTTAAACCAAAAAAAGGGAATTATAAAAAGGATAATTGCAACTAACAATACAGGTATCTTGTGTTGTAACATTTTTACTCTCTCCATTGTTGAATAACTCCTATTCCAAAAAATAAAATAAGCCAAACTGCTGCTTTTTCTGTTGAAATTGATATTCCTGAAAAAACGTACAAATTATACATTAAAACTAAGAGGCAGAGGCACAACAAAAAAGTAAATGTACTCCTAATCTGAAACATTTTTATAAAAATTCCATAACACAGTAAAGCACTAAAAATTACAAGGTCTGAGCTTAATCTTTTTGATATAGTTTCAGCAACTATAAAGGCAATAAAAAGAGCTAGAATAGTTATTTTGTTTGCTCTTAAGAAGGATACAATTTTAAATTTTATTCTCTCCATCTCTGTATCATACCAATTACTAAAAAAAGATAAAGCCATTCAGCGACCTTTTCTCCGAAAGGAGCAGGAGGTAATTGAGAGTTAAATTTCTCAGGGGAAGATGTGATATAATGAACATACATAAATAAAAATAGAACCAAACAAATAAAAAATGTTGTATTTGCAGTAAATTTAAAGCGAATAATAAGGAATATATAAAAGATTATAATCCCAAAATATCGCCAATCTGACTTTTCTTGAAAAAGAAGGGTATCCCAAAGAATAAACAAAATAATTATTGGTGCAAAGATTAAAAATTTCATTACTCCTGATTTTAAATTTTGTTGCTGAAGTTTGCGAGTCATAATTGAGTGATTATTGTACACTGAAGAAACTATAACTGCTAGGATTTGTTTCCCCTTGCAATCATTAGTCCATTCAAAATAAAAATCATAACACTAAGAATTGAAACACCTAAACCGTAATAAACTATTCTCTGCTGTGTCATTTCAACAATTATTTCATAATTTTTTGCCCCTTTTGAATCAAAAGGTGTAATATACCAAGCATTTGCATAGCCATTTATACTAAAATGTTGCTTTTCTGATATACTTTTCAACTTAAGCGTTTCAAATGTATTGTTATTGAAAAAAATATTTTTGTGATATGCCTCCTCTATCGCTCCCCCAAAATAACTCTCCAATATTTTTGGCTTTTTTGTTTCAGATTTAGTTATGTACGCTTTCCAACTCGTATGAAATTTGTCTGAGAATATAAGGAAAAAAGGGCCTTTAGCATTGGAAACTTTAACTTTATATTTTGTTGGATTGATTTTCTGATAAATAATTGTTGGGATATTGCTTTGATGTATTATCTCTCCTTCTTTACATAAAGATAACATTTTTGTGCACAGTTGTGAATCAATATATCCTATTCTTGGATCAGTATGCTTGGTATCAACAAAAAACAACGTATTTTGACCTATGTAATCAGCTTTTTTCCCATCATATGGAAAAATAGAAGATGGAACATAAAAATGAGGTAAGTAATAATTTTTATCAGCATAATAGATTTGATAGGTTCCAATATTTACAATTTCTTCTCCTCTTATCTTATTAACAAAATCTGAGAGAGAAACTGAATCTGGTAACACTTTAAGAAGTACGGTATTGGGAACTTGCGGAAAATACTCTTTATAAGCTCTAGGGTCTGAATTGTACAATATATACTTTACTTGTAACAATCCAAATAGTCTTTTAATGCCTTCTATTTTGTTTTCTTTAATGAGCTTAAGAAATGTAGCTGAAAATGGTTCAATGATTGGAGTCCCCGAGAAATCTCTCCGGTAATTAAGATAAGATATAGGAGAAGGACCAATATATGCACCCCTATTTATACCAGGAACTACTTGATAACCAAATTCTGTAAGAGGAAAGTCAAAAATTCTGCCATCATCAGGTAAACCACGCAAAAAAGATAATAACTCTTCATATTTAGGATCCATTTGTATAATCGTACTCACATTGTTTGTCCCTCTATGTGGCTCCCTAAGAATATGTCCACTTATGAAATACCAGCTATTAAAAACAAATATTACCGCGATTACAATTGAAGAAATATACACAATTCTTTTTTTTAACTTTGAAAAGATTAAGAAAAATGCATATCCTAAAAGTAGTGTATAAAAAAAACCTTGCACGTAGATAAACCAACCGTAAAAATTACGAAACATAGAAAAACCAGGAATATAAAACAACATTCCATAGAGAGTATTACCAAGTTGTGTAATATTTGCTGATTCTAAAA
>CAYJRY010000060.1:0-5902 GCA_964372855.1 uncultured Gammaproteobacteria bacterium | reverse complement strand
CAAGAAGTGACTGAAGGTTTTTATTCGTGAGACCTTTTGAGAGTTTATTATAATGCGAAATTGCTCTATAGGTAAAAACAGAAAGCGCTATCAGCCAAACAAAATTTACTGCAAAAAATAAAAAGAGGAAACTTTCTGGCATAATCCTGCCATTATATTAGCCTATTGACATAAGCCTAGTCAATAGTGTAGTCTTTTGCTATTGTATGGCTAAACATAAAACATTAGAGCAGAAAAAGTTAGCTGACATAAGAAGAGCAAATTTTATTTATTCATTGGAAAACGTTCCACCTTCTATACATCTTCCATCTGCTTCAAAAACTGTAACAGTAAATGCGATTTCAACTTATGAAATTGTTAAGCAAGATATTGCCAAAACTTTCATGCTAACATTATCTATTATAGTTTTTCAGATTATACTTTTTTTCCTACTTAAAAAACAAATTATAGTGTTACCAATGGTATCGTACTGATGAGGGGAGGTGAATATAAAATCAAGGCGTCAAGGTATTGCGTAAAATGCAGAGCAAAAAGAGATGATCCAAATGCTCAGGCAGTCACAATGAAAAATGGCAAGCCGGCAATGAAAGGAAAATGTCCAGTCTGCGGGACAGGAATGTACAAAATTGGCAAGTCCTAAGGACAAGGACTATCCTTCGAAGGATAAAAGAGTAAAAACCCCTGCAATATTTAGCAGGGGTTTTCCTTATTTTTTGTCATTACTTTAAACATTTGTCATTCAAAAAGTTAAATGATTCAATCATTTAACAAATTCTCACTTAGAAACCGGAAGTTCGATATTCTGTACTATAGAACTAAAATGTAGTTTGTTAATATGCAATATGAGATTTCTTGTAGTTCAATAGTTTAAACTAATGAGCAAGTAGACTATTCGCAACTCTGATGCTACCCTTCTTTAGTAGATACTGAAACTCCCTCTTTAGTTCTTTGTCTCTCAATATATGCCCTTCTTGCTTTCTCAGCAACTCTTTGAAAGTCTTCAATCTTATTTAAAAATGGTTCATAATCTCTACCATCAACTTCTCTATCAATTTGTTGCCCTTCTCTAATTCCTTCTGTTTGCACAAGTACTTCTTGACCATCCTGAGCTATTGCTTTTCCATTCATGTCTTTGTACCAACCAAAATCAACTAGCTCCCAATCTCTTACTAACTCTCTCTCCCGTGGAGTAAGTTCCCAGATTGTCCCAGCAACCTCATCAGTTATATCTCCTGGTTTAATAATATATGTTTCAAAATCTTCTCCCCAATTATCTTCTAATATCTTCTTGGGAGATATTTTGACTGGAGATGTTGGAAAAACTGTGTCGGGAACTTGATTCATCTTCTGAATGCAAAGCTTAAATCCTTTAAGAACACCAGTTCTCCCTACAAGGTTTTCATTACCAGTAATAGCCTCCATCATTTCTCTCTGGCTATTTGCCCCATAACCAAAATACAAAACTTTATTCTCCATAGATATATTGTATCATTACTTCACAATCGGTGCGCCGCCGCGAAGAAACATCGTCAATGCAAATTACATTTACAAATTCTTTATTAGGTATTCCTACGCAAAAAAGGATAATTAGGATCCTTATCTAATAAATTGCTAACTGCATCTATAATATTTTCTACTTTTAAAGGATGGCCTTCAAAGTGTACTTGAAATAATCTACAAGCAACTACTCTTCTTCTCGTATCCGGCTTAATTCCTGCTTGTAAAATAAATGAAAACAAAGGTTCTTCTTGTTCTGATATTCTTATTTGGAAATCAAAGTAGGGTAGTGTTTTTGCATCTTGATAGGTTCCTATTGCGGGAACAGTTTCTAATAGATAGTCAAGTGTTTCTTCATCCACATCTTTCAAATCCTCATGAAAATTATCATATTTTTCTTGGGTATTTGGATTTCCCTCTGCGTAAAATGTAGCCTTTGTATCTGGAAAGTTAGTAAGCATAAAGATTTTAATGTCTTCAAGTGTAACATTAACGCCTAAATCTGTGTCATAATTGTCGATACTAAATCTTGCCCTCTTATCTTTTGGAATAGCTTTAAGAAATGCGCGAAGTCCCCCTTTATGCTCTATGCTGGTGTTTATCAAAGGCGTCCTTCCAGGAATAAGTTCAATTCCTACAGATTCAATTTGTGGACTAACACGTGTTAGAACCTCATTTAGTCGCATTAATCGTTGAGGTAACATTGGACTAAACCCAGCTTTTTCTAAATATGGAACAGAGGCTATATTTTCTATGCCTACCTGCTCAGTTCTTACCACTAGACTTCTTTCTTCTTGCTCTATGTGTTCTGACCCTCTTTCTTGTGCCATAGCCAGGGCATTATATCACAAGAGCTTATAGTTAAGACTTTTTTAGAAGTTTTGAAAATATTACCGTTGACTAGACGACGAGACTAACATAAAAACTCATTGTTATATTATAGATCTCTGATAATATATAAATTGAATCATATGAAAAATAACGAAACTATTCTTAAAGTGTATTATGATAAAGATGCGGACATTTTATATTTGTCGCAAGGTAAGCCTTCTTCCCGTGATGAAACAAGCGAAACAAAAGACGAGATAGTCTTAAGAAAAAATCCCAAGACGCATGAAATAAAAGGATTTATGATTCTAAACTTATTAAAACGAGCAAATAAATCATCGCAAATCACACTTCTTTTTCTCTTAGCTGCTTAATTCTTTACCTGCCTTTATAGTGCGCTAGCTTGAAGACTTTTACTACTGACACATCCCATTCTCCAACTATTTCTGCTCTTCCGAAACCCGCAACTTCCCACAAAGAGTGTCCCAACGGCTTACAAGGTCTGACCTCGCAAACGACCAGTAATTGATCTGTAACAGTTTTTCTCTTTGGATCTTCGTTAAAATTTAGTATAACAACTGGGTCTTTTTTCCAGATCCTGAAAAAGTATCTATAAGCATGATCTGAATTTCCACCAGTTATAAGAGCAAAATTAAATGGCTTGTTGTCAGTTTTATCAAGAACAAATTTTGATATTATCTTTGCCTGCTCAAGTTGCTTATTGCGAGACATTTTATATGGAGCTCCCAAATAGTTAAGCCACAAAATGGAAAGAAGTATTATTACGCTAAGAACTTTCCCAAAACTGCTCTTCCATAAAGCAACAAGAAATATGCTAACTACAAAAAATGGTAAAGGAAACATAAAGCCAAAGTAATAATCATAAATTGCTTTTTTATAAAATCCAAAAAGTCCTATGCCTACAATCAGCCATATCAATAACAAGTTATATTTATTAAATTCCAATGAATCTTTTTTAAGAGCTTCGTACCATTTAAGAATAAGGATAAATATACTTGCTAATCCCAAAAGAAGAGTGAAATAATACCAAAGAGTAGTATCAAACCTTGTAAAAATAGCAACAGTTTCCGGTTGTGGAAAATTTGTAATCAATCTTCCAAAGAGTCTAAATAAAACATTATCCGTAGTTTTGAAAAAATCTATACTTCCTCCAGTCTCGGAAGACTTAAAAACAAAATTATATATACTTATGATATTTGGAAACCCATGGCGTATCTCAAATGCCAAAAAGGGTAACCAGCCAATAAGAAAGCCTATAATTGTCGCTAGATAATCTTTAAAAATAACCGTTGTAAAGGTTACACTTTTGATAAGGTGTAACCTTGAAAGGAAGATGTAAACTGCAATAACTACTCCCAAAAATAAGGCCAGATAGTGAAGCTGCATTGTAATACCAAGTAATATTCCAGTCAGAATTAAGAGTTTTCTACTATTCTTATTTAAAGCTTTATATAAAATATAAAGAGTAAGAAGCGAGAAAAAAGGCATAATATTAGGATTCCAAGAAGATCTTGAGTATACAACTACCAAAGGAGAGATAGAATAAATTAATGCCGCAATCAATCCCACATGAAAAGAAAAAAATTCTTTTCCAATTTTATAAATCAAAAAAACTGTCGCAATTCCGAATATGGCAACCATTACAGCTGGGCCCAACGGATTATAATTAAATATCCATAAAAATGGGACCATAAAATAATAATAAATAGGTCCCAAGAAAAATCCGCCAACAGAAGAAGTAGGACCAAGAAGAGTCAAATCACCATGCAAAATATTGTAAACAACTAAAACATCTCTTCCCTCATCGCCCAAAAAAATCATATAGTCTTCTATCTTGTAAAGTCTGAGAAAGGAAGCTAAAATTAAGAGAAATAAAGGAATAATAAAGATTTTATATTTTTGCATTTCTAGTATGCTTAAGGTATTGAGTTTTCCAAATTATTTTGTTGTAAATAAAATAATTTAAAGGGATAATAAATAAAATTATAGTTGGAACAACTACAACAAGTCTAGTTGGGATAGAAAAATTACCGATATGAAGATCAACACCGAATAATCTCACGAAAAACCAAATTGAAAAAGATTGAATAAATATAGCTGCGATAGAAGTGAGATTAAACTTAAGAAGCCTTATAATAAATGGTGATTTTTCTTTTAACTTTCTTGCATCATTAAAAGTCCAAAAATTATTAAACATAAAATTAGAGATTATTGCCGCTTCTGCTCCAAATCCCCCTCCAATTCCATCACGAATGGCCAGTAGATCTTTATCCGCTGAAATATTTGCATTTGTCATAAAAGCAATTGCAATCGCATATGCTAAACCGCTTCTCACAACTACTTCCTGAGCTGTAATTTGAGTAATAAATCCTGTTGAACCAACAATTAAAAATTTGACAAACCTTTTTAGTTCGTAGGTTCTTTCCAAAATAACGTATCTTAAGAGATTAACAATATATTCAAGAGGTGCTATTTTTGATCGACCTAAAGTTCTATCTTTAAAATGAATTGGAACATGTCCAATTCTATATCCATCAAGTAGTGCTTTATAAAGGAAAGCAACTTGAAATGTGTAACCCTGAAACGACGTCAATTTATCCTTCTCTTTAATAAATACATTTTTTTTTATCGCCCTAAAGCCTCCTGTCCAATCGTAAATATAAAATTTACCAGTAATTATCCTTACTAAAAGATTCCCTATTATCGAAAATGCTCTTCTGTGAATTGGCCAATTTTTTGGCATTGAACCACCCTGACTATATCGAGTTCCAGTAACTATATCGTAGCCTTCTTCTATTTTCCTAATAAAATTAGGAATTTCTCTTGGATCATGTGATAAATCAGCATCTATTTCAAAAATTATATCCGCATTAAGATCTTTGATTGCAGAATTTATTGCTCGAAGATACGCTGCTCCCAATCCTTTTCTTTCTCCAGTGTTAATACCGAGATTTTTCCATTTTTTCATAAGTTTTCTAACTATCTCTCCTGTCCCATCAGGAGAATTATCATCCGCTACTAAAATGTACATCTCATGATTTTTTATCTTAGGAAATACTTCTTTTTCGATAATATCGATGAGTCGCTCTATATTACCTTTTTCATTGTATGTAGCTGTAACAATAACAACTTTCATATAAAACTACAAACTTCTAAAATACGCTATTGTTTTTTTTAGACCTTCATCTATGTCAACTTGTGGCTCCCATCCTAAAATCTCTTTTGCGAAGGATATATCAGGCTTTCTAGTTTTTGGATCATCTGTAGGTAACTCTTCATATGTAATTCTCGATGATGAATTTATTAACCGTATGATTAGGTCTGCAATCTCTAATATAGTTTTCTCATCAGGATTTCCTAAATTAAATATTTTTCCATTAGTTTGAGGAGAAAACATGGCACTTCTAATCCCTAAAATCATATCATCAATAAAGCAAAAGCTTCTCGTTTGAGTTCCTTTACCATAAATAGTAATTGGTATGTTTTCTATAGCTTGATTTATAAAGTTAGATATTACTCTTCCATCATCTTTTTGCATCCTTGGGCCATATGTATT
>CAYJRY010000059.1:0-5902 GCA_964372855.1 uncultured Gammaproteobacteria bacterium | reverse complement strand
ACCGCGCAAACGCCAAATCTCCAAAAAAGGAATTCACTCGCATGCTTTTTCATATCAACGATATCTTTGCTTATTATGGTTTTTGTAATTCTTTTTGGATGCGCTCGCGGTCGCGAATCATAAAAATATTTTTATCTTTCAACGCATCGGTAAGCGCGAGATATTCTCGGTAATATTTTTTGGCCTCGGCCTGATTTTTGAGCGCAAAGTATGCTTTGCTAAGTGTGGCAAGACACACCGAATACGGATATGAAACTGTAGATTCTCTTACCTTAGCTGTTTCTATGGCTCTGTTGTATAATTTGTTCCGAAAATATGCAAAGGACAAAAAACAGTTATGGGTACTTGGTGAATTAGCCAGAGCGTTGGCGGTAGTAATCTCTTTTTCAGCCGATTTTATATCTCCCCGTTCTCTATACACGGCCGCAAGGATAAGATGAGCAATTTGTACATCGATTGACTTATTCTCTTTGGGAGCATTTTCAAGAGCGAGTTTTGCGTAATTTTCCGCATTATCCACATTTTCAAAAAATAAAGCGTATTTGCTCAAAAGCGAGTAAATGTGATAAAGAAAACTATCCACGTTATCAAATGAATTTGGGGCTTCTTTAAGAATTTCGAACCCTTCTTGAGGCTTATTTTTACGCTCAAAGTAATGAACACCGATAAAATATCGCGCCCAGAAGGAGTTTTGCGGAAAATTATTTATTTCTTCAAGATATTTTTCTTCTGATTTGTCAAAATCGCCAGTTTGCCAATAAGAAAGAGCTGATGCTTCAAGGGTTTGTTTGTAAAGCGGTTTATTTGCTATTTTAGCAATTCCGTTTAGAAAAGCTTTTTCATAGTGGGTTATAGCCTCTTGGTAATTTGCTTCTGGGTAATAGTTTTCAGGGTCCTTCGAAGATGTTCCTAAGGCAATTCTGCCAAGGTAAGCATAGGTAACCGGATTTTTTTTACTGAAAGTGAGTGCCAGATAAAGATTTTTTTTTGCTTGAATAAAATCTCCACTGTTGATGTTTTTCTGCGCCTTAGCGGTAAAAAATCTGTTTCCTGCTGTTGACAAAAAAATTAGTACTCCGACTACTACAACTAAGATACCGATTACAATAATTTTAGTCTTTTTTTCCATCAAAATGGTTAAGCTTTATTAGATGTATTAATTTTTTCAAGATGAGTTCGTACCTCGGAAGAAAGGTTTCCTGTCAGTCTCCCGCTACCCTTTAAAATATTAGGGCTCAACTTAGTATACGGGTCCTGGTCCTGCTTTTGCCTACGATAGACCAAGAAGACTGTCTTTCTCGTTTGTTTCTCTTGGACTCCTTTGCTTTTGACTAAATTCTCTACGCTAATATATATCCAACTACCGATAAGTAAAAAACAAACGATGTTACTTTACTGAAAAAATAAAAAGAATTAAGATAACGTTTCATAAAAATATATGATTACCATAGTATACTACTTCTATCTTAACCTTACAATAAAAGAAAGGGTCTTGCAATTATTACTTTTACACAGAGTTTGCATCATATAAAAACACGAATTTATGATAATTTACGAATTCATTTATGACCATTAAACGAATAAAGTCGACTTTTTGATCTTTTAATTTTAAATTTAGAGTAGATTTTATTCTGTATTAAGGATCTAGTGCCTAAAGCCTAACGCCTAGAGCTGAAGAGTTATTATAATATTTTTCTATTTCCCATATTTTTTTATGCCCCACTCCGGAAAAATATGAAACCACTGGATAATTGACATTCTTGGTTTGGAGTTGGCCTGGAAGGCATGAAATGATTTTGGTGATACCTGAAAAGAAAATAAACGGTTATTTACTGGTGCAATAAGTTTGACGAGAGGACCATGTTCATCTGCAAATAATCCAGTTTGACCTCCTGCGCCCTGAAGATCTTCAAGTCCGAGATAGTAAATAAGTGTAATAATTCTTCTTTCTGGAAATCTTGCGGGCTCTCGTTTCTCCATTTGGTTAAAAATAATGCCGTTGGGTAGACGGTCCTCTTCGGTAAACCATTTATCCACATAATCATGGTGAATCCAACCAGTTTTATTGCCTGCGGGATGATAATGATACGCTAGTGACGTACACCATCCGTTAGGTTGCTTGAATAATTTTGAAAAGAAAAGATTCCAAGCAAGACTAAAAAATAGATCAAGTGTATGCTCTTCTCCAAAACGAGGTGTATACACATAACCGTCATAGGAAAATTTCCCCTTTAGATTATAGAAAGTATGAAAACGAGTATGATCACTGCCTTGGGATAATCCCCGGTCTAGAACATTCTGGAAATGATTAAGCAGTTTATCGTGTATCTCCTTTTTAAAAAAATTATCTACCACGATATGAGGAAAAGGAGTAGTAATAATATTTATATTTTGCGAATTAATATAGTCTTCTAGTCTTACACTCTCCTTGATGAGTGCTCTCTCTTTATCAATGGACAATCTTAGTGTCTTAAGATACGTAAACATATAATTAAAAAATTTTTTGCAATGAGAAATTGCTTAAGGGTTGTGATTCAAGCTTCCAAAGAGCAGTAACAGTTCGTAACTTTATATCTTCGTTGTGTAGGCTGCCGGGCGCAACAACATGCGCAGACACACCATAGGTTGAAAATAAGTAGTTATGTAAGTATTCAGTCATAACATTTAAGGCTGCTTTAGCGCCAGAGTAGGTTGCAAGTTCTGGACGTGATGTTTTTCCGAACGATGCTCCGCTTGAAATAGCAATAACCTTTCGGCTTTTAGAAATGTTTTCATTTTTATCAAACTTTGACCAAAAATATTTGCCGCAAAGTATGCTGATATGCATTGGCAAAAATACATCGAGCTCAATTTCCTGAAGAAAGGTATTTTTATTTATCTTTTCTATTGAAGAATAATGTCGATCATAGGCAAGAGGAATCACTACATCTATTGAGGCGATCTCTTGTGCCAGTTTTTCTATAAATTTTTCAGATGTTTGCAAAACATCACCATGGCGGTTTAAAACATCGTTGCCGATCAGTTCGCCTTTCCTACTAACATTAATAACAAAAGTATTTTCGGGCCTTTTTTCAAAAAATGCTTTGCCCAAAACACCACTTCCTCCAACCAGAAGTACAGTGCGTTTATCAGTTTTAAGGACCCTCTTTTTATTTAAAAATAGATTCATAATCAATTGTATCATACGATATATCACCTTGTTTGACTAGTTGCGCTAATCTAAAAAAGCTATAGTACATCCATAGCTTTTTTAGATTTCACTGAAGTCTACCCACTACTCACTCATTTTAATATTCCTGTCGCCTTCTTCCTCTCTGCCATCACGAAGATATTTTTGCTAGAAAACACGTTGGTCAATTCTAAATATTCTCTAAAATATTTTTCAGCATCAGTACTTCTGCCGAGCGCTAAAGAACTTTCAGCTAATTTTTATAAACAAATACTATAAATATACGTATCAAATTTTCTTTGATTTTTAGCAATTTCAATACTTTTTTCATTCTGTTTTGCTTTATGGTACGCACTCGACATAGAACACCCGTATTTATTTTCTAACTCAGCTAAAAAGTATAATTCTTGTATTTTAATGGGGGCTAGGGAGAGGGGGTAGGATCGGGGTCGGGGGCATCTGCATAAACATCTTCCGGTCCAACTAAATTGCCTAAGGAATTATTTTGAGCGTTTTTGCCTTTTAAAAAATTATTCACATTTAAGTAAACCCACCCAACCAAAAGCAGGAAGAAAAGTAGAATTATTTTACCGGTAAGTGTTATTGAGTTTAAAACCTTTTTCATCTCATTAGAAACTCTTTCATGATCCAGATCTTAAGTACAATTATATTTGCTAGGTATCTTCTTCGTTGAGAGATGCCCTACAACTTTGTATCTTTTAAATTACCATAAGACTGGTTATAATCAAGTTGCTTTATCCACACCCGTAAGTTTATGACACTCAAGCGAGCTTTTAGGCTCATAAAATTAGTACAAGAAGACGCTTCTTATGAAAAGATAGTAGAGTTTTTATTTGGGGAAATCCCACCAAAAGACTCAAATTTTCTTCAAAAAGAAAATTTAGAGTGTATAACGGAAGATATACAATCGGCAGCTTATCAATCTACAAATCAACATTTTAGAAGAGATATCGATTCACATTTGCATCCGCAGTACATAAATGAACACACTGAAAAGCTTTTTAAAGTAGCGAGTCAATATATTAACCTAAATCAATTGGAAAAAGAGCCAAATCCATCAGACGTCTTTGAATTCAGTGTCATTATTCCTGTCTACAATGGCAAAGATCGAATTAGAGAAACTATTAAATCTCTGCTTTCACAAAGTGTCATCCGAGATTCATACGAAATCATTGTGGTTGAGGACGGATCAATCCAAAGGAGTGATGAGATACTAAAAGATTTTATCAATAAAAATCCTGATTATAGGATTCGCTATGTCTATTATTCTAAAAATCGCGGCCCTGCTTTTGCTCGCAATATAGGAATTTTATTGTCGAGAGGAGCATATCTTTGTTTTACTGATGATGACTGTACCCTACCCACCGATTGGCTATCAGAATTTAGAAAAGATTTCCAAGATCATCCTGAAATAGCTGGCACCGGTGGATGGTATAGACCAGTTGTAAACCAGGGAAAAAGGAAATTGAGCATTTTCAATAAATCCATTTTTTGGGATTCGATTCCGGAAACTTTACAGACAATTAAATCACCAGGATTTTTGGGAAACATGACTGGCAATACTGCCAATGTCTGCTATAAAAAGTCAGTTGTTGAAGATGTCGGAGGTTTTAATCATTATTTTATCTTTGCCTCATACGAAGATCTTGAACTAAAGGCTCGTATTCAAAAAAGTAAATATCCGTTACTATATCGCCCGAGATTTATAGAACATCGCAAAAGGGATTTAAACTTCTTTGATTTTATACTTTTTTATCTAATCCGCGGATGGGCGTGCTATTTTTTATACCTCCTTCATCCGGATTATAAATTTTACAATAGAAATTTCTCAAGAGTAGTTAGCACCTATTTTCTTGTTTATAATAACCTCAAGGCAAATCAAAATTATGCTCTCCCTCAAGAATTAATGTTTTCATACAAGCTTTTCTTTACATTCCTTTTTAGTTGTGTTTCATTGTGGCTAGGAAAATACGGAACTGTACTCTGGAACCGCAAATATTAGATAATATTTAATATCTTTAATAGAGATATCACTTTTTTAAATATTTTTTTTTCCAACTTTAAATTTTCATATAAAGAAAGCCTTTTGGTTAAATTGCCAATTATTAAACCTCTCTTCTTTATTTCTATATCCATTTTTCGCATTCCCAACTTATAATTTGTTTCAAGATTAGGAAAATATGTTCGTATTGCCATACCCAACAATGGTGGCATAGGTTTGGGCCTTGTGAGAAAGTTCCGAATGATCATTGCGGCTCGCTCTCCGCTTCTGCCGTCACAGATACCGAAAAGTTCTCTACGAAGTTTCGTCCTGTTCTCTTCAAATTGTCCTTTTGGAGTAAGTGCTTTTTCTATATAAAATTTTAAATCATCTTTTTTCTTTATGACATATCCAATCTCATGTCCTGGTTTCTTGATCATTTGTTCAATACTATTTTCATACGTTAATCCTCCGGAAAACCAATATTCATTGAACTCTTTTCCTTGTATATGTTTTTCAAGGATCTCTTGGTCTATTGAGTCAAGTATAATTAAAGGTTTATCAACCAGAAGAGCTTCAAAAACAGCTGACGAGGAATCGCTAAGTACAACATCGGCTACCTCGAAAAGTATAGTAATATCATCTTTGTCATCAAAGGTAAGAATGTCGGGATGACTCTCAACTTTTGTAACAATTTTTAATTCTGTTAGTTTGTTGAGGAAGTGATATTT
>CAYJRY010000058.1:0-6044 GCA_964372855.1 uncultured Gammaproteobacteria bacterium | reverse complement strand
TATGTATTGAAAATTCGAATAATACGCGCGTTTAAATTATACTTCCTGATATATGCAAAAGTCATGGCCTCCCCAAATCTTTTTCCTTCGTCATAAGAAGAACGTATGCCAGTGGGATTCACATTGCCAAAATATGATTCTTTTTGTGGGGAAACTGTTGGATCACCATAAACTTCCGATGAAGAAGCAAATAAAAACTTTGACCCAGTTTTTAAAGTCAACTCCAAAAGGTTATATGTTCCAATAGAATTTGACATAAGAGTTTCTATGGGATGATTGATGTAACTCCTCTTACTCTTCTTATTAGGCGAGGCAGGGCTGGCTAAATGAAAAATGTAATTTAATCTTTCACTAAAATCAGATAATTGATTTATCCATTTGTCATAAGGTTTCGCAATGTCTTCATGAATAAATCTGAAATTTTGGTTTCGAAGTAAATCCTCTATGTTTTTTGCATCTCCTGTTATAAGATTGTCTACGCTAAAAACCTTATAATTATCCTTCAATAAGCTTCTGCATAGATGAGATCCGATAAACCCCGCTCCTCCAGCAACAAGAACAGTCTCCATAAATTATTTTTCCCTTTTTTCGATCTCAAGATCCGCTTTAACCATCATCTCAACTAACTCTTTAAAACTCGTCTTTGGTTTCCATCCCAATACCTTGCGGGCATAGCTCGCATCTCCAACTAAATAATCAACTTCTGCTGGTCTCATATGTGTTAGCTTATTCGCAACCACATACTTACTCCAGTCATCAATGCCAACAGTTTTAAAAGCAAGGTCAAGAAATTCTTCAACAGAATGATTTTCTCCAGTTGCAATTACATAATCAGAAGGGTCAGACTGCTGGAGCATAAGCCACATTGCCTCAACATAGTCTCCCGCGAATCCCCAATCTCTTTTTGGCTGAAGCGCCCCTAACTCAATTTTTTTCTGTTTACCTAAACTTATTCTTGCAACCCCTCTGCTTATTTTCCTAGTCACAAATTCGATTCCTCGACGAGGTGATTCGTGGTTAAAAAGAATACCACTGCAAGCAAATATTCCAAAACTTTCTCGATAATTTACAGTTATATAATGTCCATAAACTTTTGCTACACCATATGGGCTTCTTGGGTGAAATCGCGTTGTTTCTCTTTGGGGAGTTTCTGTCACTTTACCAAACATCTCAGAACTTGACGCTTGATAAAATTTGATTTTAGGATTAACACTTTTTATTGCCTCAAGAAGTCTCGTAACTCCCAAGGCTGTAAATTCACCGGTTAGAACCGGTTGATTCCAAGATGTCTGAACAAAAGATTGGGCAGCTAAATTATAAACTTCATCAGGTTCTGATTCTAATAATGCTGAAGATAACGACCCTTGATCCAACAAGTCCCCCTGTAATATTGTAATTTTATCCTGTATATGCTTTATTCTTTCATTGTTTATGGTACTTGATCTTCTGGTAGTTCCAAAAACCTTATATCCACGGTTTAGTAAAAACTCAGCCAAATATGACGCATCTTGACCTGTAATACCTGTTATTAATGCTCTTTTCATAGTTCAAAATCTTCACTATGACCTCTCCGAGCCTTAGCCTCAGAGCCGATAGCCTGAGAGTAGTCGAATGGGTCATAAAATATTATTTTAAATTATCTTTCTCCAATAGTCCAGTGTCTCTCTTAATGTTTCATTAAGTTTATATTCTGGATGCCAATTTGTTAATCGAATAAACTTACTGGCATCGCACAAAAGTTCCGGAGTATCACTTGGTCTTATCAAATCTTTATCTTTTACAATATTTATCTTAGTTGTTGACATCGAAACTAATGTATTAAGAATGTCTGAAATTTTATATGACATACCTGTGCCTATATTATAAACTTCTCCAATTTTCCCTTTATTTATAGCCAAAAAATATGCTTTTACCATATCCTTAACATTTGTAAAATCTCGTTTGGCGTCAAGATTTCCTACCCGCAAATTGTTTTTTCTTTTCCCTTTTTCTATCTCTGCAATCTGTTTGGCAAAAGATGAAACAACAAAGTTTGGTGATTGTCTTGGGCCAATATGATTAAATGGTCTGACCCTAATAATTTTAAGATTGTAGGATAAATAATAAGTCCACCCCAATAGATCTTGGGCAACTTTTGATACAGAGTATGGACTTGTTGGAGTAAATCGTGTATCTTCATTCATTGGAAGATCGTTTTTTGAAACTTTACCGTAAACATCCGCAGATGAAACAATCAAAATTTTTGTTTCAAACAGTCTAAATTTCCTTACTGCTTCTAAAAGATTAATTTGGATGGAAATATTATTACTTATTGTTTTTGCCGGATTTTCAAAACTATTAGCTGGAGAAGTTAGAGCAGCCAAATGAAATATTAAATGGGGACAAATTTTTTCAATCAGATTAAAAACTTCTGATTCGTTAGACAAATTAACTTTTATTAGGTTTAGTTTATTTTCTATTTCGCTTGTATTTATCTTGCTTTCCTCAAAAAAGTATGTTCCAAAGATCTCAAATTCTTTTAAACTTAGGAGATACTGTGCAAGATAACTTCCTGCAAAACCTGTTGCCCCAGTAATAAGTACTTTTTTCATAAGATTATCTACCAACTCCCTGGTAGACAAATCCCAAATCTCTTAATGTCTGAGGCTCATAGATATTTCTTCCATCAAGAAGAATTGCTTTTGTCATAGAGTTTTTAATTCTCATTAAATCCAATTGACGGAATTCATTCCACTCTGTCATAATTATCAACAAATCACAACCCATAGCTAATGAATATGGGTTTGCGCAAAACTCAACGTGATTTAAAATTTTTTTTGCATTTTCAATCGCAATAGGATCATATACTTTGATTTTCGCTTTTTTCTCCAAAAGTTTATGAATAACAACTAAAGATGGCGCGTCTCTCATGTCATCTGTATTAGGCTTAAAAGACAAACCAAGTATCCCAATGTTTTTATTTTTAAGGCTCCCGTCTAATAATTTTACTGCTTTATCTACAATTCTAATAATGCTATTATGATTAATTTCCTCAACATCTTTTAGAAGCGAGAAATTGTAACCAGCTTTTTCCGCTATCGCAATCAGTGCCTTAACATCTTTTGGGAAACAACTTCCGCCATATCCAGCACCTGCTGATAAAAATTGATTCCCAACTCTTTTATCTAGACCTACTGCTTCCAAAACCTTTAATCCGTCTGCGCCTGTCAGCTCGGAAAGGTGAGCTATCGCATTGGCAAAAGAAATTTTGGTTGCAAGAAATGAATTAGCTGCATATTTAATCATCTCAGCTGTTTCTATGTCTGTAAGAACAATATCCCCATCAATTGAGACGTGTAATTTTACTAATAAATCTTTCGCTTCTTTTGATTGTGTTCCTATGACAATTCTATCCGGATGAAGAGTGTCAGATATTGCTTGACCCTCTCTTAAAAATTCCGGAACAGATGCTATATCGAAATCAATAGAACTTTTCTTTGTTTGATTGATAATATCTTTTATTTTTTTATTAGTTCCAACAGGCACTGTACTTTTAGTTGCAACCACAGTGTAGCCCTTTAGGTTTTCTCCAATTTTTTTTGCTACCTCAAAAACAGCTGACAAATCAGCTTCGCCATTTTTTTTAGGCGGAGTACCAACAGCTATAAAAACAGCATCTGAAACGGGAATTGAGTCTTTATACGAAAGTGTAAACAAAAGCCTTTTTGCTTTTACATTTCTTTTGACGATTTCTTCAAGTCCCGGCTCATAAATTGGCAGAATTCCTTTTTTGAGATTTTCTATTTTATGCGGAGTATGCCCTATAACCCAAACAGTATTGCCTAAATCAGCAAAAATTGAAGCAGTCACCAAGCCCACATAACCATGACCAATGAATGTGATAGTCATAAAAACAATATCAAATATTAAAAATCAAATATCAAAAATAATTTACGTTTTATCTTTTATATTTAATATTTGATCTTTGATATATCTTATTCCCTCCTCAAATCCTCTCATTTTAACACCCAATCTTGTTATTTTATCATTTTTAAGCCGCAGTATAAAGGGTCTAGGAGCTCTATTTTTGAAAAACTCCGATCTTGTTGTTTTCTGAATCAACTTCTGATCCAATCCAAAAACCTTAGCAATTGCAACTGCTGCTTCAAATGGAGTTAAAGATTGGCTACCGACAACATTAAATACTCCAACTTCTTTTTGTTTTATTAGTTCATGAACCGCAGTCGAGATATCATCAATAAAAGTTGGGCTAAATTTATGATCAGTTACTCCCATCACTTGTTCACTTGCCTGCAATCTTTTCAATATTGCTCTGAAGAAATCTAGCTTCTCAAAATTTGCCCTATAAGGATATGATATTCTAGCAATTATCCAAGAAGTCGATAGGCTTTGAACAATTTTTTCTCCTTCATATTTTGTTTTGCCATACCAGTTGATAGGATTTGGAATATCATTCTCTGAATATCCTTCATTTGGCGAATTCTTACCATCAAATACAAAATCAGTTGAGATATATATTAATTTTTTTTTATTTCTTTCGCATGCTTGCGCAACATTTCTTGTCCCCTCAACATTAACCTCCCACGCATTTTTTTTATCTCTCTCGCATATATCTACATCAGTTTTTGCAGCCAAGTGAAGCACAACTTGCGAATAAGAGTCTTTTATTTTTTGAAGAATTTTATCTCTATCTGTTATATCAACATCTGAATATTCAAACTCATATTTATCTTTAAGAAGCTCAACTATTCTTGACCCAACAAGCCCCCTAAGCCCAGTCCCCAAAATCTTCATTAAATAATTATATCATCATTCACCCTCACTTAGTCGTGCCATAATCTTTACAAACCCGGTTTGCACAATTGCATAAAATTTTATAAGGTTACACCTTTGTAAAGGTAGAACCTTGACACAACAACGAACTTTTAACATACGGGTCAAAACTACAACACTTAAATAATATATATTATTTAAGTGATACTCGGTTCGATAGTTCGAACTATCGAACTAAATAACACTTCACTACAGGATTGACACTGTATATTTCATGTGATAGGATATCGCCTATTCTATGAAAGAACTTGCACATCGATTAGACTGGGGGTTATTAGAAGCAAAAGAGAACATAAATTTAGCACCTCAATTAGCTCAACTTTTTTCTGAAGGGAAAGGAGAGACATTTTTGCCTCATCGTATTCAGGAATATTTCCGATTTAGAAGACAGTACAGTGATAGGTTAGGGCCAAAAGGAGATTGGACTAAGGGAGAAATCGAAATACTCGATAATCCGTTTGATATTTTTCTAGCAGAACAGTCAGCAGTAAAGCAATTAACTAGTCAGGGCCTCAGCGAGGAGGAAGCTACTGAAAGAGTACAAGTTGGAGTGAGATCGAAAAATAGATGGGGGGTATCTATATGTGATCCAGTAAAATTTCCAGGCAGAGGCGCGTTAGGAACTTATGTAAGTGAAATTTCTTGGAGCCAACTTGAAAGAGCTGTCGATGGAGTTGCGATTTTACCTCAGCTGCAAGATGGTAGATTTATACTTACCAAGTCATTTCGTCATGCTACAAGAGACTGGGTTTTAGAAATTCCAAGAGGAGGAATCGATGTAGGAACAAACATTGTAAATACAATCAAAAGAGAACTTAAGGAGGAAGGAGGAGTTATGCTAATTGGAGCTCCTTTTAACCTCGGATTGTATTCGCCTGATACTGGAATATTAGCATCAAGAATACCATTGTTTTTGGCACATGTAAGAATTCTTGGTAATCCAATTCCAGAAGAAACAGAAGCTCCTTTGGAAACAGTTTGTTCACTTTGATGTGCATAATAGGTATATAGTCCAAAACCATGATTAATAACAGTTGCATCGCCAGTGTAAAAAAATCCTTGGTCAGCAAGAGCAACTGTGCCACCAAGAACTGCGTAAATAGAACCACCAACTGCGCCATCACAATCAACACCGTTATGGGGATTTTTTTTGACAGTACCAATATATCGAGGTGCGCCAAATTCATCAACATCACAAGATCCATCAACAG
>CAYJRY010000057.1:0-6093 GCA_964372855.1 uncultured Gammaproteobacteria bacterium | reverse complement strand
AACTTCAATTATTTCTTAGTTAAAACCAGCGGGCCACTAGGCGTAATCGCTACTGTTCTCTCAAATAATCCTGACAAGCTATTATCTTTCGTTTTTATTGTCCACCCATCAGCTCCTTTAAATTCAACGTCTGATTTTCCCATATTGTATATTACCTCAATTGCTATAGTCATACCTTCTCTTAATTTCGGTGTTTTATCTAAAGGACCAGAAAGATAGCCGGGTACTTCGGGTTCTTCATGAAGTACTTTCCCAACTCCATGCCCAATAAGACTTCTCACGACTGAATATCCCTTCTCTTCCACAATTTTCTGAATTGCAAAGGAAATATGTCCTACCCTATTATTAAGTTGTGCAGCATTAATCCCTGCCTGAAGCGCTTTCATCCCAGTTGCCAAAAATTCATTAATATCTTTGTTGTCTGTTGTCTGTTGTTTGTTGTTTGTTGAAACACGAACCGTTTCAGCCATATCAGTATTAAATCCTTTATAATAAACTCCGCAATCGATTCCGACAACATCTCCTTCTTTGAATGCGTAATTAGTTGGGACTCCGTGAACTACAACATCGTTTGTGGAAACACAAATTGAGTGGTTATAGTTTTTTACTTTCTTAAAAGCAGGTTCTGCTCCGGCTTTGATAATCAACTTTTCAGCTAGTTTATCTATCTCAAGTTCAGTTACTCCCGGTCTTATGGTTTCCAAAAGTGTAAATAAAACATTTGCCAATATTTGCCCGCCCTCTCTCATCGCTTCAATCTCTTCTTCTTTTTTTAAGTAAATCATTTTAAAGTGCTTTTATCTAAACGTGCCAATATAGAATCAATCTTTTTATGCAAATCGGAAATATCATCAGTATTATTCTCTATTAAATAATCTGCAATTGCTATTGGTCCGCCCTTGTTCAGTTTTTCCAACTCCGCAACATCTCTTGAGTAACATTCTTCTATGGGTATTGGTCTAATCTCTCTTTGAGAAAGTCTTTCGTAACGTTTCTTGGGCTCTGCATATATAAGAACTAATATAAGGTCAGGAAATTTTTCTTTTAAATACGTGTATTCTTCCCAAGAATAAAGACCATCTATAACTATGGTATCGTTATTTTTGAGCAACGCATTGATTTTCGGTTCTGCTCTAACAGCGTATGCTCCCATCCCTTCATCTTTTCTTATTTGCTCGCGAACCATTCGTTCGTTTTCCTGAACAATTGTAAGTCCTCTTTTTCTTACTTCTTCTTCTGTTATTTCTCCAAACCTTACAAATGGAATCCCTTTTGACGCAAGATATTGCGCAACTTCAGTTTTTCCAGCCCCCGGCATCCCAACTATTGCTATTATTTTATTCATCTTGCTTAAATTTTTGCCTTTTCAATTCCTCAATGCGTCTCGCTTCCATCATTATCACTTCCTCTAACCAACCGCCTGATATATGTGAGTCTATTATTGCGCTTTCAATCGTTTTAATTATAGGATCATTGGCATCAAAAAAATTAATTTCATTAGTTTGTGTCTTCCTATTTAGATTACTATCAATCGGCAATTGACGCTTTCTTTCGGTCATTTTTTTTCACCTCCTCAGTTATGTACATTGACATTTTCAAGTATATATACTTTACTGTCGATCTCTATACTAAGATCTTCCGGGCTTTTACTGTTTGTTTCTATAATAATAAACTGAGCAGCTTCTTTTCTAAGCATAGACATTCTGGGACCTAAATCTTTATAAAAATATCCAAGTCTTTTCAAATCATCATCCCCCCGATTTCTTTCTAAAAGTCTTTCCATACTTTTCCATACAGAAGTTCTTAGAAAAACAACCCTAAAATCTACAGCTCCTATATGTCTTTCAAGCAATTCTTTAAGTACATCTAATTGCCAGCTTGCCCTAAATGCACCGTCCAAAACAATATTTGTTCTAAATCCTTCTCTTTCTAGGCCTTTATCAACAACCTTTGTAAATAAGTCTCTATCAGAATAAAGATTTTTGTCAAGCATTTCTTGACATCTTCTTCCCAGCTCTGTATCTGGTTCCTCATTAGCAACTCTTCTAAACTCATCTCCGATTGAAAATATCGGAACATTATGTTTCTCAGCAAAAGATCGTGCGAGAGTTGATTTTCCAGAACCTTCAGGGCCTACAAAAGAAAAAATATCTTTTTTTGTTCCAGCCTCTAAACTTTCAATTGACACTATTTTATTTTCTTCAAAATCTCCTTATATATTTCCTCAATTGGTCTTTCTCCGTCGATTTCAACTAATTTTCCTTTGTCTTTATAAAATTCCAATACTGGTTCCGTAAGCTTGTGAAAAAGTTCAATTCTTTTTCTAATCGCCATCAATGTTTCGTCATTGCGATCATCGCCATTTCGATAAGACAGCCTCCATAATGCTTCTTTATCTGAAACCCTAAGGTAAATAACTTTATCAATTCCATTTTTAAATGCTTTTGCCTGAGTAATTGTCCTTGGGAAACCATCCAATATATATCCATTCTGATATTCAGGTCTTTTCAGATAAGAACTAACAATCGTAAGAGTCTTTTTATCAGGAATAAGATATCCAGCATTCATAATTTCTTTGATATATCTACCTAATTTTGATTTCTCCTTTGATATTGCTCTAAATATATGTCCGGTTGAAAGATAAGGAATACCAAGCTTTTTTGAAAGAAGGTTTCCCTGTGTTGATTTGCCTGCACCTTGGATACCTATTAGTATAATTTTCATAGTCTAACTCTTAAAGCCTTCATAGCTTCTCATTACTAATTGTGCCTCAATTGTCTTAAGGGTTTCCAAAACTACAGAAACTACTATAAGTATTCCTGTCCCTCCCAAAACAAGCGTTTGTACATTTGTAACAAGTCGTGCTATTTCGGGGAATATTGCTATAATGCCCAAAAAAATAGCACCTGCAAGTGTTATTCGTGTCAGAATGTAATTTAAATAGCTAGCGGTTGGGCTTCCCGGTCTTATACCCGGAATAAAGCCTCCATATTTTTGTATCTCCCCTGCTATTTTTTTGGGATTAAAAACAACAGCTGTGTAAAAATATGTAAACCCAACAACCAGCAAGAAATACAAACCATTATAGAATACACCGGATGGATTAAAAAGAGAAGTAATCGAAGTTGCAATATTATATAAAATCTTGTTAGGACTGGCTGTCAAGTAATTGGCAATAACGGATGGGAGAAGAACCAAAGAAACCGCAAAAATAATAGGTATAACTCCTGCTTGATTTACTCGAAGAGGAAGATGCGTTGACTGGCCTCCATATAATTTGTTTCCCCTAACTCTTTTTGCATAGTAAACCGTGATTCTTCGAGTTCCTTCATTGATTACTACAATTGCTGCGATAACTAAAATTCCCATCACTACAAAAATTACTAAGTTGAATAAGTTTTCTGCATTAAATGTTGAAGTAGTTTGTCCAAAAATAACAGGAATTCTATTTACAATACCTGCAAAAATAAGCAAAGATATACCGTTTCCTACGCCTTTTTGTGTGATCTGCTCTCCTAGCCATACAAGAAGCATAGTTCCAGCAACCATAGTTGCAACAAAAGAAACAATATCAACAGGACCTAAAGGGGCAATAATTCCCTGACTCTTAAGAAGTGCGTACATTCCAATTGCTTGAAGAATTGCCAAAGGAACAGTGAGAAACCTTGTGTATTGGTTTATCTTTTGTCTGCCATATTCTCCTTCTTTTGATAAAGCCTCAAGCTTGGGCAAAACCATTGTTAAAAGCTGAAGTATTATTGATGCATTAATATATGGATTTAAGCCAAGTGCCATTACGGAAAAATTAGCCAATGTCCCCCCAGAAAATATATCCAATAACCCCAAGAACTGATTTTGAGAAAAAAGAGTTTTAATCGCAGTCAAATTTACTCCAGCAACCGGTATATGCGCAAAAATTCTAAATACAACAAATATTCCAAAAGTAAATAAAAGTTTTTTTCTAATATCCTCTGTTCTGATACTTCTTACGAATACATCAAAAGCTTTGTTCATAAAAAATTTAAATTTCTATTTTTCCTCCTGCATCTTCGATTTTTTTTCTTGCTCCTTTTGAAACTGGCAATTTAACTGTTAAGGGTATCAAAAGATTACCATCCCCCAGAATTTTAACTCCGTATTTATTTCCATCTTTATCATCAACTATATGATTTTTGATAAGTGACTTTAAGTCAACAATACTATCTTTTTTCAATAAATTTAATGCCTTCACATTGACAATAATCGGTCCTTTTTTTAATGACTTGTTCTTCCCCCTTCCTCTCATAAATGGTAATCTTTTTATTAGTGGCAACGCTCCACCTTCAAAATCAAGTGGAATCGTTCTTCTTTTTTTCTGTCCCTTAGTACCGCGTCCGCCAGTTTTTCCGCGTCCTGTGCCATATCCTTGGCCCAAACGTTTTTTAGGTTTACTCGTTGTTTTCAATAGATTTTCTAGCTTCATAAATTTATTGCAACCACAGAGTCACTGAACACTTCTGAGACACTGAAATTTGATTTCTTCTGTGTCTTCAGTTCAATTCTGCGTTTCAGCGGTTGCAGGTTTTTTATACCCTTTATACCTTTCAGCTATTCTTCTAAGCGCATCAAGGGTCGCGTAAACATTGCTTGCCTGATTTTTGGTGCCAAGTACTTTAGAGGAGATATTTGTGATCCCAGCTGCCGACACAACACTTCTTACAGCTCCTCCTGCAATTACACCACTACCAAAAGGCGCGGGTTTTAGCATAACTTTTGCTGCACCTCTTTGAAACGTAAAATCAAATGGAATTGTACCTTTAACAATAGGTACTGTTATTAGGTGTTTTTTCCCAATTGAAACTCCTTTTTTTATTGCCGCTGAGATATCTGGAGCTTTTCCCAGTCCCACTCCAACTTTTCCTTTCTTATTCCCAACAACTACTAAAACTGAAAATCCAATTTTATTCCCTCCTTTTGTTTTTTTAGAAACTCTATTTACTTGAACAATTTTTTCCTCAAATTCATTATCCATTAAAACTCCAATCCTCCTTCCCGGGCTCCTTCCGCAACAGCTCTGACTCTTCCATGATAAGCATAATGTCCTTTGTCAAATACAACTTTTTTAATTTTCCAATCTTTTGCTTTTTTTGCAACCAATGTTCCTACCATCTTTGCCCTTAAAACAGCGCTTTCTTCTGATTTATCAATTTCTTTATCAGAAACGCCAAGAATTGTTTCGCGATCTACATCGTTTATAACTTGAACATATATAAAACGATTGGACCTAAATACAGAAAGTCTAGGCCTTTCCTTCGTGCCTTTAACCTTTGCTCTAACGCGTATTTTCCTTTTTAATTTTCTATCTTTTTTATTCATATTGCTCAAATTTCAAATTTTTAATTTTCAATTTTAAAACATTTATTGAAAATTTTAAATTTCAATTTGAAAATTATTTTGTTGCTCCAAGTGCTTTAGCAGCTTTACCCGCCTTTCTTCTAACATGCTCACCAAAGTATTTTATTCCTTTTTCTTTATATGGATCTGGCGGCCGAATTTCTCTAATTTTTGCAGCCATATCACCGATCTTTTCCTTGTCAATGCCAGAAACAGTAATGATATTTTCTTTAACCTCAAATTTTATTCCCGGTTCGGATGCAACTTTTACTGGATGAGAAAAGCCAATATTTAACATAAGATCATTTCCAGAAAGCTGCGCCCTAAATCCTACTCCTGATAACTCTAACTTTCTCTCAAATCCGCTACTTACACCAGTAATCATATTTGCCAAAGTTGCTCTTGTTAGTCCAAGTAAATGATTTAAATCTTCATTGTCTTTATCTTGAAGCTCAACAATTCCTTTATTATCAATAATTTTAACATTAATTCCCTCTGGGATCATAAAAGTAAGATTACCCTTTGGACCATTTACCTTAAGGGTTTTGTCTAAAACTTCTACAGTTACTCCCTCTTTTATTGCAACAGGTTTTTTTGCTAATTTAGACATCTTATTAAATTAAAAATTAAAAGTGAAAAATGAAAAATCACAATGAAAAATTTTAAAATCATTTTTATTTTTATTCATTTTGAATCTTTGATATGTCATTTTTATTTTTT
>CAYJRY010000056.1:0-6291 GCA_964372855.1 uncultured Gammaproteobacteria bacterium | reverse complement strand
ATTGCCCGCGATGCACTTTTCCGTTGGTGATAACGAAATCCACTTGGGTGGGGGAAGGTCCTTCCGTGTTCGAAACGACTGTCCCCACCTCAATCTCTTTTTCGGTCATATTTGCTCAATAGGTTTTGGTTCGTTTTAAGGGTTGGGGTGGCGGGGGCTTTGTTGACTAACTAGGCCTCTGTGGATTAATTAGGCTTGCGTGGAAAAATCCAGCTTTTTAACCCCTTAAGTGTCGAGTTTAGACATGCCTTATTCGTTATCTCCTAGCACCCTCAATTTGTTTCGAGAGTGTCCGCGATGCTTTTGGAGACAGTTCAATGAAGGGGTAAAACGACCCAATGGAATTTTTCCTAGTTTACCAAGCGGAATGGATAGGATTCTCAAGGTTCATTTTGATTCCTTTATGAAAAAGAGCAAGTTACCTCCTGAACTTCATATGTTGAGCCATATGCAACTTTTCGATGACGAAGAACAATTATCAATATGGCGAAACTATCGGAAAGGAATCCGATGGACGGACCCAAAAGGAAATACCATTTGCGGAGCCATTGACAATCTGCTAACACACAAAGGAAAACTGATAACCCTCGATTACAAAACACGGGGATATCCACTCAAAGAAGATACGCATGAGCACTACCAAGACCAACTGAACATCTACACATTCTTGCTCAAAGAAAACGGATATGACACTGAGAATTATGCTTACTTGCTATTTTATCATCCAGACAGAGTGTTGCCAACAGGAGAAATCCTCTTTCATAACGAACTCAAGAAAATGGATGTATCGGTAAAAGATGCAAAGAAACTGATTGCTGAGGCAATTGCATTGCTTGAAAGCGAATGTCCAGAGGAAAAATGCGAATGGTGTAGTTGGTTAAGATAAAATTCAAGTTTTTTCAATCAAACTAATTTCACTCTTATTCAAACCATAAAGGGAATATATTTCTTTGTCAAGTTCTTTGGAAGTTTCATTAATTTTTTCTTTCAATTCTTTAGTTTCAGCAGTTAATTTATCACCTAATTGAATAAGTCTTTTATTTAATTCCATTAAATTATCTACTTTTTCTGTAACATAAGTGGTTCTTTTGGCATTATAATTGGGAATCTATCTAAATCAACTTTTTTTAATTGTGGAGTAGCATCTCGATTTGTTACTGCAAAATTTTTGTAAAAACAATTTAATAGTTTTGAGTTAAGCAAAGCACATATTACTTTTAATTCATTTTCATTCTTATCTGTGTCAGTATAAATAAAATAAACAGATTGTTCTGGATAAGTTCCTGAATTATCAAAAGAAGCCATTATATCTATTCCAGTCTTTCTCAAAAAAACCTTATTTTTTTTACTTAACTTTTCTTTATCTTGCGTTCCCCCAGCAAGATTTTCTTTTTTAAAATCAAAATAATAATTATTCCTAACCCCAAACTTCAAAATGTTCTCTCCTTTGAATACTTTTATCTGATTGTTGCTTATTCTCTCTTTAACAACTTTATCAGGTTTCGCTATAAACCCAACTTTTGTTTGAAATTTTTTTCCAAGTTCAAATACAGTAGGATTTAATTTTATCTTTTCAAAAAGACTAATTAATTTGTTATCAGCAATAAACCAAGAAAAATCGGAAAGGCTTGCATATATTTCTTGAGGTATTTTTTCAAATTTTGTTGAGGGATATTCTGCAACTTCAACCATGCTTTTTTTTGTTGCTTTCTCTTTTTTTATTATAAAAATTATATTGTCACTTATTACTCCTTCAAAAAGTGGTTTAAACCAAAGTTTTTTTAGAGTAAAATTTTTCAAAATATATTCTCTTAATGGTGCAAATTGCCCATTATAACATAACCTGTCTGGAACAATAAAACAAAAATGCCCTCCTTCTTTAACAAGGGATAAAGCTCGCCAGATAAACATTTCAAACAAATTCGGTCTATATTGGTCGCACGGGTATTTTTTAAATAACCAATTAAGTTCTTTTTCTGGAATGTCAATACTTTTCTGTTTTCCTTTTATTGAAACCCAAGGGGGATTTCCAATTAATATGTCAAAACCAAAATCGTTTTTTATAATTCCTTTTTCATCAAATTGAACAATATTAGAAAATTTTTGTTCCCATTTAAACGCATTTGGATTGATACTTTCTTCATCTACTAAAGAATTGCCGTGTTTTATGTGTAAGTCTATTTCTTCTGGTAGTTTTCTAAATTTTTCAGCGGCTTTAAGCAATAAGTTTAGTTTTGTTATTTCTACTGCTTTGTTGTCTAAATCAACTGCATAAATATTTTTTTTCAATATATCTGTTTTAATTGAATAAGAACCTTGACTATCAAGTTTATGTTGCCCTGCATCTTTTTTGGTGGATAAGTCCGCATAAAGATAGTCAAATGCTTTTATTAAAAATGAACCTGAACCGCAAGCGGGATCTAAAATCTTTAAGTCTTTTGCTTTAATTTTTTTGTCTTTCAAAGCTTCATATAAAGTATTTTTTAAAATGAAATCAACGATGTAAGTTGGCGTGTAATATATTCCAGATTCTTTTCTGTGGGCTTGTCCTTCTTTGAGCTTTACTTTTCCTGATTTTGTTTGTTGTAATATTTTTCCTAAATATTGTTCATATACTTGTCCTAATACGTCCGCGTCAATCCAGTCAAAGTTATAGTAGTATTGTTTGTCTTTAGATTCGTAAAGGCATTCGATTAATTTTTTTATGATGGCGCCGTTTAATTCGATTTTGTCGCAATCGTTATCTATTCCGACTGCAAATAGCCCACTGTTGTAAACCTCATTGTATTCTTTGAAATATGTTTTTAGTTTTGGATGTGCTTCATCATGTGGCAGTTCGGTTATTTCTCTTAAGGTCATGTTTTTTGGATTTATTTCTATGTCTTCACATCTTCTAATGAAAATTAGGCGGTCAATGATTCGTTGCACTATTTCTTCTTTTTCGTTCAAATCATATTTTGATGAATAGGTCTTTTCTATGTCATCAACGATTAGCTTTCTCATTTGCATTAAGTCTTCTAAGAGAACTTTATCGATTGCTATTCTTTTTTTGAGCCTTCCCTCTTCTTCCGCTTTTTTGAGAGTTGCTCCACTTTCAAAGTTTTCTTTAGATAGCCATAATAAGCTTTGAATATCGATAATGTAATTTTCTGGTTTATTGAAACTTCTAAATGTTTGGTGCAGAGCGTTTTCTTGTTCAACACAAAAAACCTTTAGTTCTTCAAAGTTAGTAGAAATAGCAAATGGAATGGTTGGTCTTTTTGATAAAGCGTAAGAAATTACTTGTTTATCTGCTTCTTTTTCTAAAGGAATTCCCACTTTCTTGGCTTCTAAATAGAAGACAGTTTTATCTCCTATTTTGAAAGCGTAGTCAGCTATGCCTCTTTTACCCTCTCTTCTTGCAGGTGGTCGTTTATCAAAATCTGCTTTGGTCCATCCTAACGCTTCAAACAGGGGCTCAATAAGCTTAGTTTCAGTATCAGCTTCTGAACCTTTCACATACTTATCATAGTTAATTCTAAAATCATTAACAAGTTCTTGAATTTTAGTCTTAACCACTTCTTCTTTCATGATCATGTAAGGAGTATGTTTGCCACATTTTAAAGCAAAAGGGTATTTTAATGTCCTAGATCGTTATTCAACTTTTCATAGGCTTTCGCTGAAGCCCGTTTAAGCTCTTTTTTCATTTCGTTTTCGTCTCTTCCTTCTAATAGTACCATGAGCCCTTCCAGGAAGGATGAAAAATTTACTAATTTCTTTTGCTTTGATAACTCAATTAATTGATTAATGTCTTCAACGATGTCCTCGGATTCTTGTGGGAAAACTCTTGCCAATATTGGGGCGAGCTCAGTTAGTGATTTGTTATTTCCATTAATTGGAGGTCCATCATCTTCCACATCATTATCTTGAATTTCAGACTTATTTTTACTTTCCATTGATGAATAATTAGAAAAGCTTTTGAAATAGTCCATTTCTTTGTAATATTGGCCAACTATTCGACCAGCAATGAACTCATTTACTTTTCCAGCGGTTTTCACTAGGTGAATTACCCCTTGTCTATTTGGAGGAAGTTGCCCCTTGTATTGCACATATATTTTGTTGAATATCGGTATTGAAATAAACTTTTGAAAGAGTTTCTTCTTACTATCTACTACGTTGCTTTTCAATACTTCATTCCCAAATTGGGTCATCGCCATTTCCTGATAACCCTGGCGTTCCATCAAACCATACAGTTTCAGCGCTCTCACAACTAGAGCAAACTTTCCTCCACGCGTCTCACCTCCAGTCCCTGCAATTTTTGATAGTAATTTGTAGTGAGCTCTCCCAGCGTGGTCACTATCGACTTTTTTTATGACTTCAAATAGTTCCGCAACGGCTATTCTTGGGAAATCTATTTTTTCAGCTTTCGACATGTATTATTCAACCCCTAAATCGTATATAAGGCTATTGTGTGCAATTCATTAAAGCAAAACCTTGAATGCACACCAAAAAGCACACATTGCACACAAACATTAAAAAGGCCGTTAGGGGTCTATTCTGCGGAGTTACTTTTCAAAGGTGGAAGTGGCAAGGCTTCCAATTCCTTGCCACCAGCGAAAAGTATCTCCCCGGGATCTAAACGGATGGGCTCCTCCCCCATTCGTTCCCGGAGGTGATAAAATGCTCAGAATACTATGCTTGACTCATTTTTTAACCCAATCTTTTAGAGCGTCTTCGACAGCTTTAGAGATGCTTCCCTTCTTTAGGCCGTATTTTTTGTATGCTTTTTCCCGTAACTCCTTTTCTAAGCTGTCGGCTATTACGATTTGCATCCTGCCCATTTACACACATACACATATGTGCTTAATAAACCTTCTTCAAATATACACATATACACACAAGTGGTTTATGCGCATTAACCGAGATGAACAATGCCTCAAATGCGGTTCCTTTCACCTCATCAAGAAAGGACAAAGCGTCAGCAACATGAAAAGTTATTGGGTTCAACGATACCAATGCAATGATTGCGGACATAAGCAAACTGGGAAGAAACGCCACTATGAGATGAAACAGCCTTTCCAATACCAGTCAAAATCGGTTCCTTCCCAAAACTGGGACACGTATACTGAAGCGCAAGAAAATCATGGGAAATTTTTGAAAATGTGTCTATCCGAATTGCTTGAGAAAGTTGAGTTTAACGAATCTGCATCTACCGGTCGACCGTCTGCAAGTCTAAAAGATATACTGTTTTCCTTAGCACTCAAAAGTTATACTCGATTGTCGAGTCAACGATTACATTCAGAATTAGTCGTCGCTAAACAATTAGGCTTCATAAATCAAATATTCGACTATTCGACGTTAATGAAATACTTGAAAAGAGAAGACATGAGCGAAATTTTGACAGAACTAATCCAACTATTTAGTTTACCGTTAAAGGAGATAGAAGTTGATTTCGCAATTGATTCTGCCGGCTTTTCTACTAACCAGTTTGGTCGATGGAAAAACCACCGCAATGGAAAGGAATTCAATATGAGGGACTACCTAAAATGTCACATAATTGTTGGGGTAAAAACAAATGTCATAACTTATGCAGAGATAACTCTAAGTAGCGCAGGGGATTCTCCCCAATTAGAGAAACTTGTTGAAGAAACAAGCAAAAACTTTCAACTTAGGGAAGTTTCCGCAGATGCTGCGTATTCTTCCAGAAAAAATCTTGAATTCATCGACAGTAAGGGAGCAACACCATACATTTCGTTCAAAAAAAGTACAACTGGAGCTCACGGCGGGTCAAAAATATGGGGAAGGTCCTTTGAAGATTCAAAAAATAACCCGCAAGAATTCGGAGAACACTACCATAAACGGTCTAACGTAGAAAGCACAAATAGCATGATAAAACAAAAATTCGGCTCAAATTTGGTTACCAAAAATTTTCAAAGTCAAAAAAACGAAATTCTACTCAAAATCTTATGCCATAACGCATTGTGTCTTGCACATGAATATTATGAGAAGACAATAGAATGGCCTTTATCCACACAAGCCCCAAATATCGACATAAAGCACCCAGAGGCCTAGTTAGTCAACAAAGCAGGTGGCGGGGCGCCGTCAAAACGGTCTCCGGTCTCTCCGCCGCAAGTGAACGCTGTGTCTCCCTATTTTGGAGAATATTTTGTCTCCCACCAATTCTATTTCCTCCTGTTTCAGTCCCGCGCGCAAGTCCGCTTCAATCAATACGGATGGGAAGGCATACTCTTTGTGCAGGTTGCTTTGCGCGTACGCGTACTTGCTTGCAGTATTCGCATTTTCTGAAATGTT
>CAYJRY010000055.1:0-6349 GCA_964372855.1 uncultured Gammaproteobacteria bacterium | reverse complement strand
TAGAAGAGAAAATGATGATGAATTGCTTGATCCTGATAATGTTGAAGCTGAGAAATTATTAAAATTACTCAATCCACATACTGCTTCAGAAATGGAAGCTTATCCTATTTCTTCACTTGTAAACTCTCCGAAAAATAATTTCAAAGAAATACTTAATCCAATTCAAAATCAATCTTTATAAACTTCATTCAGCCAGATTGCTAAAGACAGCCCCAGAAGTCCAATATCTCGGACTGCAATTTCATTGAATCCAAATTCCGGTGTTATCAAAAGACCAAATACTATAGAGGTCAAAATAAAAACCGAAGCCAATCCTGTAATCTTCAGGTATATCTTAAATACCAAACATAAAAATAAAACAATAAGTAATCCTCCATGAATCTGAATAAGAAGATCATTGTCAAAACCAAAATTCGAAATAAATGGCGGAACATATACTCTAAAGTAGTTAGGATTAAATACTTCAGATATTCCAAACCATACAAAAACAAACCCCAAAGACACTCTCATTACGAATCCATAATGAGAGGCTATATTTTTTAGCATAGTTTTAGACTATCAAATCTTATGTTATAATACAAATAACTTCCAACGGTTAAGTTTGGGGGTTTTTATTATGGAAAAGTTTGGTTCTCGAAATATCAGAAATATTGCAGTTATTGCACACGTTGACCATGGCAAAACAACTCTAGTGGATTTCATGCTCAAGCAATCCCATGCTTTTCGTGAAAATGAGCCTCAAATGCAACAAACAACTATTCTTGACTCAAACCCTTTAGAACGCGAACGAGGAATTACTATACTTGCTAAAAATACTGCGATTAACTACAAAGGCTATAGAATTAATATTATTGATACTCCAGGACACGCTGATTTTTCTGGGGAAGTGGAAAGAACTCTAAATATGGCTGATGGAGCACTTCTTATAATAGACGCGCTTGAAGGACCTATGCCACAGACTAAATTTGTTTTAAAAAAAGCAATGGAGCTTGGCTTAAGAGTAATTGTAATTATAAACAAAGTTGATAAGAAACTAGCTAACATAAAAATGACTGTTGAAAAAACAAATGATCTTTTCTTGGAATTAGCAACTACAACCGAACAACTTAGTTTTCCAGTTTTATATGCAATTGGACGTGAAGGTAAAGCATCTGAAAAGCTTGAAGATATAAAAAATAATACAAATCTTGAACCAATAATGGATACAATCATAAAATATGTTCCTTCTCCCAAAATTGATGAAGGTCCATTCAGAATGGTAGTTTCTGCACTCGATTACGATTCGCACAAGGGAAAACACGTAATTGGCAGAATAAGAAGCGGGGATATTATAAAAGGAAAACAAGTTTTACTTATTAAATCTAATACGCAAAGTTCAAGCGCAAAAATTGATAATATCTTTATCAATTTAGGCCTTAAAAAACTTGAAATAGAAAAAGCATCCGCAGGTGAGATTGTTGAATTAACAGGCATAACGGATGCGGCAATTGGGGATACTATTTCAGATGCATCAAATACAAAACCATTGCCCAGAATTGAAGTAGAGGAACCAACAATTAAAATTACTTTCTTTGCGAATACTTCACCTTTCGCTGGACAAGAAGGAGAGTTCACTAATTCGAGACAGCTTTATGAAAGACTAGTGAAAGAATTGGAAACCAATATAAGTTTAAAAATGGAGCTGCAAGAAGATAAATTTGTTGTATCAGGTAGGGGAGAGCTTCACTTATCTATTCTTATTGAGACCCTAAGACGCGAAGGATACGAATTTCAAGTTGGAAAACCAGAAATAATTACAAAATTTATAAATGGAACTGAAATGGAGCCTGTTGAAGATGTAATTATTGATATTCCTGATGAGTATGTTGGTGTAGTAACTCAAGAATTGGGAATTAGAAAAGGTAAAATGACAAATATGATATCTGACGGTAGAGGAAATACGAGACTCGAATATAAAATGCCTTCAAAATCATTACTTGGACTTAGAGGTAGGCTTTTAACCAATACTCGAGGAACTGCTATAATTAATACATTGTTTGATAAGTATGAACCAATCACTCCAGCACTTCCAAAAATTAGGAATGGTGTTTTAATTGCTTCAGAAACAGGTGTTGCCTTAACTTACGGACTTGAGAATGCGCAGGGACGGGGAATTACTTTTATTGATCCTGGAACAAAAGTATACGAAGGAATGATAATAGGGTTAAATTCAAAAAGCGATGATATAGAAATAAATGTAGCAAAAGGCAAAAAGCTAACAAATGTTCGTTCAGAAACAAAAGACATAGCAATTGCTTTAACTCCTCCTCTTAAGATGAGCCTTGAGCAATATTTGGATTTTTTGGAAGAAGATGAGCTCCTGGAAGTTACTCCCAAAAATCTTCGCCTTCGCAAAAAGTCTCTCACCAAACTTGAAAGAGTTAGAGAATCAAGAATACAACAAAATCCTTAGGTTTGAAGCCAATCAACACCGGGTGTTGAAAAAGTTGCATGATAAATCTGGTTATTTAAAAGTGGTGTCAATAGCAATCCACGTCCCAGGCAAATCACGACAGTAGTTAATTTGACTGTGGTATAATTTCCGCATGGAAAGATGTGCAGGAGATGACTCTCACGAACCACAACTGCTCAATCATCAGTTAATTGAGCTTTACGATTTGTTGCCACGGAGAGATCAGAGATTTGTTGAAACAGAAATAGCACCTATAAAGCATTTTTTTGGATTACCTGGCGGTGAATGGCGAATTCCAAAAGATTCTGAATTAAAAGAACGTATTTTGTTTCTTTTAAGTCATCTATTGCTCTATGCCCATATTACTCCGTCATTTCAGCAAGTAATTCTAGAAGTATTTGAGGGACTATGCGATCGTGGAACGTGGAAAGAAATTGAACCAGATAATAGTGAGATGAGAACAATTCACAATAGTGAGCGAGATGGTCAAAAGCGAAAGGATTTTATTTACGACACCATAATTGTCAATTCAATGGACGGTGGAGGAATTTTTGATCCAAATGATGCAATAAGAATAGAAAGAATTGCATATCATCGAGAACTCCTCGGACAACTATCAATTAATGAAGCAATGTCAAGATTCTATCGATACCTGAATAAACAAGGAGGAAATAACGGAGAATATAAACCAAATCCGAATCTACCAGGTTTACAAAGAATTCGAAAATGGCGACAGGAGTTCATTAGTAAATTTCATGAAGAACCATAGATTAAGTAAATCGTAATCACAAATATGAATCTAGCGTTTCGGATGAGGCCGCAAAACTTTGATGAATTTGTTGGGCAAGAGCATTTAGTTGGACATAATAAAATTCTTCGTAAAGTAATAAATAATAAAAAACTTTTCTCAATGATTTTTTGGGGACCTCCGGGAAGTGGAAAAACAACTCTTGCTCAAATTATTTCCAAATCCACTAATTCCTTTTATTACTCTCTTTCTGCTGTACAAACCGGTAAAGATGAACTTAGAAAAATTGTAAATATAGCTCGCGACAATCTAAAGAAGCAAAAAAGAACAATTTTATTTATCGATGAGATTCATAGATGGAACAAATCCCAACAAGATAGTCTTTTGCCCCATGTTGAATCAGGTTTAATTACTTTGATAGGCGCAACTACTGAAAATCCATCATTTGAAGTAATAAGTCCTTTACTTTCAAGATGTAGAATTTTTGTACTCAAAAGTTTGTCATACGAAATCTTGGAAAAAATTATTGATAGAGCTTTAAAAGATAAAGAAATTGGAGTAGGGAAGTATCATAAAAAAATTGATAAAAAAGCAAAAGTGCTTCTAATTAGATTGTCTGGAGGTGATGCAAGAATCATGTTGAATGCGTTAGAAATTGCTGTTACAGTTTACAATGAAAAAATAATTAGCAATGAAACAATTTTAGATGTTTTTCAAACCAAAAGTTCAGGAATTTATGATAAAAAAGCCGATGAGCACTACAATACAATATCTGCTTTTATAAAATCTATGAGAGGAAGTGATCCTGATGCAGCTTTATATTATTTAGTAAGAATGCTTGAGAATGGGGAAGATCCCAAATTTATTGCACGTCGTATGATCATTTTTGCATCAGAAGACATTGGTCTTGCTGATAGGGGAGCTCTCATCCAAGCAAATGCCGCATTTGAGGCAGTCCACAAAATCGGAATGCCAGAATCCCAACTCATTTTAGCTCATATAACTTTGTATCTTTCAACAGCCAAAAAGTCACGCGAGGCTGCTAATGCTCTAAGCAAAGCTAAATCTGCTGTCTATGAATTCCCAAATGAACCAATACCACTTCATTTAAGGAATGCGCCAACAAATCTTATGAAAAACCTTGGTTATGCAAAAAACTATACTTGGAGTGAAAAATATGTTGGCCCTATCAATAACAAATCTTTTCTCCCTCAAAAACTAAAAGGCAAAAAATTCTTCAAACCTTAAGCATTTATTTTTGCTATTAAATGTAGTAAAATACTAATACGTCCTTGTAGCTCAACTGGATAGAGCAATTCCCTTCTAAGGAGTAGGTTGTGAGTTCGACTCTCACCAAGGACACAAAGGAATTATAATGTCTTATAAAGATTTAGGCCGACAAAGAGAATATCAAGCGCTCTGGTATAAACGGAACAAAACTAAGCTTATTGCGAGAGTCAGGCTGAATGAAAAGAAAACAACACAGGAAATAAGAAGGAAAATAAAAGAATTCTTTTCGTCTCATCCATGCATAGATTGTGGTGAAACAGATTGGGTTGTATTAGAATTCGATCACTGCAAAGGAGATAAAAAACAAGCTGTTGCTTCAATGATTCATAGAGGCTATTCTTGGAAAGCTATCTCTGAAGAAATTAACAAATGTGAAGTTAGATGCGCAAATTGTCATAGAAGAAAAACAGCTAGAGAAAGAGGTCATTATAGGCACAATACATAATTTAACTTGAAAGAAAAAGTATGTTTCCTATATCTGATTCAATACCAGCCAGAAGATTTCCATTTTTAAATCTTACGATTATTCTTGCAACAGTTTATATTTTTTACTTACAACTAACTGCCCCTAGTCAAGACGCGTTTATACTACAATACGCACTGATTCCTTCTCAAATAAATTTTAACGATTTCTCAACACTTTTGCCTTTTGTGAGTGCAATATTTTTACACGGAGGTTTTTTGCATATTCTATCCAACATGTGGTTTCTTTGGGTTTTTGGAGACAACATTGAAGGCCATTTTGGATTTATATTGTTTTTTATTTTATATTTTCTATCAGGGATTGTTGGGAATGTCACGCAATATTTTCTCATGCCTGCATCTCAAATCCCTATGTTAGGAGCAAGCGGGGCAGTTGCTGGAGTATTGGGTGCATACTTTATTTTGTTTCCTCATTCAAGAATAAAAACATTGGTTCCAATCGCTTTCATCCTAACTACAGTAAATATCCCAGCAGCTTTTATGCTAGGTTATTGGTTTGTCTTACAAATCCTTTCAGGTGCTGCATCACTACCATTCATGAATGATCAAGGAGGAATAGCTTTTTGGGCTCATGTTGGCGGATTTGTGACTGGTGTTATTATGGCAAATGTTTTTAGACGAATATGAATATAGAGTTTGGAAGAATAATTATATTTATGGGCGTATTACTTCTAATCGTGGGAGTTGCTCTGACTTTTTTCCCAAAAATTCCTTTTTTTGGGAAGCTTCCGGGAGACATTTATATTCAAAAAAACGGATTTTCTTTCTATTTCCCGATCGTAACATCAATAATACTTAGTATTGTATTAACAATTATTCTAAACCTGTTTTTCCGTAAATAAAATTATGTTTTATTCAATTGTTTCAAAAGATATTTATATTTTACGTTTGGTAAAAGGAGAAAAAGTTCTATCCTCCCTTAGAAATTTTGCTGAACTTAAAAAAATTAAAAATGCCACGCTTTTGGGAATTGGATCTGTCTCAAACCCCACACTTAGTTATTACAAACTCAATACCAAAAAATATTTAAAGAAAGAAATGATTGGGGATTTTGAACTAATTAGCTTTATAGGAAGTATAATGCTTCTGGAAAACGACCTTCTTGTGCACGCTCATATTTCAATCTCTGATGAAACCATGCAAACATATGCAGGACATCTAGTTGAAGCAGAAACTCACGCGACAGTTGAAATAGTTCTTACCAAGCTAAATAGCAAAATCACCAAAAAATTCGACAAAACAATCGGCCTCAACCTCCTGGATCTACACCATAAGCTTTAAATTGAACCATATCAGCTTCTATGGTATACTTCTTTTTGATATTGTATTTTTAATATTAGATATTTATTGGTGACTGTAGCTCAGCGGCTTAGAGC
>CAYJRY010000054.1:0-6357 GCA_964372855.1 uncultured Gammaproteobacteria bacterium | reverse complement strand
GGCCATCCCGACCGCCACCCCCACCATGTTCTGCTCGGCGATAAACATCTCAAAAAACCTGTCAGGAAATTTTTCTTGGAATTTGTTTGCTTTTGTTGATTCAGAAAGATCAGCTGTTAGAGCAACAACATTGGGATTTTTCATGCCTGCCTCCAAAAGCCCGTCACCATAACCTTCGCGCGTTGCTTTTAGTTCACAATCAGTATCAAACAATTTTGGGTTTAATTGTAAATCTGGATTCAACATATTCTCAGCGTTTTGTTATCAGCGTCTAGCGTCTAGTTTTATGTCGAACTGAACGCTGAATGCTAATTGCTAGACGCTTTATTCGTGTTCGCTAGTAATTTTTCCCTCTAGCGTTCTTAACTCATCTAGTGCTTTTTTTGCCTGCTCTCCTTTTTTTGGCGCACCTTTTACATCCTGGATATCAGGCGGCATGCCATGCCATTCAAACCGATTTTCCATGAAGTCTACTCCACGTCCTGGGATAGTATGAGCAATTATTACAGTTGGCTTCTCAAAAACAGCTCTTGCTATTCCAACTGTGTCAATAAACGCGCGAATATTATTTCCATCAACCTCTAAAACCTCCCAGTTAAATGCCTCGTATTTTGTTTTAAGACTCTCAAGCGGCATAACATCTTCTGTAAATCCATCAATTTGGATGTTGTTTCTGTCAATTATTAAAGTTAGATTGTTGATTTTATATTTTGCTGCAAACATAAGAGCCTCCCAAGTATTGCCTTCTTGTTGCTCACCATCTGATGCAACGCAATAGATGTGGTATTTTTTATTATCAAGTTTTGCTGCTAAGGCCATACCAATTGATTGGGAAATTCCTTCTCCCAAAGGACCAGATGTTGTTTCAACACCGGGAAGAGCGGTTCTGTGGGGATGGCCTTGCAAACGAGAGTTTAGTTTTCTTAAAGTTCTTAATTCTTCAAGCGGAAAATATCCAGATAATGCCATTGCGACATATCTGACAGGACATATGTGTCCATTGGACAAAACCAATCTATCGCGATCTGGCCAATCTGGATTTTTTGGGTCATGTTTTAAGATGTGGAAATAAAAAGCTGTAAAAATATCTGCCATTCCCAGTGGTCCTGCTGAGTGTCCAGATCCTGCAGTAACTAAAGTTTCAATAATAAGCTCGCGAATTTTAACTGCTTTTTCCTCAAGATTTTTTAATTTATCATCATGCAATTCCTCAATCATAAATTAATAGTAACACTGTTGAGAATACTATTTCAATAATCTATATTTTCAAAACAATCATCAAATCCGAAACATTGGAAGGGAGGCGGTTAGTGATTATGCCATCTCCAGTTTTTTGGAAAAAAGAAAGACTATTGTTGGAGTTTAAGTATTCTTCGGGATTAATACTGAGTTTTTCTGCTTTTTCAAGAGTCTTGTAATCTCCAATTGCTCCAGCGAAACTAGAATTGTCCCAACCATCAGAATCAAAAGAAACTATGGTTGTATCCTGTCCAACAAATGGTAAACAACTTAAAATCAAATGCTGGTTTCTTCCCCCTTCTCCTTTTTGAGTTACTTTTACTGTTGTTTCTCCTCCTGCAAGAAGTATTTGATTTGGTTGAGTTTTGTCTATGAGTAATTTTCCAATTTGTCCCGAATCGCCTTGGATTTTGTCTGATTCAATTACTACATTTAACCCTAAATCTTCTCCTGTTTTCTTCATTGCATCAAGTGCAGTTTGGTTACTCAAAAGCATAATATTTGAAACATTTTGAAAATATTTATCTTCTTTTGGAGTTTCTAGAAATTCATCTTCTGAGAATTGCTCTAGGAGGTTGTATTTTTTAAGAGTTTCTAAAGCTTGTTCCTTAGTAGTTGAATCTTTTACTGTTGGGCCGGATGCAATAGTTGATAAATCATTTCCCGGGACGTCTGAGGCAATTATTGAGATTACTCTGGCAGGATATAAAATTTTTGCCAATCCTCCTCCTTTTACCAAGTCCAAATGTTTTCTAACAATATTCATCTCTGTTATATTTGCACCGGATTTTAAAAGAAGTTTATTTGTTTCTATTAATTTTTCTAAAGTAATTTTGTAAGGAGCAACAAATAAAGCAGAACCGCCTCCCGCGATTACAACAATGACCAAATCTTTCATTGTTAAATTGTTGAATTGTTGAATTGTATTTTGAGTGAACGCAAAGTTTGCCTTTGAAGGCAAAGGATGAGTGCCAATTGTTTGATTAACTTTTGTAAAATGTTCAGGAATTAGGTCAATATCATATCCAATTGTTAATTTGTCGCCCAATAATTTCTCGATATAATAAGAAAGTTTTGCCGATCCTTTGCCAAAACCGATAAGAAATACTCTTTGATATTCGTTGAGATTAACTGAAATATTTTGTATTGACAATATATTGTTTGAAAAAGAAAACTTTTTTTGGATTACTTTATATGGTTGAATCGAGGATAAAGCAGTTTCTATTAATTCCAAGCAAATTTTTCTCTGCGGAGTTTTATTTAATGCATCAAAATTTTTAATTAATCTCATTTACTTTCAAGTTCCTTGATCTTATTGATTCTTCTGATATGGCGTTCTTCATTTGAAAATGGGGATTCTAAAAAGATCTTTACTAACTCTCTTGCTAAATCATCGTTAACAAATAAAGATCCTAAAGACAAAACATTTGCGTCATTATGCTCTCGAGCTAATTTGACATTTTCCTTGGTAAATCCAAGTACTGCGCGAATACCTTTTATTTTATTTGCAACAATGCATTCTCCAGCTCCTGATTTTCCAAACACAATGCCAAACGATCCTGGATTTTCAGAGACTCCAATTGCAGCTTTGGCAATAAAATCAGGATAATCATCGTTTTTATCATATGTAAGAGCTCCGCAATCTTCAACTTCGTAATCATTTTCTTGCAAAAAAGATTTTATTTTTTCTTTTAATTCAAATCCCGCGTGATCTGTTCCCAAATAAACCTTCATAATTTAGATAGCTTCTCTCTTCCTGATAACCCCCATGACAGGACTCACATCGTGGCCTTCTGGTACTTTTAATAATTCAAAACTTTGTGCTGCTGGTATTTGATGTTTTTGTTCTTTCAAAGGTTTAGGATGGGAAAGAGATTCAGGATAGGAAAGATCGTTTCCCGAAGCAACTACGTTGTTTCCATGCAATACAAACTTTTCTCCTCCTTCAGGATCTAACGTAAACCTTTGGGTGACTCTTTCTGTCATCAAATATATATTCTATCAAAATAGAAATAAATTATGAAGGAGTCTAATTTTGAGAGGTTAATAAGTATTAATTGCAGTTGTATTTAACTGGTTTTTCAATTTCGCATTCTACAATATGCGTTCCCTCTCGAGACTCTATGCATTTGCTGTATTTGACATTTTCTGTTGGATTGAAATTTCCTCTATGGGCTCTACATGTTTCGTTTTCGTTTGCGACTTTTGTATATAGTTTGCATTCAGTATCAGCTTTTTTGGCGACCTCTTTTGCTAATTTAGCACGGCATGCTTCTTTAGCTTTTTCACAACTTTCTTGACTATTGGCATCAGATTTGGCCTCTTTGACAGTTACTTCATCAGCAATACAAGCTTTTTCAACATTAACGAGACGAGAATCTATTTCATGAGCAGCTCTTAATGGATTTTTTGCTGAAGGGTCATCAGGACGTTGGGCCAAAACTGAATTTAGCGTTAGTCCTGTGAGTACCAAAGATAAAATTATTAGAATAATTCCTCTTTTTAGCATAACAAATTTACTTTAGGCAAAGCTTATGGTTTTGTCAATAACTTATAGTAGATTATTTAGTGTTAAAAATATTATAGAAGTGTAGAAAATTATTACTTATTTCTTGTACTGCCATATCTTTTGTTACTGCTCCATTTCTATATTTGATAAGTGGCTTCGAAAAGACTGTTCGCCCGACTGCAAAACCAATTACACCTTTTACATTTCTTCCGGTATTTATCCAATGTTCTACTTTTTCTTCATTTTCTCCCCTCCCCAAAATTACAAGTCCGACATTTGTTCTTCCACCGTTTTTGATTTTTTTAACGACAGCCTCATAATCATTTTTATTTTCCATGCCTTCTAATTTCCATACATCTGGTTCTATTTCAGATTGCCGAAGGTTCTCAATTATATTAATCAAACTTTGTCCATCTACAATACTTAATCCACTTAACACTTCCAGTAAAAATTTATATCCATGAGCATGGCAATAATCTGAAAGCTTTTTTAATTTACTCCAATCTGCATTTGGTTGAAATCTAATGAGGGCCTTTGCAAAAGTTGGATTATATTTTTCAATATGTTTACTAAAATCTTCTCCATATTCAAAATCAAAAGTAGGATTACCACTTTTTTCAGTTGTCAATATCGTAGTAAATCCTTTATTGAGGGCGTCTTTAAGAATAGCATCTCCATATTCCTCATCTACCAAGACAGCTGACTCATTTTTAGAAATTCCATACGAAATAGATTTTTGAAAAGCCTCATAAATTATTTGTTTTGCCGATACAATATAGTCTTTTTCTTCTTTTGATAAATTTACAAATCCAAACATTTTTGCAAATGATGCACGATGGTCAAAAGGAAGGATAAATAAACGCTTGGTGTAGCCAAAATGCTCCATAAAATATTAAATTGAAAAATTATTAATAGCCTATTTCTTCTTTCCTAAGTAATCCCGCTTGCGCTCCGATTTTTGAAATTACACTCGCTGCATTTCTTGCTCCCCATGCCATTGCTTCCTGAATAGATTTGCTGTTTAAGATTGCACCTAAAAAACCCGCTGAGTAAGCATCGCCTGCACCTGTTTTTTCCACAACTTTTGAGGGAGTAATACCTTGTTGGTAGAAATTTCCTCTTTCATCAAGCGTATAAGATCCATTTTTCCCATCTGTTATTACAACAATTTTAGGTCCTAGCTTTTGCAAACCTTTCAGAATTTCCTCGATACTTAATACTTTATACTTTATACTTAATATTTTTTCAGCTTCTTCTTTATTTAAAAATAAAATATCTGTTAAAGATAAAATATTCTCAATGCTTTTGTATCCTTCATTTATTTGGATTGTACCTGGATTAAATGCAAGCTTGGAGCGTGAAGTTTTTACAAAATCAAAAGTTTTATCATAGGCTTGATGCCAATCTTTACCAAGAGATGTTAGATAAACCCAATTTGTAGTTAGGTTGTCAAAATCAAAGTTATGATCTCTTTTAACATGTTCTGAAAAAATAGTCCTTTCGCCTTTGAAATTTAATATCACTGAAAATGAAGACTGTTGTTCTTTTGCTTTTTGAATGCGATAAATATCTACATTTTCATTTGAAAGAGTTGAGATAATTTTATGAGCGAACTCATCAGATCCTATTTCTGCCACAATAGTAGTTTTTAATCCTAAACGACTTAGTCCTACTGCTAGGTTGGATGCATTTCCACCCAGTAAAACTTCTCCTTTATCAACAGTTATTTTTTCTCCAAACTTTAAACATAATTCATTTGTTTTCGGAATTAATCTTAAGTGCTTATTTGCTTCATGAAGAGTTAAGAAGATATCTATTTTTGCGCTACCCACACAGACAACATCAAAATTATGAGGCATGTTAGTATACTACAGGAATCTATTTTCTTTTGCAATGATTCGTAAATAGAGTATTTACCTTGACTTTTCCCTTGGCTTCCTCCCATAATAATCCTAATGCCTGAGATTATCTCTGCCCACCACCATCACAAGGGTAATGTCCTTAAGTCTTTATATGGGCAGTATAGGCAGTTAGATAGGGTTTTAAAAATAGCATTTGTGACATATGTTCTTATAGTAATCTCAACCCCTTTCATAGTTCTTAACTATCAGATATATAAATCTCAAGCACAAAAAGAGCTAACGCCAATAAGAGAACCAATTGGTACTACACCAGACTCTATAGAATTCTCGGGAAATGAAATACTTGTTAAGGTAAAAAGACAAGTAAAAGGAATTGTTTCTGAAAATAAAGATAACACAGGTATACAATCACTTAATGAAAAACTCTCAAAACACAAAGCCAAGAAGTTTGAGAGAATAGTTAAAGAAACTAAAAATAGTAAGCCAGATGAGAATATCTTCAGATGGTACAAAGTAGAACTTGACAAACCACAAAAGATTCTTAAAGCAAAACAAACCCCAGAAAACCAGCTCCAAGGAGAAGACATAGAATCCCAAGACCTACTTACTATAATTGATGAATTCAGAGAAGACCCGAATATTGAATACGCAGAGCCTAATTTTATGGTAAGAGCTATACAAAATCATTCACCCACAGCAGCTCCAATGTCTCCAAGTATTGCTCCCTCAAAAGTTTATCCAAATGAC
>CAYJRY010000053.1:0-6495 GCA_964372855.1 uncultured Gammaproteobacteria bacterium | reverse complement strand
TTTCAGAGCGGAGGAATTTTGAGGCAACCCACAAAATTCCGACCTCGAAAAATAATTGGATGGAGAAACCTGCAAGGTTGCGTAGTCGGTAAATCGCTGTTATACGCTTTTTATCGAAGAGAAAAACGAGGTTTAGTGCAACGTCCCAAAAGGAAACCGAAGAGTTAAATTTTCGCATATCAATTCGACCGAAGGGAGAGTATACTATAGATTTGGGGGCACGTTCATTCGTACGAACACAGTGAGCCATTAAGAACAAGAAACAAAATCTTATCAATCAGCTGTCCATCTAGCTTCAAAATCTTCTCTTTCCATTTTCAAACCCAGTTTAATTTTGTTAGCCATTTCTTGATTCATCATTGGAAGCATATTTAGGCTTTGACTAACTGCTGCCCTTATTCCTGCTAAACAAGTTTTGGTTTTTATCCAGTTTTGTGGACTAAATACTCTATTTCCTGGTTGCGGTTCATTAGCTGCCGATTCCAAAGCAAAGCTTAAAGACCTACCTGATAAATCCACAATCTGCCCTAGAATATTATTTTCTTTTGCTTTTTGAAGTGCCAAATATGGATCTGGAACATTTTCAGTGGGCATTTGATTGGATACACCAAAACAAATTGAAATAGCATATAAATGATGATAAGGGGCATATGCCCTCATTGCCAATAAACTTTCATTTAATCCAAGAGGATTTTCTTTAACCCACTTTTTCCAAACTTCTGCCATCCATTCATTAAGTGCCTGAATTTTATCAGGGGAATAATCTTTCTTAAACAACTGTTCAAAGTATTTAGCAAATATTTTTGTCTCGCTATAAGCTATATTTGGTCTTTGGGATTGCCAAGTAATCAAATATTTTCCAAGATTTACTAAATCAATCTCATAAATTTTATTTTTAGTTGCAGGAGCAAATTCTCCTCTTTTTGTTATAAAATATCCCTGAGGGTATTTTTGCTCAAATGTTCTTTTAAGACTTAATACCCTTTTGTCATTGCTTCTTAAATCTCTAGGTTTAACTGTGCTTTGTGAATTCGTATTTGTACTAATATTATCAGAACGTTCTCTTTGAGGTATCTCATAAAATCTAAATAGGATGTAAGTATCATCTAATTTTTTTACTTGTTCACTACAACTTAAAATTGTATTCAGTGATTGACACCCATTCACAATATTTAAACCAGTCAGATGTAATTGATTACCTTTTAATTCCATCTTGTTACATAATGCAGTAATTCCATTATGGAAAAAAAAGAAGTCTTTGTGTTTATCGCTGTAAATTGTATTTTTTATACCTTTGTTTACTGCATTACTTAACCCTAAACTCTGTCTTACATTCTTTTGAAATAATGTGCCATCCTTTATTCCTGGAATAGTTAGGCATTCTTTTAGGGGAAGTGCTGCAATAATACTGTTTGTATTAGATATAGAAATTGGCAAAAATTTACTATTTGATAAATCTATTGTGTGTTTAATCAAAGGATTCTCTCTCTGTAAAGCGATTTCGTATCTTCTCACTATTTCTTCACTATCTACCGCTGTAATTGTTGAGACAATATCTTCTTTTTCTGATAATTCTGCTAGTTTCTTTTGAAATGTTTCATAGTCTTTCTTTGCAGATTCAGTTAATTCTCCAGTGGTTAATAATTCAAATGCGACTTCGTATTCATCTTCAAATGCTTTAGAAACTTCTGCAAGTTTTCTTTTTAATTTATCATTTCCTACTTCCTGAAGTCTTACTAAATCTTTCAATTGTATCCAAGAAGAAAGAACTTCCCTTAAAGGTTCAGCATCAACCTTGCTGCTCCCAATAAATTTTCCTTGAAATACAAAAATGGTAGATCTATCATCATCAACTATAATAGCATCTATTTGTTTATCATCAGCACCATCAGTTATTGCATCCTTGGTTTCGTTTAAATCCTTAAGATGAATATTTCTTAAATACCATGCAACAAATCTTTGACCATCATTAGGAAAATTTTGATGATAATAATCTTGTTTTATCTCATCTTTTATTTTGTCTATTATATCCTTTGATTCCATTTTACTTCACTAAAGATATATTTGCCATCTCCTTATAAATATTTCGTTTTCTCACGCCTTTTCGTTTCGTCGTTAGGGGTTGCCGTCTACGATTTTCAAGAAATAGTATATTTATTAAATAAAGTTTCTTCATTTAATCTTTTCACAATAGCATCAAAGATTTTTCCCATTTCCTCAAAAAATCCAAATAGTGCGATTCTATTATTATATGTGTACGAGCCAAAATCACTATTTGGATTGTCGGGCAATATGTAAAAGTTATTTTCTAATGTTGGAAACCCGTCTCCCGCTTTCCACATCATTTGTTTGCTTATATCTAAAATTGTTGCATGGGTTATTGCATTTCTATACTCTTTCATCTTATCCAAACTGAAGATTGGATTGTTAGAAACACCTTTACTCCAACATTCTAAAAGAAATTTAACAAAATCATCCTTTGGTTGCAGTTTTTCTAGTGTTTTTTGATTGAAATATATTCCTCTCTGATTTAGATTTTTCCCACAAATGAATTTCATGAATATATCTAAGAAAGACCTAAACTCAAATAAAAAAGCCTCTCCATAAGTCATTAGCTCAAAAATTGGAATTTTATCTCCTGTTCTCTGCCTTGTTCCTTGAGGTGTTCTTTCCCACGAGTCGTTTTCTGTATCCTTGAGTTTGTACCAAAGGATATTGATTATTGTATATTTATTTGATAAAACCGTCTTGAAACTCTTTTCATCTGTCATTATTAGTCTCCTCATCTTGTTCGGTTGCCTCTTCTTTCTTAACAGATTTTATTTTTTCACCAATATTCTCGTAAACTTCTTGTGGTGCTACTTCTTCTTCCATTTCTTCCTTTTCGGCTTCTTCTTGTATCCTAATCTTTTCTGGTTTATCAACATTGAATAATTTCCATGAAACTTTGCCATCTTCAATAGCTTGTTTCAATTTTCTTTCCTGTGTGCTTAGTTTACTATCCCCAGTTTTTACTTCAAGAAATATTACTTGTTTGATGTCGTTTTCAGAAGCACCATCAAAAATAACAAAATCAATTGGAGAACCTAAGAATTTCATATCTGACGGTCTGAATGGAAACTTTGGTAAATATGGGCTGACTTGTTCCCAAAGTTTGCCTAAAAGAGTTCTTTTTGAGCGTTTTATCGCATTAAATCTCATATACTTTTCTGCACTTTGAATTAATTCCTTGATTTCCGCTAAATCACCAGTATATTTTAATTCCCATCCATGAACCAACTCTTTAACTGTAATTTCGTTGTTCTTTTGTATCTCAAGAATTTGATTTTTATATCTGTTATCCAGCGTTTCTAGTTTTAGTTTCCACTCAGCATCAAGAACCTTTCTTTTATCTGACCACCTTACTTTATCATAGATGTATTTTCCAATTAGAAAACCTACTACAATTCCTACAATAATCAAAATGATGGTAATTATGTCCATGATATAGAGTATTAGACTAACCTATTTAAAATTCTTTCTAATTCAACGGTGGCAACCCCTCGTAAAAGTAAGAAAAAATTTCGTTAAAATTTTGTTAGATGATTTGCGAAGCGATTTCGTGATTTCTCTTTTGTGAATTTTAACGAAGGCAACAACGTAACAACTTTCGGGGCAACCTCGTCAGAGGCGGACTCGCAATTGAGCATAACAACTGTTTAATACATATTTTCCCAAAAAATTAATTGATGGTAAAGCTAACTTTCTACGGCGGAGTGAATGAGATAGGCGGCAACAAAATATTGATTGAGGATAAGGCAAACGACGCTTCCATATTCCTTGACTTTGGGATGAGCTTTAACAAGCATGGAGAATTTTTTGAAGAGTTTATACAGCCGAGAGTGGCAAATGGTATAATTGATTTTTTGGAAATGGGCATACTTCCAAAGATAGATGGGATATACAGGCACGATTTACTCGAGTTTGCCGGAATGGAAAGGCATAAAGAACCTTTAGTAGATGCGATAATGCTTTCTCACGCGCATATGGATCACTCCTCCCATATCGCCTTTGTGGACGAGCGTGTTCCTATCTACTGCTCGGAGATAACTCATGAGATATTGAAGGCGTTGCATGAGACACAGCCGAGGAGCATAGGGAATGAGGTGATAGACTTCAGGAAGAGGCCGATAATTAATTATAAAGATCTTCCGATACAGAGGAAGTTTAACATTATCAAAAAATCTGCCAAGGTGAATGGGTTGGAGGTGGAGTTTATTCCGGTAGATCACAGCGTGCCTGGGGCTTGCGGTATGCTGATACACGCATCGGATAAGACGATAGCATATAGCGGGGATTTGAGACTGCATGGAACGGACGGGTATCTGACGCAGGAGTTTGTGGAGAGGCTGAAGATAGAGAAGCCCGATGTGTTTTTATGCGAGGGGACAAGAATTAACGAGACTGAAAGCAGGGGAGAGGCTTATGTGAAGGTTAATTGTGACAAGACGGCTTCGAAAACGAAAGGGCTGATAATAGCGGATTTTGCGTTCAAGGATACGACAAGGTTCAAAACGTTTTTGCAGGTTGCTAGGGATAATGGAAGGAAGCTATGCATACCATTCAAGGATGCTTATTACATAAGAGCATTATCCAAATTTGTTTCTGGCCTGCCTAAGTTAAATGATGATAATATATTATTATACCAAGAAAGGAAGGGCAAAGGAACATTCAAAGAGGGTGATTATGAGAAGTGGGAGAGGGAGTTTTTGGATATGAGCAATACAGTAAAGGCGGATCATATCAATCAAAAGCAGGATAATATTATTATATCACTCGGTTATTTTGATGTTACTGAATTTATAGATATAAAACCAAAGACAGGAAGTGTTTATATTAAATCTGCTTCTGAAGCTTTCAATGAAGAACAGATGTTTGATCTCGAGAGACTGAAAAAATGGCTTGGTCATTTTAAGATAGATTATGAAAATTTTCATGCCTCCGGACATGCGCCTGGGCAGGATATTGCAACTGTCATCAATGGAAGCAATGCTAAATTGCTTATGCCCATCCATACTGAGCATCCAGAGATGTTTGGGAAGATGGTTGATGGGATTAAGGTTGAGGCACCTAAAGCTGAAAAATAAATATTTAATGAATCCAGAGGGGTCTATACCCATTTGGGTTCGGAACCTCTATTATTTTTCTATCAAGTAGAATTTTTTGGGTATTTGTAACAAAAAGTCTTGTGGGTCATTTGGGAATAAGACATTTGTCCTAACTCTTATTAATCTTAGCCCAAAGGACTTAAAAACCGATTTTTGAGGAGTTCAACTAATTAATTAGATAATTTTATGATTAAAACTCCTAATTATGTTGTTTAATAGCTATTTTTTATAGGAGAAATGGGAGAAATACACGAAGGGATAAAATTTAGAGGGGGTGTTCTAACAAGACCTTATATTTCCGTTTTAAAATAAATATTTAGAGAAAAGATGGATATACTGGAAATAAGGAGAAAAGTTCAGGAAAATATTACTAATTTTCAGTCGGCAGACGACATTTTCAACCTTTTTAAGAACCTTAATTACCCTAAGAACTTAGTTTTTGATACTTCTTCTAAAAGAAAGAAGAGTAATTTTGACTTTAAAAAAGACGATGAAGAAAGAATAAAAGAGATATATTCTATTCTTAGTTTTGAGGAAAAATTACCAGTCTTTCTAATTGAATCAAAAACAATAGCCCCATCTTTCATCAGGTCTGTATCTACAACTTTTGACAGGCAGTACTTGCATTTTCTTCTGATATTCACTACAGACTATTCCGAGGTCATATTTGTACTACCAAAGAAAGAAAAGATAGAAACTGGCAAACACAAAATAAGGTTAACAAAGTTGATTATAAACAAAAATGAAGTCCACTATACAGAAATTGAAACCTTATCCCACATATATTTTGGGAACGAAACAAGTTGGCGAGATGTCTGGAGAAAATGGGATAAAGCATTTAGCGTGGAAAGAGTAACCACAACATTCTTTGAAGATTATAAAAACAGTTTCTTTGACCTCAGAAAACAACTGGACAAGCAGAAAATCTCAAAAAAGGAATCCCACGAATTCACGCTACAGTTTCTCAACAGGATTATGTTCATCTATTTCATTTCAAAGAAAAAGTGGTTGGATTATCCGAGATTTGTTGATTGGATATGGAATTACTATAAGAGGTTAAATAAATTCGGCTCTAATGAATTCTATGAAAAGTGGTTGAAGCAAGTTTTCTTTAAAGCCTTCAATAATAGGTCTAATGAAATACTTGGATTGCCAGATGAAGTAAAAAATGTAATCTTCAACTCCCCATATTTAAATGGTGGTTTATTTACCCAGAATGAGCTTGATGAACTAAATGTGGCTATTACGGATTCTATGTTTCAGAAGATATTTAAGTTCTTTGAGAAGTACAACTTTACTATTAAAGAGGATATGCCTCTTGAGTCAGAGGTTGCAGTAGATCCTCAGA
>CAYJRY010000052.1:0-7119 GCA_964372855.1 uncultured Gammaproteobacteria bacterium | reverse complement strand
AGAACAAAAACTACATGATTTGGTGGTTCTTCCAAAGTCTTAAGAAGCGCGTTAAATGCCTCATTTGTCAGCATGTGTACCTCATCAATTATATAAACTTTTTTGCGAGAAGCAGCTGGTGAAAGTTTTACCTTTTCTCGAAGATCTCTAATCTCATCTATTCCTCTATTTGACGCTCCATCTATTTCCAATACATCTAAATTAGTACCGTTTGTAATCGATATACACTGATCACATTTATTACAAGGCTCGATATCTTGCGAACTCCGAACTAAGAACTTTGAACTAAGAACTTTTTGTCTCTCTTGTTCTTTGTTCTTGGTTTCATGTTCCTTGTTAATTGCCAAACGTTTTTGGCAATTCAGGACTTTTGCTACAATCCGTGCTGTTGATGTTTTCCCAAGTCCTTTTGGACCAGTAAACAAGAAAGCATGTGCAACAGAAGGACTATTTAATGAAGAATAGAGTTTCTCTCTAATTACACTGCTATCAAGCTCTTCTATTTTTTGCGGACGATATTTACGATAGTACACCATAATTCACTTCATTTGAAATTCGAATACCAAAATCAGAAATTCGAAACAATATTAAATGATTAAAATACGAATGACAAAAACGTTTTGAGCATTTGAAAATTTGAATTTTGAAAATTGTTTCGAGTTTCGATATTCTAATTCCGAATTTTCATCCATGGTTAATCCCTAATAAGTGAAGCATTCCATGCTCCAAAAGCTCATCTATCTTATCATCAACCAACATTTCATCTTCTGATGCTTCCTTTATAACTTGAGGGTATGAAATAACCAAATCTCCCAACTTTAGCTTGTCTGATGGAACAAAGGAAGATTCGCCCTCAACCAAAGAAAAAGATAAAATATTTCTAGTTTTATCTTCTCCTTTATATTTTTTACTTAAGTATCGCATTTTCCTGTCTCCAACTATAGCAACAGAAACTTCTGCAGGACCTTTGATGCTGTGGTCTGCCAAAATTTTCTTTACTTTTATCTTGATACGTTTTCTATTTACCTTATATCTGCTTTCAACAAAAATGGGGACATCAATATTGTCCATAAAACTTTCTCAAGCGACGGTTTTCCTCTCGCTTTTGCTTACGCGCAAGTGAAGGCTTGAGATAAAAAGCGCGTCTTTTTGCCTCAGGTATAATTCCTGCATTCAAAACCGCTCTTTGAAATTTCCTAATCAACGAATCATCGCTGTCCCCAGGCATTTTCTTAACAACTACCATATTTAACACCTCCTTTAGAAGCTCTTAATGATCCGCCGCAAGCGGAAAGTTTAGAGCTTCTTAAGTCCACCAAAATTCGCTCTTCGAGCCGCGCTACGAATAGTAGGTAAGGCGAGAAGTAAGAATAGGTGGACAAGTTTGTATTCACCTTATTATACTCCAAAAACCCAAAATAAGAAAGCGGGCTTAAGAAGTTGTGCCTACTACCTTTAATTGATATAATCGTTTGGTATGAACAGAGAATTTCATAAAACAAAGATCGTCCCCGAGCAGTTACCATTGATTTCACAACATCTTAGGGTCGTAGATAAAGAAGGCAACCCAACTCTCCCTGTAATCGAACTTTTAAATATTCTTCAATTACCTCATGATAGAACGTTAAAAAGTATAGTGGAAATTACTCAACAGAAATTTTTTCAAAGAGATAAAGAGGGCCAAAGAAAAGAACGATGGGAGCTAGAAGAATTGATGCCAGAATTCAGAATGGAAGTAATACCTGTCCTAGATCAACTTGGGATGCTTAGGGAAATTCCCCCCTCCACAACTCATTATGACGGAGCATTGATGTTTGGCGATTTAGTTACAAGAGTAAGAACTCGCTTAGCCTATTTAAAAGATCTCTGGAAAAAAGGCGTACGCTTTGATGAGCTTATTTTTCTAGGAGGTGAAAGGCCGCTAGCAGAATCAGGAAAAGAAACCCCGGATATTCTCTATAACAGATTAAATCGAGACTTACCTTTTAGAAGAGATTGGCAAGCGAATTTTGAGATTCCCACAACCGAACTTGGTATGATGCAACTGGTTTGGGATCAAGCAGATCTTCCGCAGGATTTAAGGAATGTTAGAGTTAGATGGATTAATGCACCAATGAAACCAAATCCAAAAGGAGGAAAACCTCTTCGACCAACTACTAAAGTTGCCTTTGAAATTTGGTTTGAAAATTACTTACTTAAAGACAACTACCTTGCTGTATCAAATAATCCCCATATTGGATATCAACACTCAGTTTTAAAAACTTATATGCCTGAAGCAATTAATGTAGAAACAGTAGGCCATAGAGCATCTCTTGGTCTTCCGATGGCATTCTATCTTGGCGAATTTGCGCGCTGGTTATATCAAGAAAAGCAACGCTTGCAAATGTAAAGATAATATTCCAATCGGAGCTTTGTAGTACACCTGGGAGGTGGATTAGAAACGACACTTAGGGATAAATCTCACAACTTTACCTTTTTTCCAATCTCTCCCATAAGATGAATATGGAGATGGTCTATTAATTGAGCACCGCCACCATTAATTACTAAACGATATCCTTTATTTTCAACATTTTGCTCTCTAATTATTTTCTGAATCACATTTCTTAATTTTCCCCAAATCGCAGAATCTTCAAGCTCCGAAAAATCTTTTACGTGTTTTTTTGGCATTATCAAAAGATGAATTGGCGCGACTGGATGAATATCTGGAAAAACCATAATATCTTTGTCTTCATAAGTAAATTCTTTCGGAATTTCTTTATTTGCAATTTTACAGAAAATACAACCCATAATCTCAGCTACTAGTGTCTAGCAACTAGCGTTCAGTTAATCCTTACTTCAAAACTAGACGCTAGACGCTAATTTACTAGACGCTCTTTAGTACCTCAATTATATCACTAAGGCTCAATCTTGTTGGTCGCATTTTGGGATTTTTGACAGATCCATTCAAAAGCATTTTTTTAGAAATGTGCAAAAACCAAGTGGCGTCTGGATCCATCTTTTTCAACTTCTCATAAGCTAATGTTAAATCAATCTCGTTATATTTTTGATTTTTGATATTTGATATTTGATAATGTGAAGGCCGTGCCTTCACTCTGACATATCCCTTCCTCGGATCTTTTCTAACAACTACGACATATCCCATTTTTTGCGCAAGCTTAATTACTGTGTCATTTATAGTCTCAAAACCAATTCCCTCTCCAAATCTAGTCTTGAATTTTATCCCTGACTCTCTAATTTCTCTCTCTGCCCAAATTCTGTTTTCAAAAACATGTAATATCGCATCCAAACAAGAAAATATAAATTCAACATAATACAAGTTGCTATTTGGCTTTTGAAATTTAAGTCCATCCAAAATACTAGTGAGTGAAAATTCATGATAGTCACTTGTTGCATCCTCCCAAAAAACTTCCTTAAAATGATCTATATCCACCACAACTTTTACCATCCTTGAGATAGCCTCAATTTTATCTCTGACTTTCTGCGAATCACTTGAAAATTCTGAACTATTAGTTTTTACAAAATCCCAAGTTAAGCTAGCTGCGCAAACCTTATCCGAAGCAGTTTGATGATGATCCAGCAACCCCAAACCAGTATCTACATGGATGAATTCATCTTCTCCAATCTTTTCGATTTTATCTTTGATATTTGATTTTTGATATTTGATATCTCCAAATCTCTCTCCTGCTGGTACAAATCTGACTTCCGCATTCTCCCATCCCGGCAGAAATTTCTTGATAAGCCAGACTGAAGTAATAGCATCTAAATCAGGAGAATCATGAGTAACAATAATTTTCATATGTTTATTTTTGAGGATTTAATCTTTTGATAACTTCATCAAGTCCCACAAGTTCGGTTTTTACTTTGTCTCTTTCCTTCCACTCAATTTTATCTCTTGTTTTCTCACTAACAACCAGGCGAACAGGAATACCTATAAGATCGCAATCCGCAAATTTTTGCCCAGCCGATACATCTTCCCTATCATCAAACAATACCTCAGCGCCTGCCTTCCTCAGTGCTTCATAAACCTTCTGTGTTTCAGTAGTTGCAATCTTCCCATTCCCAATACTTATTAAATGAGCATCATACGGGGCAACACTCTTGGGCCATACAATTCCCTTCTCGTCATGATGTACTTCAACTATCGCACCAACAGCACGCGTCAAACCTATCCCATAACTCGCAAACCAAATAGGCTTTTTTGTCCCATTTTTATCAGTAAACTTAACGTCCATTTTGTCTGAATAATAAGTTCCAAGAGGAAAAATATTTCCAACTTCAATTGTTTTTGCTTTCTTAAGAGGTCCGTGACCAAGATCGCATTGCTTACCTTCTTTAACAGGACTTACTTCGGCGTTGGATGAAAAATCTCCGCCTGGACAGTAAATAATCTCATCTTCTCCACTTTCAGCAATAACCTGAAATTCGTGAGTTTTATTTTTTGTAAATACACCTCCACCTGCCTCAGTAACAATTGCGTTCAAATTCATTCTCTTAAAGATTTTATTGTAAGCATTACCTACTTCCCAGTAATATTTCATCATATCTTTTTCAGAAACATGAGCGCTATATAGGTCTTTCATCAAAAATTCTCGTCCTCTTAGAATTCCTGATTTTGCACGAAGTTCATCTCTAAATTTTGTAGAAAAATGATAAACCTTAACTGGTAAATCCTTATAGCTTGAGATATGTTTTCTTAGAAGATCCATTACTATTTCTTCATGCGTAAATGAAAGAGCATACTCTTTATCATCTTTTTCAAATTGATACATTACTTCGGAAGCAGTATCCCAACGTCCTGTTTCGTTCCAAATCTCCTTTGGATGAAGAAGAGGCATGAGAATTTCCTCAGCCTCTGTTGCATTCATTTCTTCTCTTATGATTTGTTCTATTTTTTGTTCAACTCGGCGGCCTAAATGAAGCAGAGTATACGATCCAGCCATTAATTTATCAATAAATCCTGCTCTAAAAAGAAGTTTGGCATTTATCGCAACTTCATCTTTTGGGGCATTTTTTACTGTTTTGCCAATAAGTTTTGAATAACGCATAAACGTAGTATAACACTCATCTTGCAAGATAACAATTATTTTTAATCGCAATGGCATTTTAAAGATAATTTTTGTATAATTGTGGATTATGTCGGCTGAGCAAGAACAACTTCTAGATTTTATCCCTAATCAACAACGTAATTCAATCTTAGGTATCGAGATGAAAAAACCAGGCCAACTAGGAAAATCTTTCTGGAAAGAATTTCTTATGTATCAAATTTATGGATGTGATGGCGATCGCGAATTAATTACAATTACAATTGATCAACCTGGCAAAATAGATAAATCGGGTGAACCTGATAAAATAAAATTTTCGTCTTTGCGAGAGATACGGGATTTGCCGAAAAAAAGAGCTAAAAAACATATTTCCGATCTTATTAAAAACATAAGAAATGCTACGAGTGTACGCCTGATAGAAAAAGACCCAGAAAAATACATCCGCTCAAAACTAAACTATTGAAGAATATAAAAGTACTTACTAAATTTTTATAGTTTTTTCTCCACCCCGTGTCCTCCGAAGGAATTGCGAAGAGCCGCAATTAGCTTTGCTGAAAAAGAGTTCCGAATTTGTGTATCAGTTTTAGAGTGTCTTCTAAACTCCAAAGACCTCTCAATAATTTCAGCTTTTACTCCTTCTTCCGCTGCCGTATCAACAGTCCATTTTCCCTCTCCACTTTCACCAATAATCCCATCAATATTAGAAAGTTTTGGATCTTTTGTTAAAACATCAACTACTCTATCTAGCATAAAGCCTGAAACTAGACTTCCTTTTTGATATAACTTCGCAACTTTTAATAAATCAAGATTATATGGAGATTTTTCCAAAACTCCAAACCCTTCCCCTAGACTCTGCATAATTCCATATTCCATTCCGTTGTGAACCATTTTCACAAAATGTCCGGCTCCGCCACTTCCAAAATATTCATGACCTCCGTTTGGCTTGGCGAGCGAGTCTAAAATAGGTTTAATAGACTCGTATGCATTTTTATCTCCACCAACCATAAGAGAATATCCTTGAGTTGCACCGATAACACCACCACTTACTCCAATACCTAAGAATTTAATGTTTTTTGTTCCTAATTCTTGGTATCGTCTCTCTGTATCTTTGTAATAAGAATTTCCTCCATCAATAACAGCATCTCTACTTTCAACATATTTTAAAACTTCCTTTAAGATATCTTCCGTCGCCTCCCCAGCCGTCACCATTATCCAAACTATTCTTGGCTTATCTAAACTTCCTACAAGTTCTTTTATCGTACTTGAAACTTTTAAATTTTGAATTGTATTTTTGAATTTTGAATTTTCAATTTTGAATTTGAGCTCCTGTACTGGAGCGTTTGATCGATTCCATGCAATAACTTCGTGGCCTTCATTAATTAGTTTTTGAACCATTCGGCCGCCCATTTTACCCAACCCGATAAAACCTAATTTCATAACTTTATTTTACCATAGAAAACAGATAAAAAAGATGGCTCAAGGTCCGCTATTATCCAAAACAAAAGGATTAAGGAGCAACCTCCTTAATCCTTATGACATCTTGTCTGAAGCTAGGTGTGCGCGTTTAATGTCCTGAACTCTTCCAGTATTCACGGGGCATTCGTAAACAAAAACTAGGTTTCTTTCTTCTCTCTAAAAAAGATCCGAGTGTCATTAAAACCCCGATGGGCCCAGCTATAAAAGAAATCAGCATAAACAACTCGTCTTGCGGCGTCCAAGAGAAACCATGATTCTTCTTTTCCGTCCTTACGTCTCGCGCGAGCCCTTTAGTTAGTCCGTAGTCAATAAAACCGCATAGCAACCACACTGCCCCGAGGACAAAATACATCGAAACCACCTCCCTTTTATCACAGAAATATTTACTGTATTCTTTATAGCAAAAATGACAAAGGATTTCTAAATTCTTTTTGGCTCGATGAGGATCGACACCATTGGCTTTACTTTTGGCTTTAAATACGGCCGCCGGAAGAGGAGGGCAAAAGCGGCCGCTAAAGCGCCCAAGCCCGCGAAAAGAAAGACCTCGCGCAGACCAAAGATGGCAGCCAATGTGCCGCCGAGGGCGCCGCCCAGAGCCGAA
>CAYJRY010000051.1:0-7660 GCA_964372855.1 uncultured Gammaproteobacteria bacterium | reverse complement strand
ATAAGCCAGGAACATATAAAATTCTAATAAAAGTTATTGATATTTTTGGAAACGACACAAGTACAATTAGGGAAGTGACAATAAAATGAATGGTCCATTTAATCAACCAGAGAAAAGAATAGAAACATCTTGCCATTTAGTTCCAAAAATAAGAGAAGAAGTCAATAAATGGAGAGAATCAGATTATCCAGGAGTTTCTAAAACTACAAAAACACTCTTAAATTTCTGGTTCAAAGACGGGCATTTAATTAATGATACAGAATTTAGATATTATTTCTGTCAGAGAGAAGCTATTGAAACTTTGATTTATTTGTATGAAGTTAAGAAAATTAGAACATTAAGAGAACTAATTGTTAATTATGATATTAAGAAAAAAGTAGCTTATAATCCTCATGAAGATTTATTTGCTAAATACTGCTTTAAGATGGCTACGGGAACAGGAAAAACAAAAGTTATGGCTTTAGCAATTGTTTGGAGTTTCTTCAATAGGATTCTTGAGAATAATAAAGAATTTACAAAAAACTTTTTAGTAATAGCTCCAAATATCGCAGTTCATGAAAGATTAAGAGATGATTTAGAAGGCGGAAAGATATTCAAAAATGACCCTTTAATCCCAGTAGAATTTCAAAATTATTGGGATATTGATGTTATCCTAGAAGATGAACTAACAAGCAGATCTGCAAAAGGAAGAATTTATCTTACAAATGTCCAGAAGTTATATGAAAGATCAAATGATAATAACTTGAATCCTGTAGAAGCAATTGTTGGGACAAAACCAAAAGAAAAAACTGCTTATGAACTTATTTCTGAAGACATTTTCAACAATGAAGATATTTCTATAATTAATGATGAAGCTCATCATGCATGGGATCCAGAATTAAAATGGAATGAATTTATCATAAAAGTGTTTAAGAATTTTAAAAATAATGGAAAGCATTTTGGTTTTCAATTAGATTTTTCTGCCACACCTAAAAAACAAGATACAGGAAGCTTGTTTCAATGGATTATAACTGATTTTGCTTTAGCTGATGCAATAAGCAACAAAATTGTAAAACACCCAATAATAGGGGAGGTTGAAAATGCGAAAGAAACCCCTTCTGATAGAGCAGATGTTATTTACAGAGATTATATTGAAGCAGGAGTAAGAAGATGGAGAAGATACAAAGAAGCCATGTCAAAAGTAAAAAAGAACCCAATAATATTCTTCATGGCTAATAAAACAAAAGAAGCAGAAGATATTAGAGATTTCCTAGAAACAAAATCTGACTTAAAAGGAAAAGTTCTTTTAATTCATACTAACCTAAAAGGAGATATTTCTGAAAAAGATTGGATTAAATTAAAGAAAGAATCAAGAAGTTTAGATTCTAGTGATGATAAATATAGGGCAGTTGTAAGTGTTTTAATGTTAAGAGAAGGCTGGGATGTTAAAAACGTTAATGTTATTGTTGGATTAAGACCATACACTTCTAAAGCAAATATTCTTCCAGAGCAAACTTTGGGAAGAGGTTTAAGATTAATGTTTGGTCCAGGCTCAGAATTTAAAGAAACTGTTGATGTATTTGGCTCAAATGCTTTTGTAGATTTTATTGAAGCTGAATTAAAGAAAGAAGGAGTAAAAATTGAGAGGATTAAGGAAAAAGACCTGCCAAATATCACTAATGTATTCGTTGATGCTGGAAAGATGAAATTTGATTTAGAAATACCAAGTGTTACTCCAAAATACACTAGGATAAATCGTTCCTTTGATGACATTAAAATAGAAAATTTACCTAAAGGTCCGTTTGAGTTGGATCTTAAATCATATTCTATTAAGAAAGTTGCAAGAGGAAGGGAAGTATTAACAAATGTAGAAGTTTGGAAAGACGAATGGAATCAGCCAATTCCAGAGAATTTTGAGGCAATTGTTGGTTATTACTCAAGCTTAATCCTTAGAACTTGTAAAATCCCTTCAAAGAATTATGAACTAATGCCAAAATTAAAAGAATACATTGTTAAAAGATTATTTGGGAGACCATTAAAAGAAGAAGAAATGAATAATAAAAAATTCTTACAGCAATTTGTGGAGAAAAATATTGCGTCTTATCTATTAACTTTATTCCCAAGAGTTATAAATACACTAACAATTAAACCACAAGAGGTCAAAATCCATTCTGATCCAAAGAAAGCTTCGCATATTGCACCATTTTTAACTAGAAAACAAGTTTATACTTCTAAAAAATGTATCCTTAATTTAATTCCTATTGACAATGATTTAGAAGGAAGATTCTGTATATTTTTAGATTCTGCAAAAGACGTTAAAAAATTTATTAAGAATGATATAAACTTAAATTTTTATATTGAATATGTTAACCATGATAAAGGAATTTCCTACTATTTACCAGATTTTATCATAGAAACAGATAATGGATTCTATGTTGTTGAAACAAAAGGTGCAGAAACAATAGATGTTGAATTAAAAGATAAAAGAGCAGAGGAATGGTGTAATGATGCTTCTAAATTGACAGGAAAGAAATGGAGATATATCAAAGTTAAACAAAGAATTTTTGATGAAAATCAAAATATCAAAACTTTTGCTAAATTAGTTGAGCTAATAGAAGCTTATCAATTGGCGACAAATTACTAAGATGGTACAAAATGACAAAATTAAAGGAGTATCTAAATTTTGAAGATATAATCAAAGAAGCTAATGAACATTATAATAATTTGAGCATCCTAATTAATTTTAATGAAAAACAAAGAGATCAATTCTTCAAGGATAAGAAAAGAACATTAGATAAATTTCTTTTACTAATAATCAACACCGATTTTTCTTCGTTAGAAGACACACAAATTTATTATTCTTTAATTGGGCCTTTTTATGAATTGTTAGTCAAGTTGTCTTTACTGAAAGAAGATTGGAAAAAATATCTTAATGATTATAGTAAAAAAATGGGTTTTGGATATGCTAAAAATTCGTTAATAAATATATTAAAAAATAAGAGTTTTGATGAAAGCCAAATAAAAAGAATGAAAGATACTCTTGATTTTGTCCAATTACAAAGAAATAATTTTCTGCATAGCCCACTAAAAGGATGGGACCACTATGCGGTTCAAACACAAATTTTTGAGTTAATTGCAGTTTTAGATCATATTTTTAATATAAATATAGATAACAATTTGCTTTTTGAGATATTAAACCAAACATTCTACTATAAAAATAATAAATCTGGATTTGATTTTGAAGATGTTTTCAAAGAATTAATTAGAGATATTTATAAAAACCTTAAATTAAGAGAGAAAAACCTTGATGAACTGATAGAACAAAAATATCATAATATCACAACTTCATTCTTTGAGCATGATGATGGAGAGTTTTATCCAAAAGAAATTGAACCTGTTGAAGTGGGGTATATTCCTCCGCCAGAGCCACATGTTTTAATCACAGATTTATATGACCAACCAGAAGATTGGTATCCTATCTATACTTTAATAGAAGATTTTGCCGAGCAGTCATTCTTATCTTATAAAAAAGGGTGTTATTATGCAAGCTTATCTTGTGCTATTAATTGCTGTGAATATGTTTTAAAATATGAATTTATGCGAAGATCTCCAAGAGAATACGCTAAAGAACTAATTGAGAACAAAAGGAGAAAGGGAGAACCTCAATTTGCTTTGGGTTTTTTTACAGGCAAGAATAGTAAAAATTTAAACAAATTAAGAATAAAGAAAAAATTCGAGAGGAAACTTAATTTTCTGAATGATATTAGAATTGCATTGTATCACTTCAATCCCAAAAAAATAAAAAATATACAAAGAGGAGGTAAAACTTTTGTGGAAAAGGTAGCAAATCCAATTACTAATGAGTTAGAGATTAATAGAACCGCTTACAAAGCTTATAATGTTATGAAAGAATTGATAGAACATTTCTATAATGAAAAAACTAGAACTAAATTTATCAAAGAAGGATTAAAAGATTACAGAAGGAGAAAGAAATTAGCTGTTGAACAGGTTCATAAGTCACAATTTGAAGGATTACCCAAACTGCCTAAAGAGTTTATCGATGGTTATATGAAAAAGAAAACAGATTTCATTGAAAATGAATACTTAAAGAATAAAAAAGAAGATAAAAAATAAAATGCCAAGCTGTCCAAACTGCTCGTATAAACTTGTATTTCTTGAAAAAAGACTTAGATATAAATGTGCAAAATGTGGAAGAGTATTCCTACAAAAATTCATAGAAAACAGAGACTTTAGAATCTGGAATAATCATAGAAGGAATATAGAAATGCAGGAGTTACAGTTGGAAATAAAAAAGATAGAAGAAGAGAAGCGAAAAAAGAAAGAATTAAGAGAATTAAACAAAATTGGCAAGGCATTAAGGCTTCTATTTAATAGTTATAAGCCAAGATTAAACCTTACTCCAGAAGAAAGAAAGCTTAGAAGAAAAGAGTCAAAGAAAGAGTGGGAGTTAAGAAATCCCGATAAAGTTAAAGCCATGAAAAGAAAGTATTTGGAGAGACACAGAGAGCAAAGATACACTTATCTAAAGGCATGGAGAGCCTCTAATCTGGATAAATCAAGATTAAAGCAGAGATTAACCCACTGGAGGACACAGCAGGCCAAAATAGCCCAAAATGAGCTTAGGTTTAGTAGCTATCCTTCTGACTTAGATTCGTTTTCCACTTTTGGTCTTTCGGATCAACTGATTGTCACCGTCTTTTTAGAATTTACATGGTAAAACTTATAAATTGTAAATCTTTTTTGTTTTTATGAAAATAAAAAAGTCTGCGATACCTCCTAGTATGTTCGGGAAATTACGCAGATTTTCCCTTAAAGACTTACGAGACAAGCATGACCGCTCTGTTTGAGTTTAGGCTTTCAGCTCAATGCTTCTGCCTTGATTCATTGCTTTGAGCAGATCACGCCCCACATTACTTTTCTTGTGGATTCTGATCACTCCTTTTTTGCCGGTAATCGCTGAAAACAAGAATTGCCCGTCAACCGCAATATCAACATTGACTCCAGGCTCTCCGTAGACAACCACGTCGTCTTTTTCTTCGCGGACCGTGAAGTTGGTTTTTACCTTTTCTTTCTTCAGCTCCTGCACTTCAATGTTAATCCCCAAATCTTCTTCAATGGACTCGATCATCTTTCCGCCTTGGCCAATAATATGACCTATGTCTTGAGGAGGCACGTAGACAATCGCTTTTCCATCGGCGATGACTTCAGCATGCACTTTTGCGGTGTACTTTCTGAGTTCACGCTCGATTTCTTTTTCAGCAAGACGCCTGATTCCTTTTGACTTTCCGCCTTCCTTGATCGGAATGACAACGGTTTCTTCGCCGTAGCTGTAGATTTCGTACATGACTTTATTGGTTTTGAAGTCTCGCACTTCAATGACTGGACGTGAGAGATCAGATTCGGTCATGCCTGCAGGGACTTTCACGGACATTTCTAAGGTGTAGACGTCCTTCACATTTCCTGCCTGAATGAACAGGATGGTGTCGACGACTGAGGGAATCATGCCTACTTCTTGCCGCGAGACGAATCGCTGAATAGCGTCAATCGGCGATGCGCTATGCAGCACTCCAATGACGTTTCCCGCTCCTAACTTGAGATCGGTAAAGAGCTCGAAGTCTGGCGTGTCACGAATTTCATCGAAGAAGATATAGTCTGGCCGAGATAAGAACAGAATATCGTGGATTTCCTCGCTTGAAGCAAAGTTCTTCGAGTACTGCGTAATTCTGTCTGAGAGCTGAAGATCACGCGGGCTTTCAATCGTTTTGACAATCTTATTATTTTGCGCGTAAAACTCTGCGACGGACTGGGCAAAAGTTGATTTTCCTGAGCCAGTTTCCCCGACAATTAACACTCCTGACGCTTTCTCCTTGAGCCGTTTCAGGATATTTTCAGGGAGATGGTAGTCATCAATGTTTAATTTCTTTAATGGCCTGACCGCAGTAATTTCCCAGCCGTCGGAGACGGGCGTTTTTACGATGACAATACGATAGTCCTTGTACTGGATGATTGTTGAGCCACGGCGACTAATTTCGATGAAGACCTTTGGATCAACCCGAGAATATTCGACGATTTCCTTTGCGATTCGCTGAATATCCTCTGAGGTCAGCTTTTCCTTAGACACCTGGTCGAGATTCCAGTTTCCTGGACCACCGCGCTTTGCGTAGACATAGCAGTCTTCTTTCAGATGAGCGCTCATCGTTTGACCGTCAAAGAACTTCTCAATTTCGAGCTTTTCTTTTGGCTGCCGCAAGTGGAAATACTTGACGGGAACACCGAACGCTTTTGCTGATTCTGACTGCAGTTTGTCAGCGGTGATTAAGGTTGGTCCTTCTTGTAGTGCAATTTGTCTAATATAGGCGTCAATTTCGCCTGATTTTGCGTGCTTTATCTGGTGTTCTGTTGGGCGTTCGCCAATAAACTCCAGCTTGATGCTTTTGAGCTTTCTCAGCTCCTGGATTTCGTCTAATCCGAGGAATCCGATTTCTAAGCCGCGGTTTGCCTGGTTTTCAAGCTCTGCTATGACGGCATGAGGAATGAGAATGGTCCCCTTGATCTCCTTCTTTTTGATTAAACTCGTGACTATTCGTTCTATCAGAACAGTCGTATCTGTTACATATTTTTCCATTGTTTTATTAAACTCCTATTTCATTCGAAAGGTTTTTAAAGACCTTTTACGTTGTTTATTTGTTAGATAATACAGAATGAGTAGAAACTTTTTGTGTTATCTAGCATACTTCAGCTTTCTTTATAAATGTATCGATTTTGTTGATTTTTTCTGGTATTCTTGCTCCTTTTTTGCCTTAAAGCCTCGTTTTTTCGGGTTTAAAGACGAAAAGCTTATAAATGTGGAACCACATGAATACACAGGCAATATTTATGGGAAATGTTACTTTACTCCTTCCGGACGATTTACAGAAAAAGATGAAGGAGCATCGCGATATTCGGTGGAGTGAAGTCATTCGGCAGGCTATTCAGCAAAAAATTAATGATCTTGAACTTTTAAATACGTTAACCTCCAAGAGCACGCTTACCCCCCTCGATGCGCAAGCCATTAGTAAAAAGATTGATGCGCGCGTTGCTCGACGACTGGGGTTATTGTCGTGATCGTTATCGACACGAATATTCTGATTTCTGCGTTTATCAAAAATTCTGTTACTCGAAGGATCCTTATTGAATCTGGCGTCATTTTTGCCTATCCCGAAGTTGCTCTTGAGGAACTTTTGCACCATAAAGCGATGATTCTTAAGAAAGGGCATTACGATGAGGCTACCTTTACTATTATTACCAATACGTTGCTTCAGCATATCCATCTTATTTCCCTTGAGATTATTCAACCTCATCTTCCTCGTGCACGTGATATCATGGAGTCTATCGATAGTACTGATGCAGTCTTTATTGCTACTTCTTTTGCCTTAGATTACATCCCTTTGTGGAGCGATGATACTGATTTTGACCGTCAATCTGTTGCGCCTATTTTAAAGACGAGGGACATGATAAAACGGTTTTTTGTTTAGATTCGTTCTCATTGTTGTTTATCTCAGTTAAAAGCATTTTTTCCGGTTTACACGCTCGTTTTTTCAGGTTTATAGGCGTAATCTTTATAAAGTGCATACACATACGTGTATGTATGGCAACTAAAACAATTTCAATAACTGAAGAT
>CAYJRY010000050.1:0-7760 GCA_964372855.1 uncultured Gammaproteobacteria bacterium | reverse complement strand
CAATTACATTTTTATATAATGTATATAAAATATAAGGCAGTATTCCGCAGGGACATATGTCACTACGCTATACACGCATTTAGAAATAGTAATATTTATAATTAGCATTATGACAACTCTTCTACGTCCTACAATGATTGGAGACTAAAATGAAACTGGAGAACTATGTTAAAGAATTAGAGGAGTATCTTGATGGGTGGAGATGGCAACGATTCTGCGTGGAAGGAGGAAAAAAAGTTTATGCAAAGAGTTTTGAGTCATTCAGTGGTAATTTTCCGAATAGTACTGGCAGTCACAAAAAGAGATTTATCACTTTGGAAGACGCCAGTGATATGATAAGAAGAACTCTCACTGCTGAAGGATACCAAGAGATACCTTCAATGAGCATCGTTAATCCCACTGAGGACACCCTATTCACTTCAGCAGGGGTACAAATATTCAATAGACTAGGAGAAAAATTTCCTACAGATAAAGATTTGTATATCCCTCAACCAGTTATACGAACTCAATTCTTTGGCTCTGCTAAAAAAATCAAAGGGTCATCAACTTCCTTTGTCAATATTTGCACTGAAAAATTAGGGACCACTCCAGAAAATTATATCAAGCATTTAGATTCTTGGTTGAATTGCCTTTCCTCATGCGGGTTATATGCCGGAAATATGAGTCTAGAACTATCCGAAACAGTGGATAACTGGGGGAGAGGACAGTTTGGTAGAGCAGCATTAAGAATTAGCTATAAAGATTTAGAAATCGGAGACATAAGTGTTTTATCAAATGCGCCAAGTGTACATGGGACTGAAGATATATGCGACGCAGGTTTTGGTCTAGAAAGAGTTGTATTCTCTTTAAATGATAATCATACATATTATGGATGTTTGTGGCCCGCAAATAATTTTATGAATTTAGATAGTCATCAATTGGACGTGATTAGAACTGCGACTTTACTTGCGGGATCAGGAATAAAACCCGGGAATAATAGTCAAGGTTATAGATTAAGAAAGTTTTTGAAAGAGTATCAATGCCATGGAACTGTTGATACCACTCACTTAATCAGTGATTTTTATAGTTTTTGGGCAAAGTTTACAACCCTTCAGTCTGGAGTTATTGAAACGCAAAGTACAATATCCCAAGAGCTTAATAGAGTAAGAAATTTAAGAATTTTGAAAGATACTGGTATGCAAGAGACAGATTTAGATTTATCAAAGGATGTAAACGAATTCTCAATAGAGTTATTGAAACGCAAAGTGCAAACTCCACAGATAGTAATCAAATTAGAAGTTTAAGAATTTCGAAAGATGTAGGTATGCAAGAGACAAGTTTGGATTCGTCGAAAGACTGCACAACTTCTTAATATATTTTTTTAGAAGAAAGTAGTTTATCATTGAATTCGAATATCGAGTTAGAATCAAGATCCAAATTCTTAAAAAAATAAGCATAGCTTTTCTTTTTGAGTTTATGATGCAACATAGTAATTACCGAACCATGTGTGATTACCAAGACATTTCCTTTATCCAGCCAATACCGCATTTTCTTAAGCGCATTGTTAACTCTTTTCTCTAAGTGTTTTAAGGACTCTCCTTTTTCAAGAGAGGTATCATAATAAAAAAATCCATTTCTGTCATAAATTTCTGGTTGGAACTTCTTTATATATTTTGGGGACTTGTGCTCAAAAATACCGAAATTAAGTTCTCTAATATCAGAACTAAAAAAAAAATTTTCACACTTCAAAATGTTGTTTATACTTTCAAAGGTGGTTTTTGCTCTTTTTAGGTCAGAGCAGAATATTACGTTAATTTTCTTTCTCTTTAACGTTTTCGCCAAACTATCAATATTTTTCTTTTCACCAGGAGCAATAGCGGAATCTGTCCAGCCTAGACACAAACCTTTATTATTTGCATTTGTTCTACCATGTCGTATGACGTAAAGGATATTTCCCATTATAGTTGTACCTTTAAACCAACTTTTAACTCTTTCTTTTTTCCATCAATGAAGTGGAAGGCACTTTTTGAACCTACGATTAGCATCTCGGTATCAGCTATCAAAAGGCCTGTTTCTTCTGGAAGCGCAATTAGTTTCGGCGAAGAAGCATTAAACTCCTTAGTGATTTTCTCTTTACTATCAGTATAGTGACACGAGATATCGTGCTCATTGATGATATTCATTGCGGAGAAATCTTTTAAATCAACAAAGTTTTCGTCATCAATTAATGAAGGATAAATGGTTTTACCAAATAGTATTGCTCCAGCGCTCCCGCCATATATCGGGATTTTGTTCATCGCTCGTTTGAGAAAATTCCAGAAACCATTATCTTTTAGAGTTTTCAAGAGGTATGGCGTATTTCCGCCACCGATGTAAATGCCTGCAAAATCTGAGACTCTGTGTTTTTTATATGTATATATTGTCTTCTCGTCCCATACTAAATAGTTGTTAACTCCCAGAGGAGTAAAATTTTTTTTTAACCATACAAGACAGTCAGAATAAGGATGAGTATCGGTGTTAATTGCGATTGGGATATATAAGAGGGGCTTATTTTTATCAAGTTGATCCGCAAAAAGCTTATCTACTATTCGTGTTTGCTCTCCACTTCCCCCACCAGATAAAACAAGAAACCTCATCTATAACAAAAATGCTCATTTGTTTATAAATATTCTCTTACATAGGGCACTGTTCTGAGTTGTTATATGTATAATCCACAACACAAAACTCTACAAAAAGCGAGATTCAGGACAGCACCCTTAAATAGTTCGTTTCTTTGTTGTATAACTAACATAAGAAAATAATTGATTTATTATGTTTATAAACTCATAAAAATGCCTTATTTAAGCTTTAAAACAGTCATAATATTCATAATTTTATAATCTTTAATTTCTCTTTTAAAATTTGATTTAAGCGAATTGACAAAACTTCTTAATGAATAATAATCCTTACTTAAAAAATCAAATATGATGGTTCCCTCAATACTTATGGCTACCCAAGAAACAGAAGGGTTTGAACTAATTTGACTCACAACCTTATTACTTTCTTTTCCAGTTCCAGGCATCATTTCTAATAAACAAGATGTCCAAAGGTATCCTATAGACTCATATCTAAAAAGGGTCGTGTAACCCAACAGTATTCCTTCTTTTTCTAACAATTCTAATTGCTTGCTTAATTTTTTCAGAGAGATTTTTAGCTTTGAGGAAAGTTCGATGAGGCGACTTTTTGCATTTTTCTCTAATTCTGAAATGAGTGAACTTTGTAAAGATGTCAGATTAATTTTTTTTCCTGTTTCTTCTGAAACGAACTGATGACTAACACTTTTTTTCTCAAACGAGAGACAAGGTATTAAAAATTTTCTTGTAAAAAATATGTTCTCATCAAGTATAGAGTTGCCTAACTTATCATGGATCAAATCTATAAATCTTATGATATCAATCCTATTTTTATAATTAAAAGAGATAACTATATCATAATCTCCAAATAATTTTGCCACCCAGCTTACCTCCTCATAATTTAAAATTTCTTTAAGTTCTGAGGAAAGATGTGCGTCATCAATTCCAGTAATTTTTAAATAGATATATACATTTTCAAATCCTATTTTGAATGAGTCGACAACTACTTTGTATTTCAGAATTACGTCTTTTTCTAACCTTTTTATTCTCTTAAAAACAGATTGTTTGGAGCATAGGGAGTCGTGAGAAATTGATTTGAGAGATGATTTGCAATTTCTACTTAAACTACTTAAAATTTTTCTATTAATCTTATCAAGTTTACGAACAAGCATATATCTTGTTATAATTGCCTGTTTTTAAACCTTTGTGTTAAAAAAGGTTTATATATATTCAGTTAGTTGAAAGTAGTATGCACAAAATAAAGATTGCGATTGTTGGAGTGGGAAATTGTGCTAGTAGTTTGGTTCAAGGAATTAATCATTATCGAAATAAATCCGAAGCTAAAATTCCTGGAGTCTTACATTCCATACTCGGACCGTATACAATAGCAGATATAGATATTGTTGCAGCTTTTGATATTGATAAGAGAAAAATTGGTAAAGATGTTTCAGAAGCAATTTTCTCGGAACCAAATAATACACTCATATTCCATAAAAATGTTCCATTTATGAATGTTACAGTTGTGAGAGGTCCAACATTAGATGGATTTGCAAAACATATGGAAGAATTTGAGGAAAGTATTAGGTTTGTTGAAAGCTCTGAAGCCCCGGTTGATGTAGTTTCGGTTTTACAAGATACTAAACCAGATATTTTAATAAATTATCTCCCGGTTGGGAGTCAGAAAGCTACAGAATATTATGCTGATTGTTGTTTGAAAGCGGGCGTTAGTTTAATTAATGCAATTCCAGTTTTTATATGTTCTGAAGGAGAGTATCCATCAAAATTTGAAGAAAAGGGATTGATTTGTATTGGAGATGATATAAAATCTCAGGTTGGCGCAACAATAGTACATCGTGTTCTTACAGACTTATTCGAGAAACGAGGAATTGACCTCAAAAGAACTTACCAATTAAATATGGCAGGAAATACTGATTTTTTAAACATGCTTAATAGAAGCAGACTTAGAACAAAGAAGATTAGCAAAACTGAAGCAGTCCAATCTCAACTTGTAAAACCATTGGATAAAAACAATATTCATATTGGACCAAGTGATTTTATTCCGTGGCAAAAAGATAATAAGATTTGTTTTATCAGGATGGAGGGGGAACAATTTGGTGGCGCACAAATGAATATTGATGTCCGACTATCTGTAGAAGATAGTCCAAATAGCGCCGGTGTAATGATAGATCTTATTAGATGTGTAAAACTTGGTTTGGATAGGGGGTTAAAAGGATATCTTAATGATGTTTCAGCATTTGGATTTAAGCATCCAACTACGCAATATTCTGATGATACTGCTTGTAAACTTCTTGAAACCTTCATTAATGGAGGTAAATCAAATGAAGAAAGACGGTGAAAAGGGAGAGATAATCATAAATGAAATAGTTTTCCCTTCCAGAGATTATGAATTTATAGAAAGAAAAGGTTCCGGGCATCCCGATACATTGTCGGATAATCTCGCTGAAGAACTTTCTACTGCGTACTCAAGATATACATTAGAAAAATTTGGGTATATATTGCATCATAATTTTGATAAAGTTGGGTTGCTAGGGGGGAGTTCGTTTGTTAAGTTTGGAGAAGGACATTTAACAAACCCCATACGCGTATTAATAAACGGGAGGGCGTCAACAAGATTTGGAGATAGCATAATTCCCGTTAACGATATATTAATAGAGACTGCAAAGAAATTCCTCAAAAAGAAATTCCCTTTGATAGATACAGAAAAAGATATAGACATAATATATGCTCTGTCAAACAAAAGCAGTCCAGGAAAAACGGATATAGAGGTTAAGAAAGAAGGAACTAGAAAATATTGGTTCGAGCCACGTGGACCTGAAGATATAAAAGAATTAAGCTTCCTGGGGTCTAATGATACTTCTCTCGGGGTTGGATTTTATCCTTTTACTGCTTTGGGAAACGCAATAATAAAATTATCTGATGTGCTTGCTGAAGAGAAATTTCATGAAATTAATCCTTGGTTAGGAACAGATATCAAAATCATGGCTTCGAGGATAAATGAAAAGGTCAGTATAACTTTATGTATTCCTCAAATTTCTACTTATGTAAAAGATATTCAAGAATATAAATTAAATTTAGAAAATATAAAAAAGAAAATACTCAGTTTTTTAAACGATAAGTTAAGCAAATATTCTGTAGACGTTAATATTAATACTAGGGATGATTATGAAACAGGAGAGATATATCTAACCGCCATAGGCTCTTCAATTGAGAGTGGAGATGAGGGATTAGTTGGGAGAGGAAACAGGATTAATGGTTTGATTTGTACAATAAATCCTTATACTATGGAAGGTGCATGTGGGAAAAACCCAGTTTACCATATTGGAAAAATTTATAGCATAGCTGCGCAGGATATATCAAAACAGATTTCTGAAGAACTTGGGAGCTATGTTGAGGTATTTTTAGTTAGTCAAAGTGGCAGACTTCTAATAGATCCATGGAAAACAGTAATAGGAATAAATAAAAAATTGACCTGGGAAGAGAGAGATTTAATAAATAGGTTAGTTTCACAAAAACTAAAAGATATCCCTAAAATCACCGCAAGGATACTGGATGGAGAGTATCGTTTATTTTAGGAGTGTAAAGCATAGACTCACAACAAGAAGATTTAAAAACAAGTACTACTTTACAATTATAACATGATAGACATTAAACGAATTATATCCAATCCAGAAGAGATACTAATGAATTTAAGACAGAGGGATCCTTCAATTTCCTTGGATGCTGTTACCTCTTTTGAGTTTGAAAGAATCAGATTACAAAGACAATATGATGATTCTAGAAGGCAAATAAATGAGAATAGTAAAAAAATGTCGAAACTTGATAGGTCTACTGATGAATTTTCTGCATTAAGACAAGCCGGAAAAGAATTAAACGGTAAGAGTGCCTCAATAAAAACGAGTCTTGATGATATTACAAATAAACTAAGGAGTGCATTGTTAGAATTACCAAATGTTATTTTACCTGAAGTTCCAATTAGTCAAGATAAAGAAGATAAACAAATTGTCAGAGTTTACGGATCAAAACCAGAATTTTATTTTTCTCCAGTAGACCATGTAACACTTGGTGAAAAATTAGGGATTTTAGATTTTAAAAGAGGCGCAAAAATTGCTGAGAGTGGTTTTCCGATTTATGTCGGGAAGGGGGCTATTTTAGAATGGGCATTAATCAACTTTATGATTGATACTGCAAGAGCCAGTGTATTTCAGTTTGTGCTTCTTCCATTCTTAAATAATACAACAAGTTTAGTAACGACTGGAAATCTTCCAAAATTTGCTGATGAGTTATATACTTGTAAGAGAGATGAGCTTCATTTAATACCTACTGCAGAAACACCATTAACTAACTTATATAGAGATGAAACTCTTGCCGGCGATACTTTGCCCGTCAGGCTTGCTTCATATTCTCCTTGTTTTAGAAGAGAAGCGGGAGCGGCTGGCAAAATGACTAGGGGTTTGATGAGGATTCACCAATTTAATAAATTGGAAACATACTCATTTTGTCTTCCTGAACAGGCAAAGGAGGAGCATGAAAGATTAATAAAGAATGCAGAGTCATTATTAGAAAAATTAGGATTACATTATAGGCTTGCCAATCTCCCATCATGTGATTTGGCCCAGCAATCTTCACAGACATTCGATATAGAAGTTTGGTTGCCATATTTAGGACAATATTCAGAAGTCTCCTCTGCCAGTAATTGTCAAGATTATCAAGCGAGAAGAGCGAATATCAAGTATAAAACTCCTAAAAGCGGAGGATTCGTTACAACATTGAATTGTTCAGCCCTAGCAACTCCGAGAGTTATGATTTCATTGCTAGAATCAAATCAAACTTCAGACGGGCACATTATTATTCCTGAGGTTTTAAAGAAATATACTGATTTTGATAGGATATAAAACAAGAAATAAAGAATTTGCCTGAAAATTTGCTATCCCATCGTTCGCTTCGTTCTCTTCACTGCAAGCAGTTGGGTATTACACCCAATTTTAAAATAAACGTATTCCCAAAAATTCTCAAAGACCAACTATGGAAAGACAAAGAAAAAGGATTCCCAACACTACAATTCATAGGAGTAGACAAAGACTTTGAATGACTCAAAACTTTCAAAACCTTGCTCAAGATACGAAGAAGAATTCTGTGATTGTTGATTCT
>CAYJRY010000049.1:0-8116 GCA_964372855.1 uncultured Gammaproteobacteria bacterium | reverse complement strand
TTACAAACACAAAATATTCTCTCAATTTATCTTGGTTTTACAGCTTGTTTTTTCTTCAACTACAGATATTACATTAAGCTTGAAACTATGTTTTCCTCTATGACTAGAAATGATCAATATCTGAAATTATCAGCTGTAAAACGAGATAATATTGAAAAAGAACTTGATTTGCTTCATGAAAAGCTCTGGAAAAGCCCAATGGGGAAATTAAAAAGCCTGTGGCTAAAAAATAGAGCGATATTTTTTGCTGATGAGGCAGAATTTGCAGTCTTTACATCTTTGGGTGCATTGTTTGATAAGCTTGAGATTGTGCTTTGGATTCTTGCAGTAAGTCAAATCGCAATCGCCTTTTGGAGATTTTATGAACGAGGACACCAGCTTCATATTTCTTCTAAGAAATTACTTTTACCCATGAGAAAATAAAATTGACTACTGAATTACCATTTTATACTGAGGGTCTTTATTAAGCTTATAAACTTCTTTCCATCCCCCATTTCCTTTTCCAGCATCGAATAATTTACATCCTAGATCAATTGCTTGTTGTATTTGTAATAAGATAAGAAGTTTTCCAAGATTGGAAATAAAAGGGTTTACACCTATATTCATAGAATAATATATGTTTTTATGCACAATACCAAAAGAAACTGCCTCTTTAACTCCATTTATTTCAATAGTTAATAAATCTATCCGATATTGATCCATAAGATCTCTAAAAATTTGCCTTCTATAGGAATAGCGGAAGCTAGAATTTTCACCAAATCTTAGCATATTCAGTGTAAATAGCAGTTCAATATCCTTAAATTCATTTTGAACTATATTGACTTTATTGTCTTTATGTAATTTGCGAATTTGCCTTTTTATATTACGCCTGGCATCCCCACTCCATCGATCAGCTAAAAAATCATCATATGTTTTGTATTTAACAAGTGGTAGGTAGTATTTATTCGTATAAAACTTTATATTTTGTACAGTTTTGTATGTATCTTTCAATGGAGCAAAATATGCAAGGCTGTGAACTTGCTTAAAAAACAAATCTCTGTACTCCCCAAATTCCTCTTGTAAAAATACATCATTATTATCGCTATCGTCTCCTCCAAAAAACTCTAAAAATTCTTCGCATTGTAATGCATACGCAGGTCTCAGCCCAAATCCAGTATTTAGCTGCATAGGAAGCATTCCTACCGGTTCATCACCATCAAAACACAAAATAAAATAAAGTGGATAGTGAAGATATTTATAAAAAGTATAGCGAAACTGCCATTCATCATCAATCACCTTTTTAGGAGAAAGTAAGTTCCAAACAATTTCTGCTTTTTTTAAATCCTGAACAACTTCAAATTTCATATTCTTTATTTAACAAAATAAATTTGTAAATTTTGTAAAGGAAGTGTAATAAAATTACAAAATTAGTTATTATTGAAGATTTATTAACAAACAATTATAATTTGTCCATGAAAGCGATAATCTTAGCAGCTGGAGTCGGATCAAGGATAAGACCCCTTACTGATAATAAACCTAAGTCACTTCTTATGCTTGGCAACAAACCGATTCTACAAAGGATGATTGAAAATCTATAAGATTTTGGTATTACTGAAGTTCTTATTATTAATGGTTATTTAGAGGAGCATATTAAATTTTTTGTAACAAATAATTTTCCAAAACTTAATATTCATTTCAAAAGAAACAATAATTATGAAACAACTAATACTGGATATTCACTTTTACTTGCTAAAGAATTTGCAGCTGGAGATGAATTTGTCAAGTTTGATGCTGATGTTGTTTTTGAAAAAACAATACTTGAGAAGTTGGTGAATAACCCAAATGACACATGTCTTTGCATTGACAAAAATATTCATCTTGAAAAAGAAGAAGTCAAAGTAATTACAGGGGAAAATGACAAAGTTTTGGAAGTAGGCAAAAAAATTGATCCCAAAAAAGCAAAAGGAGAATCAATAGGTATTGAGAAAATAGGCAAATATGCTGGAAAAGTGCTATTTGAAGAACTAGAACGACTGATGAAGGATCCTAAAAATTATAAAGAATATTATGATGATTCTTATACAACTCTTGTCAGAAAAGGTATACCTTTTTATGCTGTTGATATTACAGGGCTTAAATGGGTAGAAATTGATACACATGAAGACAACGATAGAGCTAAAAGGTTATTCTCTTAGTTTAGGATTATCTTTGATTTGGGGCTTTACCAATTGGATTCTTTAAAAAATCTCTCAAAACATTCACTCTTTCTTCTACTACTTGAGATAAATCAATAGGAGAACCATTTCTAATTGCCGCTACTATCTTCGAAAATGCTTCTAAATTTTCCTTTTCAAGAGCTAGCCAAACCATCGGATCCATGTCTGGATCATATTTCATACTAGCTTCAGAAGTAATAGGTATGGAATTTGAAGATCTAGCAAAAACTTCAGCTAACCTATTCCAATCAACAGTTCCGCTGAACATAAGTCTATGCTGATCATCGTCATGACTTCTTCCTTCTTGAATTTTATATCTGCCTATACTAGTTGCCCCTTCCCCTGCATTATCGTGTAAGTGAGTATCAATTACTCTGTCTCTATGAATATAAAGTCTTCCTAAATGATCACCTTGACCCTCTTTCATAAGATTACCATGACCTGAATCATATGTAATTCCGACATACGAAGGGCCAAACTTCCCTAAGGCAAATTCGATTGCAGGAAAATTATCAAACTTCCCCTTACCTTTCCAGTCTGTATTTTCCAATCCAATTCTTACGCCTGCATCTATCGCATCTTGTTGAAGTTCAGAAAGTGATTTATAAACGAATTCTTGCCAATTTTGCGGACCACCTGGCCATGCCATTTCATGATGCGGAGCATGAAGAGTAACAACTTTCGCACCTAAATCATGCGCCATCCATATTCTATTCCTAATTAGGCTTAATCCTTTTTGTCTTTGTGCCTCATCAGGAGATACCCATTGACCGTGATGTTCACCTTCCGAAGCATGAAGCTGGGTTATTTTTATACCTAGTGATGTAAATATCCTATCAATCTCACTTACTTCTTGAGCTGAATATCTATATCCTCCATCCCAGTTTTCACACCAGAGAGCTCTTTCAAATCCCGCATCTGCCATTCTCGGAGCAAATTCATAAATAGATTTACCGCTACCCAAAAAATCTGTAGTTAAGGCTGGTTCTGGAATCCCACCAAGCTCTATTCTTGACATAGAGCCATATATTAACACATTCGACTAATAATTTCAAAAATATATTAGAAAACTAAAGTGGGTCGGGATGGAATCGGACCATCTATTTGTCGCCTCAGGTGAAACTTTTTCAATAGCTAGAGGAATCTTTTGAGGCTGCTCATTAGGTTTATCTATGGTCGTTGGACTAAGTTGCTCTATTTGAGACGGAATTATTTAAGAAATTTCTAGTTTAATAAATATTGAAGCTTGAATGCTGAAGTATTATTTTATAACCTTGTCTCATTTTCATCGAGGGGAACTGCAGCAAACCAAAGCCACTTTCCATATTCCTTAGCGCCTTGTACCTTTGCAAGCCTTAACTCTAATCTTGTTGCCCCTTGTTTTAGTGGATCTTCGTCATCGAAAATAAGCCTATTATCATACATTACAGGGAATAGTTCTAAACTGGGATATTTGTCGTCTATACAGCCTTGACCCAAAGCGATTATAGAACGTATCTGACTATTCGGAAACTCATTATGTTGAATTTTAAATGCTAGTAACTCTCGAAGCTCTGCTGGCCTTAAACTTTCCTCCCTAAGTCTTTTTACAGCAGTTTCCGCTGTTATGCCTTCTTCCTTCTCTTCGCCCAAACATAACTGCACAAGATATACTTCTATATTACGTTTACCTTTTCTTTCGGTTTGAGGAAAGTATCTTAAGTAAGTAAGTCTTTTATAAAAATAAGGATAGAAAGGATTGTTTTTTAACTCCTCTAGCGTTTCATCATAATCAACAATAACAGGAAAAGATTTTTTAACGGGAATGACAATTTCTTTTCTTTCATCTGGATTAATATCTGGCTTTATCTCTTCATCCCAATATGCTGATTCATCTTCCCAATTAGGGTAAAATTTATTAAGCAATTCTTTAGCTCGGTTAGCAGCCTCTTCATGCGCTTTTTCCCTAGCCCATTCTCTTACCCAACCAATAATAGGAGTTTCGTGAAGTATATTTTCTCCATCGCGAACAACCCCTTTGAACCCCGACTCTCCTTCCTCAACCACGTTGTAATCCAATCGCAACTTATGACTGAGAAAAGATTCTCCTCCATATGAAGCTTTGTAAAAAATAATTGCTCGAACACGACCATCGCTGTCAAGTAAATTTGACCACATTTCATGATTAGTCGCAACCTTTTTCCAACCCTTAGGTAATTGAACTCTTTGAAACAAAGCTTCCCTTTTTACCGACTGAGGAAATTTTACACCAGCTTTTTCTAAAGCCAAACGCGCTTTTGGGTTCATCTGCACAGGTAAATCTTCACTGTTGACAAAGGCCATTTGCCCCAATCTCTCCCTCTGCTCAAGAAAGCCAGCTAAGCCTCTTGCTTGAATCTCTCCCAGCGTGCCTTCTGGGTCTCTTCTCATCTGTTCTCCTAAGTCTTTTGGATGTTTTTTTTCGTTTCCTGGATTTTCTTTCATTGGGCTTTTTATACCATACTATAAGTCATTTGTCAACTATTATAAGTCTGACCTTACCCCACTTTTGCTTCAATTTATGACCTTTCGAGTTAAATTCTTTAGGTAATATCATGCACTCTTATTATTGGGCTAAAGTACAATATTTAGCCTCAGATAAAAACGGGGTATTCTCAGCCCTCTATTTTAACCTATGATTGGGAAAACTTTTTTAGGGATTTGGGTAATTAAAGGAGTGCATATTCTTTTCTAGAGTGCTTTATTCTTTACGTTACCTTGCCAAAGCCTGTGGGCAGCCATGGAATCGTACCATGTACTTCTTCATTATTTGCCCACAGAAGCTCTAGGGAAGGCGGGTCAGTGAAGCGTGTGGGTGGTAATGGGATCGAACCATTGACCTCTTCATTATCAGTGAAGTGCTCTACCACTGAGCCAACCACCCAAATTAAGCTGCTTTTGGCAGTGGTTTTCTACCTAATCTTCTAAATATTTCTCCACTCACTGCCAAACCTATTCCTCCTACAAAAAGATTTGCAGACTCGATAATTAAACCAACTACTCCTCCCATAATACCTAAATTACGGGCAATTCCACCTGTACTTTCATTAAAACTTGTTGTTTTTTCTGGATTTCTCATAATTCTTAACTTTAGATCCTGAATTATAAGCTCTTTTGAGGCGCGGAGGGGACTCGAACCCCTGAATATCTGTTCTGCAAACAGCCGTGTTAGCCGCTTCACCACCGCGCCTTGTGAAGTTAAGTATACCAAAAGAGAATGATTTTTGAAAGCTATCAAGACATGGAATTCTTAAGAAATTCTGAGGTCTTACGAAGGATGCTCCACCTGTCTTTATCCTCACTTAAATCTTTATATCTTTCTCCTCCCATTTCATACATAAAGATTTTATCTCTTATCTCTCCGTTAACTAGCATATATGCTGTTGCCAAAAGGTATTTGTATAAAACTGTAGCCTCACCTTCTTTTCTAATTCTTCGCATATTAAAAACCACCTCAACGTCTTTTAAAATCACAGCTTTATGTCCACTTTTTTTTGCCCTTTGAATTAGATCATGATCTTCACCAAGATAAAGCTCCTCATTAAATCCACTAATTTCAAAAAAAAGTTTTCTTGAGACAACAATAGACCCTCCTCCCGAAAGCGGCTTATTTAACGACTGAGATAGATCTACTACAAAATTAGTTAATTTAAAAAGTACAATATTTTTTCGCGATAAAACATCCGGAGTCAAGGTGGGAATAAAAATTGAACCGCTACTTCTATTAACACTATCGTAGAGTTTCCTTGTAAAAGTAGAATTTACTCTTGCGTCCGCATCTAAGAATACAAAAAATTCCCCTTTTGCTTTACTTGCTCCAAAATTTCTCTGATATGACACGTTTTGCTTATCGACGCAATAGGCTTTTAAAGGAAGACTTTTTGAAAAGCTTAATGCTTTTTCGAATGTTTTGTCACGCGATTTGCCATCAACAACCACAATTTCAAAGTTTTTCAATCTTTGTTTTACAAAATCAGATAATATTTTTGGCAAAAACCTTACCTCATTAAGAGTTGGTATAATTATTGAAAAGTAAACATTCCTATTCATATTAATTTTAATTGTATCAAAAATGGGCTATAATATGACTATTTTATAACAAAATGAAAGTTTCCGTAGTAGTACCAGCTTACAACGAAGAAGATTATATTGAAAAATGTCTTATTAGCATAACAAGCCAGGAAATAAAGCCGGATGAAATAATAGTCATCGACAATAACTCAAGCGACAAAACATCTGATATTGCCAAAAAATACGCCGATGTAGTCATTAAAGAGAAAATCCAAGGCATGATTCATGCCAGAAATCGTGGGTTTAATGAGGCAAGATATGACATTATCGCGCGAACGGATGCTGATAGTCAGGTTCCAAAAAATTGGATCAAACGTATCAAAGAGCATTTTAAAAACAACAAGAATTTAGTCGGAATTTCAGGTACAACTCATTTTTATAATTACCCAATACATGATTTGCTGCAACACTCCCAATGGATGGTAAAAGTAGTTTTTGCAATTATCAAATCGCAATTAAAACACAATACTCTTTATGGCCCAAATATGGCAATTAGAAAAAGTGCTTGGGAAAAAGTAAAATCTGAAGTATGTCTAAGCGATAATGAAGTACATGAAGATACTGATCTTGCTATACATTTAGGTAAACATGGTTATCTACATATCGATAATAATATTGTTGTCAAGACTTCCTTTAGAAGGTGGAAAAAATTATTTACATATTTTGAGTATACATATAGACTGATTAAAACTCTCAGACGTCATAAATATAATAGGTAACAACTTTTAATGTCAAACAAAATTATTAATGTTGAGTCAATCGTTTTTGACAAATCAAATTTTCATTTAGGAAACGACGCAATAATTTATCTTCCCGGGTGGTCTCTAAATGTAACATCTAATCCTGTCAAAAAGATATGCTCTATTCTCGCGAATACATTTCGCACAAAAACATTTGCTTTTCAAACAATTTCAAAAAAAATAGTTAACAACTCCCTTTTATACGAAGCAAATGAAATTAATAACTGTATTCATAATATTAATCCGAAAGTAACGAAAGTAATTTTGATAACGCATTCGCAGGGAACGATTAAAACAATTCATCTTGCCAAATTACTAAAAAATAAAACCAATCTAAAAATTCATGGAATCATATTTATAACCCCAGTTGGTTTATATACCTTACGAAAACTGCAATTACAAATTAGATTTATTTTGGAAGCTATAAAAATTATATTTACTAATTTTCCCTATCATCTTATTGTGTCAATATTGAAATTTATTAAAAATGAAATAGCAACAAAAAATCTTCCAAATTATATTAAAAAAATTAACCAGCAATCTAAGGAGTTAACTACCAAAAACTCTATTTATCTTGAAGCGTTGAAAAATCTCAATTTACCAATCATTTTTATTTTGGCGGAAAATGACTATGTGTCATCTATAGAGAAAATAAAAGAAGCGCTTAAAAAATCAAATTTAAAGAACTACCAGATCATAACTATTAAAAATTCCAATCATGCTATGCCCTATACGATGACAAGTGAATTAGTTAATAAATTAAGCTTTATCAGGAAGTGGTAGGAAAACTAAAGAATAGAATTTCCCTTCGATAAACTCAGGGCAAGTGCTATTCCACGCACATTTGAAGTGCACTCACTTGGGTGTTAACGTATTCGTTAACAATTAACTTTAAACATTTCACAATTAACAATTGTTAATTGCTACTAATAAATTGTTACTTGTTAACTTGCCGTTCATCTCTCTTTCCTATATACGAATTGCTCCGAATGATTAATTCGAATGAATTCGAATACCATTTGGATTTATTAGTATTTTTAGAAAGGAGGTGATCCATCCCCAGCTTCGGCTAGGGATACCTTGTTACGACTT
>CAYJRY010000048.1:0-8223 GCA_964372855.1 uncultured Gammaproteobacteria bacterium | reverse complement strand
TGGGCAAAAGTAGATTCCGTCTAAAATTACTCCAGTTTCAGCTAACAAATCAGCCATTCTTTTATGAATTAGCTTTAGATCACGTAAATTAAAATATCCCCTACCAACTCCTGCTTGATTAGTAATTACTAAAAGTCCTAATCCATGGTCCATTAAATTTTTTAAACCGCGTGTTGCATTTGAAAGTAACTCTACTTGATTATGATGAGATAAATAATTACGTTCTACAATGATAGTGCCATCGCGATCTAAAATTACAAATCTTTTCATATTGATCTGAAAAAATCTTGTGCTTCTTTATAAGACTGGGGTGTACCAATATCTATAAATTTTCCATGACCCTCAAATCCATAAAAATCTTTTCCAACTAAAGAAGGAAAGAATTCTTTCTCGAATGAAAAAGGTTTATCTTTGGGGATTTTCAATAGCAGTGATTTTTTAAATAAATATATGCCACTATTAATTAAGCCTGTTCCCATTTTTCCACTTTTTTCTTGAAATGAAGTAATTCTATTGCTTTTGTCTAATACTACCTGACCATATCTTTCTATATTGGCAACCCTAGTCAAAAGGATTGTTGCTTGGGATTTTTTTTTAAGGTGAAATTGCCAAAACTTTTTTAGATCAAAGTCAAAATAGGAATCGCCATTTGTTACTAAAATGTCTTTTGACTTTATAAGAAGTAAGGCAAGTCTTATGGCACCAGCAGTATCCAGTTTTGAATTTTCCTGTGAATAAGAAATGGAAAGATTGCCATATCTATTACCAAATTCTTTTTTGACTTGTTCACCCAAATATCCTGTACAAATTACAACTTTTTTAATACCTGTTTTGTGTAAATCATCTAACAAATACTTTAAGAAAGGATAATTGTTTACTTTAGCTAAAACCTTTTGTTTTCCTTTAATCTTGGAGCGCAGTCTCGTTCCGAGCCCGCCTGCTAAAATTGCTGCAGTGATATCTTCTAATTCCATTTAGATATTTTTGAATTCCAAACGTCTCATCATCTTATACCCCTTTAATAGTTCCTTAATTCCTTCTTCCAATGACCTTTTAGCCTCAAACCCTGCTTCCCTTAACCTTTGGTTTGAAACAATATAGTTTCTTTTATCTGGATCAGACCCGACCTCAGAAAAATGAATATAAAAATTAGGGACAAATTCTTTAACTTTTAAAGCTAACTCTTCTTTGCTTAAGTTTGCTGCATCTAATCCTACATTAAAAGGTTTTCCTATCATCTTGTCTGCATTTTCAATACAATAAATAAAACAATCAGCCACATCTCTAATGTGAACATAGTTTCTTTTAAAATCTTTTTCAAAAATAACTAAGTATCCATCAGTTACTGCGGTGTAAGTAAAATGATTAACTAATAAATCTAACCTCATTCTAGGAGACATACCAAATACTGTGGCCAGTCTTAAAGTAATAGCATTTTCTGAAGAAAGTAGTAGACTTTCAGCATCAGATTTAGTTTTTCCATATAAAGAAATTGGTTCCAAAGGAGTATCTTCTGTGCAAAAAACATCACCTGTTTTTGTCCCGTAACCGCTATTGGTTGTAGGGTAAACAACCAATTGATCTTTATTTCTTAAATCGTTTATTAGTTTTATGGCATCAAAATTAGTTGATTTTGCCATCCAAGGATCTAAATCACAAGCAGGGGCCCCAACAATTGCTGCCAGAGGAATAATAACGTCAACGTTTTTTATGAGTCTTTGCATTAATTGTTGATTCCTTACATCTCCAAAAATAAATTCAAAGTTTGGATTGTTACATAAATGGAATAGACTCTTTTGTTGATACATGAGGTTATCTACTGTTGTAACTTTATAACCTTTATCTAAAAGAATCTCGCAAAGTACAGAGCCCAAATATCCTGCGCCACCAGTAACCAGAATATTCATTAACTAATTTTAACTCAATTATTACATCTATTCAATAGGTGGCTTCTATTGGTTTAATGCTTACAGAAGTGCTTAATGACAACAATATACATTATTAGACATGCAGAAGTTGAATATCCTCTTGATGAGGAAGGAAGAAGATTGATGTACCCGCTAGAAGCACATATTAGCAAAGAAAGGATAGATTAGTTTACTTGATTTGCAAAGAATCTTAAAGATAGTGGAATTATATTTGATGTCATCGAATCTAGTCAACATATTCGAACATTAGAAAAAGCAGAGATTCTTTCTCGCGAAACAAATGGAGAACCAGTTGTTATAAATCCTGCTTTTTCAGATTCTTATATCCCTGGATGGATTGGAGTACCAATTAGTGCTCAACAGGAACTTATGGATAATGGTGAAGATATTTATAATCACCCCCGAAGTCCTGATCAAGAAACTAGAGAGCAAGTTACAAAAAGATTGCATGAGGGATTCGATGATCTGGTAAGAAGAAATGAAGGGAAAACAGTTGCATTAGTGAATCATGGTGATCCCATTCGGTTTCTGATGTTTAAATTGGAATTCCCAGAAAATTAGATACTTAGCATGAGTATTTTAAGTAAAGAGAGGTATTTAAAAAGAGGGGAGGCATTTAAAGTTAATATTGAAAGTGGAAAGATTTTAGACACAAAGCTTTTAAGTAATCTTGAGGCCCCTAGAGAGTTAGGGAAATTTATACAGATTATCCCGGGGGAATAAGTAGAAAATAAGCCTAAATAATTTTTGGTTCTGGAATCGGGATTATAAATTTTCCGCCCTTTTCTTGAAACCATTTCTCTTTCTCCATAATATTATCGGCGTAATTCCAAGCTGTAATAACTATATAATCAGGCCTTTTAGTTTTTAAAATATCTGGTTTAACAATTGGTATATGTGTGCCTGGTGTAAATTTGCCCTGTTTTGATGGCGCACTGTCTGTAATATAGTCAATAATATTTGGACCAAGGTTGCAATATTGCAAAAGCGTTGTAGCTTTTGCGGATGCTCCATAAGCTGCAATTTTTTTTCCTTTCCTCTTTAAATCTACAAGCATTTTAGTTAACCTTTTTTTCACAAGAGGAGGTTTTTGGGCAAATTTTTTGTACGTAGAAAGTTTGTTTAGACCAAACTCTTTCTCTTCGTTTAAAAACTTTTTAACCGTTTTGGCTATGGGAAATGGGGAGGGAGAGTGGGATGCAATAATCATAATCCCTCCTCCATGAGTATCAGTATGAATCACATCAATAACTTCCATACGGTGCATTTTTAAAAGATATTCAAGTGGGGTTACTCCATGAAAACAGATATGTTCATGATAGGTATTATCGAATTCATTATGTTTTAACAAGTCTAAAACATACTGCACTTCAAAAACAAAAATTCCATCACTATCTAATAGATCTCTCACACCATCAAGAATCTCATGAAGAATATCGGTATGAGCTAAAGTATTATTTGAAGTTATAATTCCTGCCTTACCATATTTTTTCATAATTTTAGATACTAGATTCTTATTAAAAAATGCTGGGATTGTTTCTATACCCTGTTGATTTGCAATCTTAGCAATGTTTTTAGCGGGATCAACCCCCAATACTCTTGCCCCCAGTTTTTTAAATGGCTTAAGTAAAATTCCATCATTACTCCCAATATCTACAACCAGAAGTTTGGACTGTTTAGGATAACGATTAAAAACTTCTTTTGCATATTCTTCGAAATGTTTGACCAACATTGGTGAGGTTGAAGAAAAATAATCGTACCGACTGAAAATATATTTTCTATCAACAATATGTAAAAGTTGAGCTAAATTGCAATTATGACAGAAATATACCTCTAGAGGCGCTTTAAATTCTTTTTGTTTTAATTGGGATTTAGTAAGATATGAGTTCGCAGCAGCTGCTTTACCAAGTGATAAATAACGAGATAATTTTTTACTTCCACAGATAAGACATTTATTACTTTTTTTATAATGTTTCTTTTCTTTAAGAGATCCCATGCTTTTTGACATATTTAATATAGTCTGAAATACCTTCTTCTATACTCATTCTTGGAAACCACCCAAGCATTTTTTTTGCCTTCGCATTATTCATTGTTCCTCTGCGAGGTCTGTCTTGTATGTCTTTAAGTTCATACTCAAAAGTAAAATGTTTTTTTAATATATTCATAAATTCAATCAGGCTAATAGCTTTATTACCGCTAATATGGAAAGCTTCTTTTGCAGGCGCTTTTAAAGATACATCTGCAATGCCTTTTACTAAATCTTTAACGTAAATAAAATCCATCCTAATATTTTTATTAATCCAAAAGTTTTTTCCTTTTAAAATTTTACCAACAATAATATTGCAAGCCCTTTGATTTAAATCTGCAAATCCATATATATTAGTTGTCCTTATAATATTCCAGTTATCAAGTTGAGATTTTGTTAAAAATTCTCCACTAGCCTTTGATATTCCGTATGGAGTTTTTGGAAGAAGACGATAGCCCTCTTTAATGGTATCCTCACAATCTCCATATGCGGAAATGGATGACATAAAAATTATTTTTTTAACTGAAAATTTTTTAACAGCCTCAATTATTTTATACGTTAAAGCAATATCATCTGTTAGTTGTTTTAGGCAAATTTTACTATCATCAGTTCTTTCTAAGGGAATTCCTGCCAGATGTATTAAAATATCTGGATTTTCTTTCTTTAAAATTTTTTCTCCATCATCCTCAAATTTTTGCTTATAAACTTTTGCTCCTTTAAGCAAATTCTCTTTCTTAAAGTTATTTATTTTCCTTATACTATCTTTGTCTAAATCTGTATAATAAATAAATGGATCGATGATTACTACCGAATGTCCTCTTGAAATAAGTTCATGTATTAGCCATGATCCCACAAATCCACCCCCGCCAATTATTAAAAATTTCATAATTATTTCTTTTTTGCGTATACGCACATTATATCAAAAGGATTAACATAAAAATTAAGATCTTTGGGTAAAAGTAATTGCGTTTTGCTAAATATTGTGCCTAAAGCTTTGTTATATAATCCAATTCGATCTGCAAAAAGATTCAAATTAACATACTTGCCAACATGCTTACTTAATACAAGAGAGAACCCAGCTTTTTCAAGAAGTAAAGCAATTGTTTTTTTTGAAAAATAAGTAAGATGTTCATCAGATAATTTGTAACCTATCCATTTATGTTTTGTTACTTTTGCTGGAAGTGACCCTACATTTGGCGTTGAGAATACAAGCAAACCATTTTTTTTAAGAGCTCTTTTTGCTGCTTTAATAACTTCAATAGGATTTGTTAAATGTTCAATGACATCCCACATGGTAATCAAATCATACTTATTGGCGGGTAAGTCAATTTGCATCACATCTCCAACAAAGATTTTAAAACCAAAAGCTTCTTTTGCATAAGAAGCCGCGTACTGCGAAATTTCTACACCTTCAACTTCCCATTCTCGCATTTTCGCGCTATGCATAAAAAATCCTGTTGCGCATCCGATATCAAGCAGTTTTCCAGGAGATACGAAAGTTTCAATTTCTTTAAGACGTTTATCAAATGTCTTTATAATATTCTTTTGATCTTGTAGATAACTGCTATATCCCAATATTGAAGAATGATCATTTTTAAAATATTCTTCTGTATAAAGTTCTTTTAAGTATTTATTTTTTAACCGTGGATTTGTATATATAAGTTCACATTTTATACATGTTACAATTCGGGGATAGTATTGTGGATATTTTTGAATATATGTTTTACTGTTACATAAAGGGCAGGATATATTTTCAAGATACTTTGGTGGAAAAACATTTGTCTGAGAACTTTTTTGAATATGCTTTTTTAGTTGTCTCATAAACGGCGTCCGAATTAGACGAGATCTTCATTTTATCATAAAATGTAATCTGTCGGATATATACCGAATATGTTGTTGAGCTAAGTAGTGAAATAAATAAAAAGTCTCCTGCACACTACACAGAGCTTTGTGTTTCACTTCGAGTGATGGGATGATTGTTACGACAGGGGAGGCTTGAATTTTGAAAAGCGCTACACTATTGCAGGTTAGCGAAGGGAGTAGGTATTTACAGTCTAAAATAATTTTTCAATTTTCTAAGATAATTACCATATCTAATGTTCCGCACCACCAAACTTACCCTATATTAGAGCATACACTCTAGTAAGTAAACTAGAAGTTATTTTTTCGATAGGTTAAAAAAGAGTGTTCAGCATTATATCTTACGTAGTCATAAAGCTTTAGTCTTAGGTCAACAGGTTTTAATTGCTTGACGTTTTTTTTAAGCCACAATCGCCATTGTTTATTGGTCATTCTGGTTTGATGCAAGTCAATACCATTGTGTATATCGGAGATTGATGTTGTTGAAGCAACAAAATATCCACCTTTATCTAAGTGATTAACAATGTTATGAAACAGAGCAGGAAGATCTTTCTCCTTGATGTGTTCTAAAACTTCCCACGCGGTAATCAGCCGGAATGTGTGCTTTTTGCCGTTGGAATAAATTTGAAATGGTTTTGTGATATCGCAGGTAAATAGATTTTTCCCGGCAAGCTTTGGCCAATTGGCTCGATTATGTTTAAGGGAATAGTCTGAACCTTCCAGACCAACAGAGATCCAGCCAATGGAGAGGAAATCTTTCACGAGCTGTCCGCCAGCACAACCTAAATCTAAGAAACTCCGAGTATTATTGGACCCTCCATTCTTTACTAATTTTTCCATGTGCAAGATAAATTTTCTGTGTGTGCTATTGTCATGCTTTGTACCCCATGGAACGATATGATCAGGAGAATTATAAGCAATTGGATACTTGGTTTTTACTTTCATTCTTGTACCGAGTAATTCACGTCGAGGTTGAAATAGCAGTCTTCCCCAAAATACACCATTATAAAAGCCTTTGTAAAGTTGATACCAAGCAACCATAAAAAGCTTATCAAATTCACCTTGAGAGATCACCTTTAGTAATAATGGAACACCACGAAAAAGCATATTAAATCAACAGTATAGAGAAAAACCAATACATTCAAGCCTATTGTTCAGAAGCACTCCTTTAGTTATCAGTTTAATCCCAAATTCTTTCTAGAATGTGCTCATGAAATTCCCGAAATGTTTTCTGCTTTTTTCTTTTGTTATGCTACCATATTTTACCACAATAATGACAATTTAGCCCAAACTGGGATAGATCAGGGTATTTAGTACTTGAAATATTTATAGAAAAGCACAATAATTTTCTCTAATCAAGTATAATAGATAACTTACCTTAAATGATAAAATTCTTTAGATTTTTAAAATCAGAAATTCTCGTTTCTTTTGTTTGTTTAGTACTATTTTTGCTTCCTTTCTTTTGGCTTCGTCCCGAAGAGTTAGAATTGGGTGGGGATAGCAGCAGGCTTTACATGTATGATCCCGTTTCGTTTCTGCAGGCAAATAGTTTATACAGTATCCAACCCGACGGCACTGGAACCTTGAGGTCAGATCAAGTCATGTTGCCATTTTTATCTCTATTAATGCTTTTTTACTTTATTTTCGATTCACCCTACATACTTATTTGCCTTTTAAATTCTCTTAAGTTGGTCGGGGCATTTTTATTTACATATCTAATCGTTATTGAAATTCTAAAAAAACATGCGCAAGATTATAAAATACAACTTGCCGAAATTGCAGGAATATTAGCTGGGCTTTTTTACACGTTTTCTCCAAGTATTGGTAAAACCATACAATTTTCCCTTAACGTACATAATCAGGTCTTTTTAAATCCGATGGTTTTCTATCTGCTCCTGCGTTTTTTAGTTTCGAAAAAAAGTAAATATCTTTGGTTTGCACTTTTAACAACATTTATTTTTTCAGCTAATTTTACCCCGGTTGTTCCCTCTCTTTACGCTTTTTTCCCTTTAGCATTAACATTTCTTGGATTATATATAACTTTCTGTCTGGGTAAGTCGTTGCCTTGGAAAAAAATATTTGCAGGTTTAATTTTATTTCTTGGTATGCATGCTTTTCATCTCCTTCCAGTTATCACTAGCGTTTTTGATGTAAGCAGTGTTTACAATTCGCGAATATTTGATGCCGCAACAATTAAAATGCAAGGTATTGATTATTTTATTTCCTCACTGCATTATGGAATGATAATAAAAAGCTTCCTCTATAGTTATTCAATTCCTAATACCCAATGGACTACGTTTATTTCGCTGCTCGTTATTCTTTTAGGATTTTTCCTAAGTCGTGCACGTGATAAAACTTTTACACTCATTGCAATTTTTTTTTTCATTACACCCTTTTTAGAATCAGCAA
>CAYJRY010000047.1:0-8679 GCA_964372855.1 uncultured Gammaproteobacteria bacterium | reverse complement strand
CTCGGATACTGGGTTGCATGGGCATGAGAGTGAAAATAAGCAATTTAGAGTTGTTGTTGAAATGACTCCGACTGAAGTATACGCGCTTTTGGGAAATTTGTTTGGTGATAAATTAGCAACCCAATCATTTGTTAAAGCGATAAAAGATTTGGGCCTTGATCCATCGCGTCTTGAGATTCACGCTCGAAGACTTAGGGAAGCAAGGACAAAAGGAACAGGAAAAGAGCCATTAGAAGTTGTTTCGGATAACGCAAGATTCGTCGTTGGTAAATCGTTTCTTGAAGAACAAACTCCTGATCAAATATTGGATGTTTTAGATGCTCAGAAAATTAAAACTATTTCTGAGGTGTTTCATGAAGTCGAGCTTCTGAGTATAAGAACAGAAATTAATGATTTATTAGACCAAGTAGCAGAAAAAGGACCCGAGGCAATTCCTCAGATTCAATCTCGATTTGAACAGTTTTTTTCAAATAAAACATCAGCTAGTGAAATTAGGCAATTAAGTGAACTTTTAATAAATTTGTCTGATAGCTCACTAATTGGTGAGAAAGATGCAAATGGAAAAGACATTACAGTATCTCAAAATGCTCAAAAAATCCTTAAGGGTTTTTTAACCCAGAGAGAAAAAGATTTTTTAGGTGTATAATAAAAATATGGTAGAAGTTATGAATAAGGAGGGAAGGGAGAATTCGAAAATGCAGTTTTTTCAAAGACTTCTCCCTTTGATAAATACCGCAATAGGCAAAGAGATGGATAGGGTCGAGGAGGGAGCGATAGCTTTTGTGGTGGAGAGGAATCAAGACTCAAGTATAGAGCCAGATCGTTTCCTTCGAGAAGATTTAGGCGTTGATAACACTAAAGGACGAGAGGCAGCTTTAAGAATTCATACAAAAGTGTATGAAGAAAAATTGATAAGACTTCGAGAGCTAATGGTTGAAAATCGTGAAGGACAGGAAGCATATAAAGCGTGGGTAGATCAGCTTGAAGGCAATTATAATGTTGTACGTGAAATGTTCAAAAAAAATCCATCTTACATGCCTTATATCGGTGGGGTGGCACTTGAATGGGAACCGGAGTGGTTTCGGAAGTGGTTTCGTTAGGATTTGTTGTATAATTACCTCGTGCAGTCTGTAAAGTCAATTCTTAAGAAATTTGATCCCAAAACCGATAAATACATTAGCCGTGAATTTCAATCATATGGTATTTTTCTTGCTGAGGAACTTGAGGATTATAGGCACAAAAGTCTTTACATAAAACTTGCAAAAACAGTTCACAGATCTATTCTTGAAAAGGCACTCACCTTTGTCTCAGATTCAAATGCCAAAAATAAAGGGGCTCTATTTATGTGGAAGTTAAAGCAATTAAAAGGAGAGAAAAAAGGAGTTGTGAAAAGTGATTAACAAGTTTTATGTGGGGCTAATATTTATTTTTTCGATTGTCTTATCTATTGCTTTCTTTATTTTCGAAGATTTTTTTCAAGAAACGTCTTCTTTTGGCTTGATAGGAATATTCTTGGTAAATTTAATTTCAAGTGCTAGTCTTTTTGTTTCAGGCCCTGCATTTTTAACAGTTATTGCAGGAGGAAGCATTTACTCACCAATTTTAGTTGCTATTATTGCATCAATTGGGGCGGCAATTGGTGATATGGTGAGTTTTGTAATTGGATATTCTGGAAGAAAGCTGACGCGGGAGAGACTAGAGAAAAACCCAAAAATATTATTTATAGAAAAACATTTTAAAAAACACGGTTGGCTGATAATTTTTGCAGTAGCCTTAATCCCAAATCCTTTTTTTGACGCGGTAGGAATTATTGCTGGAGTCTTGAACTATTCGCCACTGCATTTCTTTTTGCTTATGCTTTTAGCTAGGTTTTTGCGATATTTACTTTTAGCTCAATTTGGAGCAACATTATAAACCTATGAATAAAGTAAGGGTTTTTATTTCAGGCTTTGTCCAGGGAGTTGGATTTAGACAATATGTCAAAAAAAATGCGGAAAAACTTGGTATAAAAGGATGGGTTAGGAATTTATCAGACGGGAGGGTAGAAGGTTTATTTGTCGGTGAGAAAGAAAAACTTGATAATCTAATTTCACTTTGTAGAATTGGTCCTTTTTTATCAGAAGTTAAATCAGTAGATGTGTTTAGGGAAGAAGTTAAGGGAAAGTTTGATACTTTCGAGATCTTGTAGACGAGATCTTATCCTTGCTCCTCAAATATCTTGTCGTGGAATTCCCAGAATTTTCCTTGATCATTGGCGCATTCTGATGCTTGGGCAAATGGATTGGCAAGCGGATGAAAATCTAGCGGGAAATGTCTATAATACATTACCACTTTACCTGTATCTATATATTCTTTTTTAATTTGAGGGAAAGTATCTACGAAAAATCTTCTGCAGAATGGACATTCAAAATCCTAGAACTCTACAATTGTAACTTTCGCATTTTTATCACCAAACGAAGGAAGTCTCCCAACATCAACAGTTGCGCGAGTTGCTTGCGGATCAGTTGTTCCAGCTAGCTCTTTATCTATCGTATCTTTAAATGCGCTAAATGGTTGGGCTCCAACCAATGATATTCCATTGACGAAAAAAGTAGGCGTTCCGCTCACGCCTGCCTCCCGTCCTGCCTTGGTATCTTCCTCAACATTGGATTTATATTTTTCCTCGTCTAAGCAGGAATTGAAGCTTTGGGCATTAAGCCCTAGATCTTTTGCCCACTCTTTAATTGTGTCATTTGTAATTACTGGAGGCTGAGTATTTGCTTCTTGATTTGGATTTGAAGAATCAGCCTGAACAGAAGGAGTATTATTTTTCTCAAGAGTTGAAACTTTGTTTGTTAATGATCCTAGGAAAAACGAAGCAACCAAAAGAACAATTATTAAAATTCTATTTGTTGATTTAATGCTTTCAAGTTCTGATGAATCAACTGTTGTTGTTTTTTGTTTTTCTAACACCAGAATAGTATAATTGCTTTGCGTTAAATGTCAATACGTTAATAAATAGAAAGTGAATAGTAGTTAATAAAAGGGGAGGATATAAAATTCTTTGACCTTTTTTTGAATTTAGATTTAGAATTGCTCTTTTTAACCCTAAAACAATTAACGACCTCTTTAAAAGACATAGGTGTTGGCCACGATGTTAGCAATGGTATTTTATGTATATCTTTCATAATATCTCCTTTATTCATAAGACATACATTACAATATTAATTACATAATATCAGTGATATAGATCACTTTATTTTTGTAATATTGCTTACAGTATGGTATATGTGATATATTATGGGTCATATGACAGCAATTCAGAAGTTATTTGATTTTTTTTCGCACCATAAAGTTATTAGATATAAAAAAGGAGAAATACTTCTTCGCCCCGGTGATATTCCTCAGGGAATATTTTTTTTAAAAAAAGGATTTGTTCGTTTATATTCAATCTCAGAAAGCGGAGAAGAACTCACGCTTATAATATTCAAGCAATATAATCTTTTTCCTCTTGTTTGGGCTGTTAATAACGCTCCGAATGAATACTATCTTGAAGCAATGACTACCCCAACAGAAATTTTCAGAGCACCAAAAGAGGATTTTTTACATTATCTTAGTTTTAATCATGATGTTTTTTTCTTTGTAACTGGCAGAATTCTATCAAGACTTGGAAGACTCTTAAGGAGAATGGAATATTTGGCATTTGGCAATTCATACCAGAAAGTAGCATCAATTCTTATGATTTGCGCTGAACACTTTGGGAGAATTGTTAATGGAAAAATTATCATAGAGGTTCTTCTTACCCATAAAGATATCGCCACTATGGTTGGAGTAACACGGGAAACTGCTAGTCTTGAAATAAAAAAACTTGAAAATAAAGGCATAATTGGGTATAGGAATCGTCTAATAGTTATAAAAAATGTTAAAAAGCTGCAAAAAGAATCCCTCTTGGAGAATCCAGTTGAAACTTAAGTTGGTGTGGTACAATACATATTATGCCTAAGCCAAATCTTCTTATTATAATTGTAGTTTTAATTATTGCCTCAGGCGGATTGTATATTTGGATGAATAAATCCAAAATTGAGTCTGTTGAATTGAAAGATCTTCATGTAAAAAATGTGACTATATTAGGTCGTGAACATGTGGAAAAAGAAACAAAAGTTAAATATAACTCAAATCCTCCAACCTCAGGATCACACTTTGATGAATGGACAAAAAGCGGAGTATATAACGAACCCACAGAGGATGGTTATTTAGTACATAGTCTAGAGCATGGTTATATAATAATTTCTTATAACTGCGAATATCAAATATCAAATATCAAAAATCAAAAAGAAGGGACAAAAAGCGCTGAAATAGATGAGAAAGAATGTTTGGAGTTTGTAAAAAGACTAGATGGATTCGTAAAAGAAGATTCTTGGAAAATGATCTTGATTCCAAGGCCAAATTTAGATACAAATTTCGCATTGACAGCATGGGGAAAAATAGATAAATTCAATATAAAAGATGCATCTTTGGAAAGAGTAAAGTCGTTTAAAGAAGCCTTTAGAGGAAAGGGCCCTGAACAAACAATGGAGTGATTAGAAAATTATGGACCAGCCGAATTTATCAAAATTAGCAAATCTTCTGATTACCTCATTTGAGAAAGAAGAAATCAAAAAACAAACAAAACATGGCATAAATGTCAGTCGGTTTATTTCAGAAATAGCGACTTGGTATGAAAAGTTTAGAAACGCCATGGATTATCGTGAGGAGGAGGTAGTAAGACGTGCCGCGATTGAAAGAATTCTTAATAGACGATTTCTTTTTGGAGGAGATGGAGAAAAAATTGCGCCTGCTTTAATAAGAGAGCTTCTTTGGGCTCGATATTTTCCTGAGGCAAGCATTTCAGATGAGGATATCCAAAAAGTTGCACAAAAAATTGATCTATATCTTGCCTTAAGAAAACATCTTCTTACTATGCGTCTTAACTTAAAAGTAGATACTCTTATCTATCAATTACTCTCTTCGGATTTAGAAACTATGCTTAACAAAAGCAAAGATATGGATTTGATTTCAAACTTTATTTACTATATTCTCAGGCGTCATATTATCATAAAAGATGATTCAGAGGAAAACCGCGATATCCAAGTATTTATTGCAGTTCGCAGAGGATTCGCCAAAGACGATCTCGCATTTTTAAGATACCATTTATTCGAGCAATTTTTTGGGCCGTTAAACGAATCAAATCTTCCAAAAATAGTTGAGAATTTTTCAAAAGGATATAAAGAGATAACACGACAGCTTAATTATCCCCTTAAAGAAAGAATTTTATCTTATGTAAAAAAAGAGCTTCCTCCTTTTTTGATTTTTGCTGAAATCTTAAGGCGGGAAAGAGTGAATGCACGAAGCCTAATTGAAAATACAGAAGAATTTCAGAAAAGAGTTTTTGCAGTTTCAGAGGCTCGGTATAAAACAATAACTTCAAAAGTAAGAACAGCAATCGTAAGATCGGTAATATTTATTCTTCTTACAAAAGTACTTTTTGCTTTCACTGTTGAAACAACTTATGACAATCTAGTTTTGGGCAGAATCGCATGGAATTCGCTAATTATAAACATAGTTGTTCCGCCGCTTCTTATGGTGATTGCAAGTCTTTTTATAAGAACGCCAGATATAAATAACACAAAAAGAATTTATGAAAGAATTAAAAGTATATTATTTGTTGATGATCCTGATCTTGATAGGCCGCTTAGTCTTAGTCTAAAACCTGACAATAAACACCCAATTCTTAATTTTGCTTTTACTTTTCTTTGGTGGGTGGCGTTTGTGGTAAGCTTTGGTCTTATTGTATATACGCTTTCAAGACTTGATTTCAATATAGCAAGTATTGGCGTATTTATTTTCTTTATAGCAATTATCTCATTTTTTACTTATAGAATTGCTCAAACCGCTCATTCATATACTGTTCCCGCAAGACAAAGTTTTTTCACGCCAATTACTGATTTTCTCTTTATGCCTATAATTCGAGTGGGAAGACGTCTGAGTGAAGGGCTGTCCCAAATAAATATTTTTTTGTACGTTTTTGATTACCTCATCGAGACTCCATTCAAACAACTATTTGGCTTTTTGGAACAATGGTTCTTTTTTTTGCAGACAAAAAGAGAGGAGTTGGGTTGACAATATCTATTAATAAGATTAATATATTTTTATATGCCTGAGGAATCAATAGATGAGTTTTTGAAAAAAGTTACGCAAGAAAGAAAGCCTCTTTCAGAAGAAGAAAAGAGAGAGATAATGGAGGTAGCTCGTGAGGTGTGGAAGAAAGCAATGGAAAAATCTGAGGGTAAAGATAGTGCTTCACTTGTTAATGAAACTTCGGATACAAGGCAACGTCTAACAGTTTTTAGAGGTGAAAAAGTTGCGATGCATAAACCAAAAAATCCAAACATAGATCTAGTTATTATGTCGAGTCGGGAAGGATCACGGATTGTAGATAAATATTTTTTCTCACCTAATGAGGTAACTAAAACGACATTTGATCTTACAGGAACTAGGGATATTGATATTGGAAAACTCACTGTAAATATGGGTTTTAGCGCTGAAGGTCTTAGAGTGGAAAAAACTCATCTTGAGAAGTCGGACCCTGTTGTTATTCGAAAACAAGCAAAAAAACAAGAAGAGAGAAGGACAGAAGTAACTTATCATCCTGATAAAGTTGATCTTGAACATCTTCTATCGTCCCTCTCTTCAGCTAGATTATTAACCTCCAATATTGACTTATCATAACTCATAAAGCCTCGCGACTTGGAAGGTGAAACCGCGTCAGATGCGGTGGAACAGCTTCACTACCCGCCACTACTATAAAATCAATATGTACAGAATTATGTACAGATCTAAATAACCTATGATCTTTCGAAAGATCATAATAAATCATCACAAATTCTGCCTGCACTGAAAATGTAAGGATTCCTTGACTTTTTTGTGGTTGACAAGGGATATATTAATTGATATCTTTGACAATATGGCGGATACTATTTTTACTGATCAGAATTTTCAAGAAGAAGTCCTGCAAAGCAAAATGCCGGTAGTTGTTGATTTTTGGGCTTCGTGGTGTCAGCCATGCCGAATTGTTTCACCAATCATTGAAGAGCTGGCAAAAGAATATGAAGGAAAAGTAAAAGTAGGTAAATTAAATGTAGATGAAAATCCCCAAAATGCTTCTAAATACGGAATAATGAGCATTCCAAGTATATTATTTTTCAAAGGGGGCCAGCCAGTCAAAACAATGATCGGCGCACAAAGCAAGGAGAGTTATAAGAGTGGAATTGAGGAAGTGTTGGGGAGCGCCTAGTTATCAGCGTCTAGCGTCTAGTTTTTATTATTTTAAATAATAACTAACTGCTGAACGCTAGTTGCTAGACGCTATTTTTCTATGTACGACGTTATCATTATTGGCTCAGGTCCCGCTGGTTTAACAGCTGCGATTTATACCACACGCGCGAACCTTAAAACTCTATGTTTAGCCGGCTCAAAATGGGGAGGGCAGCTAATGCTTACAACTCTTGTTGAAAATTATCCTGGCTTTCCAGATGGAATTGACGGCCCTGATCTTATGATGGCAATGCGTAAACAAGCGGAAAGATTCGGTACGGAAATTGTTGATCAGGATTTTTCTCATGGAGAGTTTGCTAAGCCTCCTTTTAAAATTTCAACCTCTGACAAAACTTTTGAAGGAAAAGCTGTGATCATAGCAACAGGAGCAGATACAAAATGGCTTAATGTCAAAGGTGAAAAAGAAAAAATAGGACATGGCGTGTCATCTTGCGCTCCATGCGATGCTTATTTTTTCAAAGAAAAAAAAGTAATTGTGGTTGGAGGAGGAGACAGCGCGATGGAGGAGGCTTTAGTTTTGAGTAATTTTGCAAAAAACGTAACGGTTGTTCACAGACGTGATAGTTTAAGAGCAAGCCAGATAATGCAGGATCGGGCTAAGAAAAATCCAAAAATATCATTTTTATTCAATAGTGAAGTTATTGAAATTTTAGGAGAAACAAAGGTTGAAAGTGTCAGAATTAAGAATAATAAAACCAATGAAGTTTCAGAAATGACAATTGATGGAGTTTTTGTGGCAATAGGACATATTCCTAATTCCCAAGTCTTTAAAGGTATAGATACTGATGAAAAAGGTTATATCAAAGTCTATGACCACACTCTTACCAATACGCAAGGCGTTTTTGTTGCTGGTGATGTGCATGATAGCCATTACAAACAGGCAGTCACCGCCGCAGGGTTTGGATGTCAAGCTGCGTTGGAGGCTGAGAAGTGGCTGAGGGATCAGTCCTAATAACCATCTTTGGCCTATTGACAGCTATAGGGCGCTGTGGTAATATTGTTTTAAGATAGCTCTTGAGAGAGAATCGTTTTATGACAAGAAATTATCAAGAATCTGAATTTACCCTTCGGGGATTTTTATTGTCTTCTTAAAACGGTCCCTCTCCTTAAAAATTAGTAATTTAAAAAGTGGATTTTGATCGATTCGGGCCTGTAGCATAGTGGTATTGCGCTTCATTTGCAATGAAGAGGTCAGCGGTTCGAATCCGCTCAGGTCCACCCTTCGACAGGTCATTCGACTCTGAGGGACGAGCCCTCAGGCTCAGACTCGAAGAGCTCAGGACGATCAATTCTGTAAAAATAACAAGAATGATTATAGAGATTAAA
>CAYJRY010000046.1:0-8769 GCA_964372855.1 uncultured Gammaproteobacteria bacterium | reverse complement strand
AAATTTATTCCTTGCGGGAAACTGCTGGATACAATAACTACATCCGGTCTTTTGCCCTTTAATGCTTCTTGTGCTGCCATTAAACCCATATAAAGGGGAGTATCATTCGTGCCCGCAACATATCTTTGTGCTACGCCTGTTTTGTCAAGGATCTTTTCTGCGCTAAGCCCCACATCCCAACTTTCAATCTCTTCGTTGGTGAGTATATTTTTAGGCAAATACATCCCAAAAGATATATTAGGTCTATCGAGTATTTCGGGTGATGCTTGGATATCAATTCGAGTTTGTTTTGATGGAATTTCAGAGATATTCATTGAAAACTATTATATCAGTTATTGACTAAATATAAATAAGATGCTATCTTCATCATAGAAAATATGACAGAGAGAGTTAGGGAAGGGGAAGTTCCCGCAATTATAGGACTCGGAAGCAAAGTTGGTGGAAGGGTAATAACCAATGAGCAAATTGATAAAATGATTGGTAGAAATGCAGGTTTTATAGATAGATTAATGAGAATGTCAGGTGTCGGAATAGAGAAAAGAAACTGGGTATATAAAGGAAGACAAACAGCATCTACTTTAGGTACTGATTCCTCAAAACAAGCTCTTAAAATGGGTGAAACTAAAAAATCTGATGTTAATGTTATATTTGTCGCTACAGGGTCTTCTGATTTTGTCGCAGTTCCTGCAGCTGCAATAATTCAGGACAGATTGGGATTGCGTTCGGATGTCAGAGCTGATGATGTATACGCTGCTTGTCCGGGTTGGATAAAAGCATTACATAATGCATGTTTGGAACTAACAAGTCCCTTAGGACATGACGGTTCTATACTGGTAGTCGGAGTAGAAGTTCTAAGTCCAATAAGAAGTGCAAAGAAACCTGACACGTTTGCTATATTTGCAGATGCTTCTGGTGCAGCATTGGTTAAGTTGGTAGTGCCTGATAAGGGAGCTCCTACAAACATGGCTTTTGATCATGGAAGTGATGGGCAATATGCGAAAAATTTAAACGTACCAGCTGGAGGAAGTAAACATCCAACCACTATAGAAACGGTAGAAAAAGATATGCATAGTGTTCATATGGAGGGAAGATTAGTAAAGGATCAAGCGGTTAAAAGAATGTCTGAGAAATCACAGAGTGTTCTCATAAAGGCAGGAGTACCAATAGAGGAAGTTGATTTATTGGTTCCTCATCAAGCAAATCTAGCTATAATTAGAGAAACCGCAGAGGCGTTAAATTTTCCAATGGAGAAAGTTTTTGTTAACATTGATCATATGGGAAATACATCTGCTGCTTCAATCCCAGTTGCTCTCCATGAGGCTTATGTAAAAGGTGTTCTTAGACGCAACCAAATTGTAGTATTAGTTTCTTTTGGTGCTGGCATGACTTACGCAGCTGCAGTTTTGCCGATGGTAGGATTGCCGAAAAGATAAAAAATTTTAAATCGGTAATTTGACTTGGAAAACAGGATCAGAGGGGGAAATAGAGGTTGTTATACCTCTTCCTGTAATATAAAGTTTTCGGGGATGCTCTTTCCACTTTTTTGGACTTTCTAGCAAAACTTGTTTGGTCGCGTTTATCATATCTGATGTCGCAATAAAAGATTCTCTTAAAGTCTTTTGATCTTCAGGCGTACAAAGTGGAAGTATATATTTATTTATGTCATTTCCAACCACTGTATCTTTGATAAGATGCCCGCTTATAATTGCAATTCTTATTCCTTTACGTCTGAACGAATCTGCATAAACTGTTAGCCATCTCTCAAGCAAAGATTGTGTACTTGCAATACCTTTGTAAAATTGCGGAACATTAACACCTTCTTGTCCGTAAATACTGCTCCAAAAACTTGAGAAAAATACGATTTTCTTAACCCCATCTATAATTTTAGTATCAAACAAAAAAGTAAATAAAGCTTTTGGTCCCTCAAAGTTCACTTTTCTAGCATCCTCCATATTGTCTTCTACTTTTTGCTTGATTGTTTGTCTAATTTGCTCTAAGGTTTTATTTCTGACATCTGGATCTTTGATCTTTTGCAGTCTTATAAACCCATCTATCATTGCTCTATCAAATATTCCATCCATACCTACTGCAGCGGAATGAATAATATCAGTTGGATGAGGCATCAAATTTGTCATAGCGGATTTTATAGTAGTAGTTTTTTTAAAATCCAATATGAATGGATGTGTATTTGCCGGATTAAGCCCCGAAGCTGTCCTTTCGTAATTTTGAGTATTTCTTGTACCGATAATTACTGTCGCGCCGAGTTTTTGTAATTGAAAAGCAGTTACCTCTCCTGTTCCAGATGTCCCGTCAGTAATAAGGACTCTTCTTCCCTGAAAAGGCAGATATTCTTTTATCTCATGTCTTCGATCAATTGTTTCTTTTCTGTTCATATTTAAAGCAATATTATCATATCAGAGACTTATTGATAAAATTGTGTATGTTTTGATAATTAGAAACTTGAATTAAGCGCAACAATTGTGATAAAATTAAAAAGTGAATAAATTTGAGAGACAAATGGTGCGCCATGATATTTTTAACCAAGGCATAAATCAGGATCGCATGAAAAAAATTCTGGATAGAAGAAGAAAAACTGAACAAGTGAGTAAAAAGGTTATTAAAGCACAGGAGAGAAGACTTCGTGAAGAGAGATTTCGTCAACATACACTTCCGACATTTCAGCTCGAACGAGCATTAAAAAATGTTGTATCTGGTAATTTAAGAGAGGCTGACATAGCGTATATTTTTGAACAAGGTCCTAGATTGGGAAGAAAAGTAGATGATCAAATAACAATAGTTGAGATTAGCGATATAAATGGAAGACAACAAAACACACATCCTATTTTAAAGTCCTGATTTAAAGATGGTTTAGGATGGAGGATTTTTAAGGACTTATATGAGAGAAATTACACTTGAAGAACTTCTAGAGGCTGGTTGTCATTTTGGGCACCAAGTCACAAGATCCAATCCAAAAGCAAGGGATTTTATCTTCGAAGCTAGAGATTCTATTCATATTATTGATTTGGCCAGAACTAAAGAGGGGCTTGAAGAAGCTGGTGCTTTTGTAAAAAATCTATCTGCAAAAGGCGGAAGTTTGGTAGTAGTGGGGACAAAAAGACAAGCAAGAGGGATAGTTGAGGAGTCTTTCAAAAAAGCAAAGCTTGAGGGAGCATCAAACGGACTTTTTTATATCACAAATCGTTGGGTAGGAGGATTTCTTACCAATTTTCATGAAGTATCAAAAAATTTCAAAAAATATCATAAGCTTCTTAAAGATCTTGCAGATGAGGATTTAAAAGCAAAATACACAAAAAAAGAAATTGGGGGCTGGGATAAAGAAAGACGAAAATTGGAAGTTCTGTATGGTGGGATTGCAAATATTACTAAGGTACCAGACGTTTTATTCATAATTGATTCGCATTTGGAAAATCTGGCAGTCAGAGAAGCGATTCAAATTGGGATACCAACTGTTGCAATTGTAGATACCAACGCTGATCCGAATGTAATTGATTATCCAATACCTGCAAATGATGACGCAGTGGGTAGCATTAAACTTATTGTAAGTTATATCATTGATGCATGGATAGAAGGGCGTAAGAGAATAGAAAATAAAAAAACTGCAACCACTGAGACGCAGAATGTGAATGAAACACTGAAATCTAAAAGCGATAAAAAAACTGCAACCACTGAGGCACTGAAAGGCAGTGAAACGCAGAAGCGTAAGAAAATAAAAAATGTCAGTAAAAAATGAATATAAACATAGCCAATTGACAGATAGAATAATTAAGCTTGCAATTGATGTCCATAAAACCCTTGGGCCAGGATTTATAGAAAAGATTTATCAAAGAGCATTGTATCTTGAATTTAAAAATCAAAAATATACATTTAGTAGAGAAAAGAAAATTATGGTTAGCTACAAGAACGTCAGTTTAGGTTATGAGACTATAGATTTTGATGTTGAAGGAAGAGTTTTAGTTGAAATTAAGGCTGTTGCTGAAATTAATGATATACATAAAGCCCAATTAATATCTTATCTTAAAGCAGCGAAGCGTGAAGTTGGATTAATATTGAATTTTGCAAGACCAACTCTTGAAATAAAACGTATAATTAACTAAGGTGAATTCAGTGTCTCAAAGAAATTCAGAGATTCTGTGGTTGCAATAAAAGCATATGAGTATAGATGTAGCATTACTTAAAAAACTCCGAAACCAAACTCAAGCATCTATTGCGGACTGCCGTAAGGCTTTGGAGGAATCAAATAATAATTATGAGAAAGCTCTTGGGTGGCTAAAAAAACATGGCTTGGAAAAAGCATCCCAAAAAGCAGATCGAGCTACCATGCAGGGTTTGATAGAAAGTTATATCCATCAGACGGGCAGAGTTGGTTCGCTTGTTGAGATTTTGTGTGAGACTGATTTTGTTGCTCGAACAGATGAGTTTAAAAAATTGGCTCATGAAATCGCAATGCAAGTTGCATCAATGAACCCAAAAGATGTTAGCGATCTTTTGAAACAAGAATATATTCGAGATACTTCAAAAACAATAGCAACTCTTATAAAAGAAACAATTGCTAAATTAGGAGAAAATATTGTTGTATCGAAGGTAGGAAGATTTGAAATAGGAGAATAGTTATGGATCCAGTTATTAGCGAAGCTAGACAGAAAATGTTAGATGCTTTGGGTGTTTTGGCAGCGGATCTTGCGACAGTCCGAACAGGTCGTTCAACTCCAGCACTTGTTGAAAATGTTGTAGTTGGTGTTTATGGAGGGACGCAAAAACTTCGGATCATGGAGCTTGCGACTATTGCGACACCTGACTCTCATACATTGGTTCTGACTCCATATGACGCATCAGTTGTTGATGAAATACAAAAAGGAATAATCGCGGCAAACATCGGACTTTCTCCATCATCTGATGGGAAAATAATCAGAATTTCTATTCCGCCATTATCAGAGGAGCGCAGAGTTGAATTAATAAAGTTAATGAAACAAAAACTTGAAAATGGACGGATAATGATTCGTCAAGCTAGACAAGATGCGAGAAATATTATTAGGAAAAAACATCTTAATAAGGAAATTTCAGAAGAAGAACTTCAAAGATTCGAGAAAGAAATACAGAAAATAACTGATGATATTATTGCCCAAGTTGATGAAATGGGAAGAAGGAAGGAAGAAGAATTGATGCAAATTTAGCCTATCAGAAATTCTTGAAGATAGATATTCTTGAGATTCTTGATATTGATATATTTGAATTTTTGAAGACTTGAACAAGCTGATCAAGAAATCAAAAAATCAAGTAGTCAAAATCATAAATATCCAACTTCCAACTTCAAAAATATCAATCTTATTTGATTAATTATAGATTTTTATGTTACTTACAATCTTAGTTTTTTTATTAATACTGTCAGTTCTCGTTCTCATCCACGAGTGGGGGCATTTTTTTGTCGCCAAAAAATTGGGAATAAAAGTTGAGGAATTTGGATTTGGTTTTCCACCAAGAGCATTTGGCATAAAAAAAGGCGAGACAATTTATTCTATCAATTGGTTGCCAATCGGGGGGTTTGTTAAATTGTATGGGGAAGATGAAGCTGGTGGGGGAAAAATTCGAATATCGAAATCCGAAATTCGAAACAATAAGGAAAATTTAAATAGAGCGTTTTTCGCAAAATCTCCGTGGCAAAGAACATTAGTGGTTGTAGCAGGGGTTGTCATGAATTCATTACTGGCTATTGTTATTTTTTACATTTTTTTAGCAATGTCTGACTACAAAACACAGCTTCCTCTTCTAACCGATCATAAATTTTTTGGAGTAAGTCAGGTTAATTCAAAAGACGTAATAATAAGTAGTATTGCAAAGAATTCTCCTGCACAGAAAGCAGGACTCAAACCCTTAATAAAAATTATTTCTGTAAATAACAAAGAGATTAAAGATATAAAAGAATTTACAGATATTATAAATAGGAATAAAGGAACCGAGGTTACCATCAAATGGCGCGATTTACAGACCAATAGCGTATCAGAAGCAAAAATAACTCCTCGAGTCTCACCGCCAAAAAATGAAGGTGCATTGGGAATTGTGCTATTTTCTGTTTCGACTGCAAATCTTAGCTACGCAACGCCTATTCAAAAATTTTTTTCAGGAATAACTCATCCGATAAATCTTATGGTTTACAATTTGGACGTGATGGGTGATCTAATAAGAGTTTCTTTTGAGAAAAAAACTGCCGAACCTCTAAGTCAAGGAGTTGCAGGACCAATCGGTATTGCGTCTGTGACAGGTAGCATACTGCAAATTCCTACTCTAAAAGAAAAAGTTTTAGGTCTTCTTAATTTAACTGGTCTTTTGTCTGTATCATTGGCCTTTTTCAATATACTTCCTATACCAGCGCTTGATGGCGGGAGATTATTTTTTATTCTAGTTGAAGGAATCCTAGGTAAGAAAATAAACCAGAAAACCGAATCATTGATTCACACAATTGGAATGGCAATACTTTTGGGACTTATGGTCCTTATTACTTTCAAAGATATTGAAAAATTATTTTTTGGTTTTTTCCAAATGCCATGAATAATCCTTTTGTGATGGTAATATTCGGAGCAACTGGAGATTTGGCTCAGAAAAAGTTAGTCCCTTCCGTATTTTCTCTCTTCAAGCAAAATAAACTTCCAGATAATTTTCAAATAGTTGGTTTTTCAAGACGCGATTTGACTGATGAAAGTTTTAGAAGTCATTTTACAGATTTAATTAATCAAAAAGAATATGCAAGTTTTGCGAAACATTTGTCTTATCAAAAGGGGAATTTTGATACTAAAGATGGATATGAAAACCTTTTAATTTTGTTAAAGAAAATTGATAAAAATATAAGAATCCCATATGAAAGACTCTTGTATTTAGCAACTCCACCGTCTCATTACGAAACTATTTTGGGATTTTTGGATAAAGCGCGTTTGTCAAAAGATTCTAAGATACAAACAAAAATTATTGTTGAAAAACCATTTGGTAAGGATTTGGAAACTGCTGTAAAACTAGATAAAAAACTATCTTATCTTTTTGAGGAAAACCAAATTTTTAGAGTCGATCATTATTTAGGCAAAGAAACAGTCCAAAATATGGTAGCTTTTAGATTCGCAAATGGAGTTTTTGAGCCTGTTTGGAACAGAAATTATATAGATCATATACAAATTACTTTTGCTGAAGACAAAGGTGTAGGAAACAGGGGAAACTTTTTTGACGGAGTAGGGATGCTAAGAGATGTAGCCCAAAATCACTTAATGCAGCTTATCGCGGCGGTTGCGATGGAGCAACCAAGAAGTTTTACAAGAGAGGATCTTAGAAATGAGAGAGCAAAAGTAATTAAAGCAATAAGACCAATTGATGAAAAAGACGTCCCTAAGTTTGTAATTAGGGGGCAATATAGCGACTATAAAAAAGAAAAAAACGTACTGCTATCCTCAAATACAGAGACATTTGTTGCTGCGAAATTTTTTATAGACACTCCAAGACTTGAGGATGTTCCATTTTATGTTCGAGCCGGGAAAAAAATGCCTAAAAATGTGGTTGAAATATCTATAGTTTTTATCCAGCAATGCCATATACTTTTTAAAGAGTATGGTTGTCCTGAGATCGGAAATGTTTTAACAATTAGAATTCAACCGGATGAGGGAATAAGTCTTCGAGTTATTTCCAAAAGTCCGGGAGCAAAATTAGCATTAGAAACTGTTGATATGAAATTTACATATCAAGAGCAATTCAAGACTGCAGGAATTGAAGCATATGATAGGATACTATTGGATATATTTGCCGGAGATCAGATGCTTTTCAATAGATCAGATGAGCTTGCGAGCTCCTGGAAATTTATAACAAAAATTTTAAATGGATGGGAAAAAGAAAAAACTCCTCCTTTGGTTTATGAAAGTGGGACGTGGGGACCAAAACAAGCAGAAGAGTTAATTAAGCGTGATGGTCGAAAATGGCTGTGAATATATTAAAAATTAAAAATAAAAATGCAAAATGACAAATCAAAATTCAAAAATGAATTTAAGAAAAGATTATATAATTTCGTATTAAAACTTATAAACTTTTTCGATAAGCTTCCTAAAGACAGAATTACGCAAGTTATTGTTGAACAATTAATGAGAAGTGGCACCAGTATAGTTGGTAACTATATTGAAGCTCAGGCTTCAAGTTCTAGAAAAGATTTCGCCAATTTCTTTAATCATTCTTTAAAATCCGCTAATGAGAGTAAGCTTTGGATTGCAATTCTTAGAGATACGAGACGTGCTTCTCTTGACGAAACAAGATGGTTTTTGAAAGAATTAGATGAGGTAAGTAATATTTTTGGTTCAAGCATTTTAAAACTTAGAGGAAAAAAATAATTTCAGATTTTTATATGTGATTTTTATATTTAAATTTTGATTTTTTAAATTCTATGGAAATAACTTTTGAAGACTTTAAGAAATTAGATATAAGGGTTGGGAGAATATTAAAGGCTGAGAGAATTGAAGGAACGGATAAACTGCTTAAGTTGGAAGTTGATTTTAAAGACGAGAAAAGACAAATTGTTGCTGGAATCGCAGAGTTTTACAAGCCTGAAGAATTAGTAGGAAGAAAATGTCCATTCTTGTTGAATCTTGAATATAGAAAATTTAAAGGAGTTGAAAGTCAAGGAATGCTTTTGGCTGTGGGAGTTGATGACAAAGCAGTTTTATTGCATCCAGACAAAGAAGTTCCAGAGGGAAGTTTGGTAAAATAAAGTTATGAAATTAGGTTTTA
>CAYJRY010000045.1:973-8892 GCA_964372855.1 uncultured Gammaproteobacteria bacterium | reverse complement strand
AAAAATATAGAAAAATGGTTGAGATAATAATTGTCCTCTTTTCATTGATTTCTATTTTATTATTTGATTAATATAGCTTTCGTAAGGACTTCAGAAAAATATAGGAAAGGTTTATAAATACAAAAACACTATAAATAATAGTGAAAAAGTATGGAAGATTCCAGTGATTATAAATTAAGACCAAGCAAACATTTTATTTTAGGTTGGATGAGAAAATGGGGATGGGACATACAGGATTTAAAAAACTCAATTGAAAATTTAGTTTCAGATATTAAGAATAAATATGATTGACCCAGAACAAATTATTAAATCACTTGAAAAGAAGCTTTCTACATATGGCACGGAACCAAAAACTCAAAACATCGGTACTGTTGTAAAATATGCAGATGGCGTTGCAGTAGTATCTGGACTATCAAAAGCTCAAATGGGAGAAAAAGTTCTTTTTGATTCAGGTAGCACTGGGTTGGTTTTGAATTTGGATGAAGATACAATCTCGGTAATTTTACTGGATGAGGGAGTAAATATTAAAGAAGGAGATATTGTAAAAACAACTGGAGAAATGCTTGGGATTAACGTCTCCAAAGACATTATCGGAAGAGTCATAAACCCTTTAGGCGAACCACTGGATGGAAAAAGCAAAATTAAAAAAGACAAATCAATGCCTCTAGAGAAAATAGCACCGGCAGTTATAGAAAGAGAGCCTGTAAATGTGCCACTTAAAACAGGGATAAAAGCGATTGATTCAATGATACCAATTGGACGAGGACAAAGAGAACTTATAATTGGAGATAGACAAACAGGGAAAACTGCAATTGCAATAGACACGATTATAAATCAAAAGTCTTTATCCAAAAACCAAAAACCAGTTATATGTATCTATGTTGCAATAGGACAAAAAAGAAGCACTATAACTCAAATTATTGACAGATTAAATTCAACAGGATCTTTGTCATATTCTATAATAATTGCTGCCTCATCTTCAGAACCAGTTAGCCTTCAGTATTTAGCTCCATACTCAGGATGCGCGATCGCTGAATATTTTCTAAATAAAGGTCAAGATGTTTTAGTTATTTACGATGATCTTACAAAACATGCATGGAGTTATAGACAAATTTCTTTGGTTCTCAGACGACCCGCAGGAAGGGAAGCTTATCCTGGAGATATATTTTATCTTCACAGCCGTTTGCTCGAAAGAGCGGTTAAATTAAATAAAGAAAATGGAGGAGGATCGATAACTGCATTGCCAATAATTGAAACTCAAGCAAATGATATCTCAGCCTATATTCCCACAAATGTCATATCAATTACCGATGGACAAATTTATTTACAATCTGATCTTTTCAATGCTGGAGTAAGACCAGCAATTAATGTCGGACAATCTGTATCTAGAGTTGGAGGTGCTGCTCAAACAGCAACAATTAAATCTGTTTCTGGAAAGCTACGTTTGGATTTGGCGCAATATAACTCTCTTGCAGCTTTTGCACAATTTGGAAGTGAACTTGACATCGAAACTCAGAAACAACTTGATCGCGGAAAAAGGCTTGTAGAAATTCTAAAACAACCACAATATTCGCCATTTAGCGAGAGTCAAGAATTTTTAAGTATTTATGCCGTAACGAGTGGCCTCATGGATGATATCCCCTTGGATTCATTTCAATCTTTTGAGAAAGATATGTATAATTTTATCACTAAAAACCATCCGAAAATTGCTAAAGAGTTGGAAAGTGGAAATAAGCCAGGTTCAGATTTATTAGAAAAAATTCAAAAAGCAATTTTAGATTTTAAAAAAAGAGCGGACTTTACGAAGTAAAGGAGCTCGCCTGCTTGACAGGCGTGTACGAAAATTATATGGCCAACCTTTTATCTCTAAAAAGAAGAATAAAAGCTGCTCTTAATGTTTCAAAAACAACTCGGGCTATGCAAATGATTGCAACTTCTAAGCTTAAAAGAGCACAAGATGCAACATTGTCAGGTAGACCATATGTTGAGAAGCTAAGTTCAATTTCACAAAATTTGTTAAATATTATCGAAGAAAATAAAAGTTACAAGTATTTACAAAATCAAGATTCAGACAAAACACTTTTGATTATATTGTCACCAGACAAAGGATTGTGCGGTGGACTTATTGTAAATATTACTCGCGAACTTATAAATTTTGATATTTCAAATAAAAATTGCGTATATTTAACGATTGGTAAAAAAATCGAACAAGTCGCTGCCATGTTAAAAAAAGAAATTGTCGCTTCATTTAAATTTGGGACTATACTACCGCAATTTGAAACTGTCTATCCTATTATGAATATAATAAACGATTTATACTTAAACAATAAAGTAGGAGTTGTAAAAATCCTTTTTACAAATTTTTCAAGTGTTTTTTCTCAAAAACCTAAAATAACTCAAATTTTGCCTATTGAATTCCCAATTCAAACTAGCACTCAGAGTACATTCACTCTGATTGAGCCCAATCTTGACTCAATTCTTCCAGATCTTTTGAAACATTATTTAGAAATGACAATTTATCAACATTTACTTGAATCCTTTGCTTCAGAGCAAGCAGCCCGAATGATTGCAATGCAAAATGCCACAGAAAACGCTACAGAGGTTGTAGAAGAGCTCAAGCTTGAGTATAATAAAGGTCGACAGGAAAGAATAACTAATGAAATATTGGATATAACAGGAACGTCTTTTGCGACACTATGAGTAATGACGATGGAATTATAATTAGAGTTATTGGTCCGGTTGTTGACGTACGGTTGCCCAAGGAATTACCCGCGATTCATGAGGCATTAACCATCGATCTTGGAAAAAATGGAAAGCTTACTCTCGAAGTTGCATTTTCAATTGGAGATAGCGAAGTAAAAACTCTTGCAATGGGTCCAACTGACGGATTAAAACGCGGCATGAAAGTAGTTAGAACTAAATCTTCAATTAAAGTACCGGTTGGATCAGTAACGCTGGGCAGAATATTCAATGTATTAGGGCAACCAATTGATGGAAAAAGTCTAAAAAATGGAAATGAAATACTTTATGAGTCAATACACCGATCCGCACCTGCCCTTTCTGAACAAGAAACCAAACCTTCGGTCTTAGAAACAGGACTTAAAGTTATTGATTTAATAGCACCTTTTACTAAGGGAGGCAAAATTGCGGTTTTTGGTGGTGCAGGAGTTGGAAAAACTGTTATTGTCAAAGAACTAATAAGAAATATTGCAATGGAACACAAGGGACATTCTGTTTTTGCTGGAGTTGGTGAAAGAACAAGAGAGGGAAATGATTTATATCTTGAGATGAAAGAGGCAAAAGTAATGGATAAGACAGTCATGGTGTTTGGTCAGATGAATGAGCCTCCAGCAAACAGAATGAGAGCTCCCCTAACTGCTCTTACTATGGCTGAATATTTTAGAGATAAAAAAAGAGAAGATGTACTTCTTTTTATAGACAATATTTTTAGATTCGCTCAGGCAGGTAGCGAGGTGTCAGCGTTACTAGGACGTATGCCTTCAGCTGTTGGATATCAGCCAACGCTTTCTTCTGAAATGGGAGAGCTGCAAGAACGAATCACTTCAACTAAAAAAGGCTCAATTACTTCCCTTCAGGCCGTATATGTACCAGCAGATGACTATACTGATCCAGCTCCTGTAACAATTTTTTCTCATCTTGATGCAACAATAAATCTTGAGCGATCAATTGCGGAGCAAGGAATATATCCTGCAGTTGATCCACTAGCATCAACTTCAAGAATTTTAGATCCAAATATCGTTGGAGACAGACACTACAAAGTCGCACGTGGTGTTCAAAAAGTTCTTCAAAGATATAAGGACTTGCAGGATATAATAGCGATTTTAGGAATTGATGAGCTCTCAGTTGATGACAAACTAACAGTTGCTCGAGCAAGAAAGATTCAAAGATTTCTAAGCCAACCAATGTTTGTTGGAGAAATATTTACAGGAATTCCCGGAAAATATGTAAAAATTGAAGATACAGTTCAAGGATTTGAAGAAATTCTTGATGGTAAGCATGATTCAGTTCCAGAGTCTGCATTTTACATGACAGGAACTATAGATGAGGTTGCAAAAAAATAAGACAACTTAAATGAAGCTTGATTTAGAAATAATAACTCCTCAAAAATCAGTTTATAAAGATACAGTGGATGAGGTCGTTGTTCCAACACCAGATGGTGAGATTGCAATTTTACCAAACCACATAAATCTCCTGACAAAAATTGCACCAGGAGAATTGTTTGTTAAAAAAAATTCCAATATCCAATCACTTGCTATTACTGATGGATACATGGATGTTGTAAATAACAAGATTACAATACTTGCAAACTATGCTATTGTAGCGGAAGATATTCAAATAGCCAAAGCAGAAGAGGCAAAAAAGCAAGCTTTAAAAATAATGGAAGAGAAGATTTCTGAAAAAGACTTTAAAATTGCACAAGGAGAACTTCTTAAATCACTACTTGAGATAAAAGTAGCGCAGCGTAGAAAAAAACACCGAATATGATACCAGATTTACAAACTTCAATTGGCGGTTTGTCATTTCAAACATGTATCTTTAATACTTCAGGACCAAAAGATGAGACGTTACCACAACTAAAATTAATTGGCCAATCGTTATCTTCAGCTATTACTATGAAATCTTGTACACTTGAGCCAAGATTGGGAAATCCAAAGCCGAGATATAAAGACCTTCCCAACAAATCCTCCATAAACTCAATGGGACTCCCAAATTTAGGGTATAAAAAGTATTTAGAATTCGTACCTATACTTAAAAATAAATTTAAAAAGCCTATTATTGCAAGTATTTCAGGAATGACGCTATCTGATAATATAACTATGTTCAAAGCGTTTAATAAATCTGTGGTTGATATTATTGAATTTAATCCTGGATCGCCAAACACAATTGGAAAACCTATTGTTGGATACGACACAAAAGAAATGGACAAGCTTCTTAATTCAGTATCTAAAATTTGCAAAAAACCTTGGGGTGTAAAACTTCCGCCATACTTTGATTTTGTACATTTTGAACAAATTGCTAAAATTTTGAAGAAATATCCTATTGATTTTATAACGTGCGTCAACTCAATTGGGAATGGGTTGGTTATAGATCCCAAAACTGAAAAAACCATAATCAAACCAAAAGGAGGTTTTGGAGGAATTGGTGGATCAGTAATTAAATATACCGCGCTTGCTAATGTACGAAAATTCTATGAACTTTTAGAGGATAAAATAAAAATTATTGGAGTCGGAGGAATAGCTTCTGGAGTTGATGCATTTGAGTTTATTCTTGCTGGAGCAAGCGCAGTACAATTAGGAACGATTTATATGCAAGAAGGAAAAAGTTGTTTTGGTCGTATACAAAAAGAATTATCTGAGTTAATGAAGAAAAAAAATTATAAATCAATTGAGGACTATAGAGGAAAATTAAAAACCATAAATTGATAATGCTGATAAGGTTCCACCTTGACAAAGGTATTAACTTTTAAATATATGTACAAAATTGGTATATTTGGATCGGACGAACGGAGTGAAGGAGATCCCCTGCTTGACAGACAAGGAAATGTATATAAATTTGCCAAGGAATTTGGCGAAGAATTATCCAAATTAAAGGCAACAATTATAACTGGCGCATGCTCCGGAATACCATATTCTGTTGCATATGAAGCCCATAGACACGGATGCGATGTAATTGGCTACTCTCCAGAACCTGATATTAATGGACAAAAACTATTTACCCCAAAAGATGATCTTACAATTTATAAAGAAATAAAATTTACTCCAAAAAGTTTTGAATTTGCATCCAACAGACAAGTTTGCAAAAAATATAGAAATGTAATTTCAACTGCCAACTGCGATGCGGGCATAATAATTTCAGGACGTTGGGGAACAATGAATGAATTTACAAATCTTTATGATATGGGAAAAGTTATTGGTGTATTGATAGGAACAGGTGGGATTGCCGATGAACTCCCTTCACTTTCTAAAAAGATAAATAAAAAAAGTAGGGCAAAAGTGTTGTTTGATTCAAGTCCGAAAATATTAATTCAAAAAACTTATTTTTATTTGAAATCCAATGTGTGATATATCGATATATCATGCAAAATAATCTCGCCATATGACTTTCAAATCCAAATTTGATCATATTGTTGACAAAAATAATTCCCTTCTTTGCATTGGATTGGACCCAAATTTAGAGAAACTTCCACACCATTTACTGAAAAAGAAGAATCCTATATTTGAATTTAATAAATCAATTATTGATGTGACTTATGATTTGGTCTGTGCATATAAACCAAATATTGCATTTTATGAGGCATATGGGTTAAGTGGTTTAAAACAACTTAGAAAAACAATCGATTTTATAAAATCGACTTATCCAGAAATACCAATTATTCTCGATTCAAAACGAGGTGATATTAGAAACACAGCGATAATGTATGCAAAATCAGTTTTTGAGTACTGGAATGTGGATGCAACGACGGTTAATCCTCTTGGAGGATTTGACTCAGTGGAACCATTTCTAAGATACAAAGATAGGGGAACTATTGTCTGGTGCAGGAGTTCTAATCCCACAACCATAGAATTTCAAGATTTGAAAATTAATAAAGATCCATTATATATTATTATTGCCAAAAAAATTCGTCAGTGGAATAAAAGTTACGATAATTGCTTCATGTTTGTAGGCGCAACTTGGCCAGATCAACTTAAAAACATACGAAAAATTGTTCCAGAAATGTTAATTCTTGTTCCCGGAATTGGTCCTCAACGAGGAAATCTTCAAAAAACAGTTACAAAAGGAATAACAAAGAACAATAAAGGCCTAATAATTAACTCTTCTCGAGGAATAATCTATGCGTCATCTAGAAAAAATTTTATTGAAAAAGTTAGAGAAGAAGCCAAAAAACTTAAAGACGAAATCAACAAATTCAGATGACAAATGTAGTAAAGCTTCTAAAAAAAATAGGCGCGATAATTACAGATAGTCACTTTGTCTATACTTCAGGAAGACATGGGAATGTTTATATAAGAAAAGACATGCTTTATCCTCATACTTATGAGACATCTAGAGTTTGCAAACTTTTTGCTGATAAATTCAAAAATAAAAATATTGACGTTGTAGTTGCTCCTGCAATTGGAGGGATCATTCTTTCTCAATGGACAGCATATCACTTATCAAAACTAAAAAAGAAAGAGATTCTTGGAATTTTTACAGAAAAAGATGAGAAAGATAACCAAATTTTCAAACGAGGATACGATCAGATTGTTAAAGATAAGAATATATTGGTTGTTGAAGACTTAACTACAACCGGAGGTTCTGTTATCAAAGTAGTCGAGAGTGTAAAGAAAGCTGGTGGAAATGTAATTGCGGTTGGTGTAATGATAAACCGTGATCCCAAAAAAGTTACTTCAAAAACAATTGGTGTTCCCCTATCAGCTCTAGGCGTCTTTAAAGCGCAGTCTTATGATAAAGATAAGTGTCCATTGTGTAAAAAAAATATCCCAATAAATACTATAGTTGGACATGGTAAAAAATATCTTAAAAGTCAACTTATCTAAGTATTTCATACTAATAACTTATTTTTCCCTTCATATGACAAACCTCACTCTTCTCCCAATTTTTAACGATGAGTCAATATATCTTGATTGGGCTTGGACGATGACCCATATACCGGGTCATCTCTATGATTCACTTCTAGACGCAAAACAACCTTTAATGTTTTGGATCTTTGGTATTTTTGAAAATTTTTTTGCTGACCCACTTATTGCTGGTAGACTTACCTCTGTTTTTATTGGAGCAGTAACGGCATTAGGCATCTATAGAGTCACAAGTAGACTTTTGGACGATTATAGTGCAATTATCGCAACACTTCTTTATTCAATAATCCCAATCTTTGTCTTTTATAACAGGCAGGCACT
>CAYJRY010000045.1:0-963 GCA_964372855.1 uncultured Gammaproteobacteria bacterium | reverse complement strand
AGGAATTGCATGTATTGGAGTATGGTCATTAAATGCTCTTTTGAATTTAATACAAAATCCTACCGTAAGAAATGGAATTATACTAGGAGTTATATTAGGTCTTGGTTTCCTTATAAAAACCTCGAGCCTCTTATTTATTATTTCGGCTACGCTTATTATTCTCCTTTTCATTTTTAAAATAAGAAACACTAAACTTATAAAGACATATCTGATTTCCATTGCTTCAATTTTAGGTTTAAATTTTCTTCTCTTTATAAACCCTATATTCTGGCAGACATTTTCAACAAATAGTCGTTATTCATTCACCCTAAGAGAACTAGTTACTTTTCCTTTTTCTACTTGGTGGAATCATTTAGTTGGTTTCTTTGAAATTGCGTTTATTTTTGTTACTCCACTAGTTTTTTTGTGCAGCATAGTAGGTATCTTTCTTATGATAAAAATGAGACTAAAAAACAGTCAAGTATTTTTAGCTTATTTCATTACAGCATTGGGTTTGGAAATTGTATTAGGAAGATTTCAGCACCAACGATATATTCTTCCATTCATAACTTTTCTTGTAATTCCTGCATCATATGTATTAAGCATTTTATGGAAAGATAAAATAATCAAAAAATCATTAGTAATTGTAGTATTTCTAATTCCTTTTATCCTGACACTTTTGCTTATTTTCAATCCTGAATATCACATTATGCAATTATCTAAAATATCAAATTATTCCGAAATGGGATATGTAAAAGGACAGACATCGGGATATGGAATCAAAGAAACAATAAACTATATAAAAGAAAATTCTTCTTCATCACATCTAGTTATGATTTTACTTGGATTAGGTAGTGGTAATCCTGAAAATGCTATACGTTTATATACACAAAAAACTTCTAATTTAGTCGCACTTCGGACAGACTCAAAATTATTTCAAGGGCTCGATCAATATGAGTGTCTAAGTTCAAAGTATAAAGTATT
>CAYJRY010000044.1:0-10178 GCA_964372855.1 uncultured Gammaproteobacteria bacterium | reverse complement strand
CTGAAGATCCTAAATATTTTACATCACTTAAAAATCTTATAAAATCTCTTAACTTACAACATAGAGTTATTTTCACTGGTGTCGTTTGGGGAATTGATAAATTTTATCTAATAAATAAATCGCAAATGATGGTGCACATGGCTAAATGGGAAAGTTTTTGCAATGCAGTGCATGAAGGAATGAGTCAGGGTAGGGTGTGTATTGTTGCGGATAGTACTGCGCTCCCATATCTTATTAAAAATGGTAAAAATGGATACTTAGTTGGAACGATTGACCATCTCTCTTTAGCAGAGAAGATTAATTACGTATTAAAAAACATATATTCAAATAAAATAAAAGCTATACAAAATACTAATAAAAAAGAAAGCATGAATCATACGTGGAAAAGAGTTGCCAATGACATGAACAATCTATTTACATCTATTGTCGTATGAGAAGAGCAATTTCGGTCTCAATTGGAATTCCTGCATATAATGAAGAAGATAACATTCAAATTCTTCTTAGAACACTTATCCGACAAAAACAAAAAAATATAAAAATTCTAGAAGTTATTGTTGTCTCTGATGGAAGTACAGATAATACCGTAAGGGAAGTTCGAAAAGTCGAAAATAATAAAATAAAATTGCTTATAAATCACAAAAGGATAGGTCAGGCATTAAGTCAAAATTTAATTGTAAAAAAAATGAAAGGAGACATTCTGGTTATACTAAATGCCGACATTAGAATCAAAAACAATTTTTTTATTGAGAAATTAGTTCATCCAATGTGCAATAATTCCAATATTGGAATAGTATCACCTAAGATTGTTCCTTTGCCAGCACAAGGGTTATTCGAATCAATAATAAATTATAGCGTTGAATTTAAAAATGAAATATACTCCTCATGGAGGAAAAGCAACAATATTTATATTTGTCATGGGAGAGCAAGGGCAATATCACGTAAGCTATTAAAAAAAATTAGATGGAAAAGAGTCTATTCAGAAGATGCTTATTCATATCTTTATTGCATTAGAGAAGGCTACCAATTTGCATATCAACCTAATACAAGAATTTTTTATCGATCACCAAAAAATTTTGAGGATCATAGAAAACAAAGTGTTCGCTTCTTTCGTAGCATTAATGAATTATCAAAATATTTTGATCGTTCATTTATTGCGAAGGAATACGATATACCTAAATCAATAATCTTGAAAAAAGTTACCACGTATTTTTTTAAAAATATTTTTTTCTCATCCGCATATATTATAATTCTTTGCTTGAATATAATTTTACCTTACAAAAATATAAATTATATTTTTTCAACTTCAAAAAGTTCCAAGATCTTATCTAAAACATGAAACAAATTATTCTTATTCTTTTTCCATTTTATCGTTTTATTTACCACATGATTTCATCTGCTAGAATTAATTTTTATTCTCTATTTCTAAAAATGAAATTGAGATCTATTGGAAAATTTAGCAGAATTTATTTCGCTAACATTACCGAGCCATATAACGTAACTATTGGTCATCATGTATATATAAACAAAAATTGTGACATTATTACAACTGGAGCTACAGTTGAGATAGGTAATTATGTTATGGTAGGTCCTAATGTTACCTTTGTGGCTCAAGACCATGACTTTTCAGATTTTGAGAAGCCTATAATATTCAGTAATAAGTATAGTCAAGGAAATATTAAGGTGGAGGATGATGTATGGATTGGCGCTAACGTAACTATTCTATCTGGCATAACGATTAAGCGAGGGGCAATTATTGCGGCTGGGGCAGTAGTTACCAAAGATGTTCCCAGCTTTGCAATAGTTGGAGGAGTTCCTGCAATTAAAATAAAAGATAGATTATCAAAAGAAGAAATTAAAAAAGCACTTCAAGTTAGTTTTAAACCATATGACAATATGCCTATTGATTGGAGCAAATGGGGTGTAGGTAATTATGTTACCAAAGATGATAGAAGATAGATATAAACTTCATAAGAAGTTAGAGTTATTTGGTAAGAAATCATCAAATAGAGGAATATATATAGATAAAAGGAATAATAGATTGGTATTTGTTAAGTTGGATTCTTATAAAAAAATTTTTACAGAAAAGCAATTCCAAGATTTTTTTTATGAAGAAGTAAAACGACTTAAAATAAAAGATATTATTATTCCTAGGATTATTGAGGTTGTCAAAGATAATAGCGCCAGTAACTATTTTGTGCTTGTAATGGAATACTTGTCGGGACAGTCTATTTTGAAGGCAAATATTAAAACAAGACTTCATGTATATATGAAAGTATTGAATTTTTTGGAAAAAATTAATTCGAGTTCTGATTTAGTCAAAAAATATAGCTTGAGACGGAAATCAGCAATAAGACAAGTAATTGCTCTTCCCTACTTTTTATCAAAAAATCTAATACTGTACCCTTCATATACAATTTTGTTTATACGCTGTGTCGGATTGATTTTTGCTACTTTCTCGGAATGGATAAGACTTAAATCGAATTGGATTTGCCATGGTGATATTAATGTTAAAAACATACTTCTTTGTGGTGAAAAAGTCGCTATTATTGATCTTGCCAATTCATATTTAAGTCATCGGTATTTTGATATTTCCATCGTGTTAAACTCAACATGGTATCAGCCCCATTTCCATGAACAGTTTTGGAGTCAAATTATGAAGAAGTTTAATTTTGATGCAAAGTCGCAAATACTACTAAAATCTTTCGTAGTTTTTAATTTATTAGAGAGATTGAGCCAAAGATATTCAAATCAAGATCAAGAGCGATTTTATCTTAATCGTATTAAGATGATTGTAGACTCCTTATGATTGACAATCACATAAAACAGCTTAAATTCGTATTGGAACAACATGAATATATAAACTTTTTAATTAAAAAGGATGAGTATGGGCGTTTTAATGGAATTATATTTGATAGAAATGAAAAAAAATATTTCATAAAAGCAGTAATTGGCAAAAATAGCTATAAGTATAAATCTTTGTACGCAGAAGCAAAAGTCACACAATACCTGTCGGTTAGAACAAAAAAACTAAAAATAAATTATAAGGGCTTTAGATTTCGTATTCCTAGTGTTGAGGAAATCATTGTCCAAGGTGAAATCTTATGTTTAATTACTAAGTATTTTGATGGAAAGAAGCTTTTAACTGCTCGTTACAGCACGCAAGTAAATGTTCTTTTAACCACCTTGGAGTTAGTTGATAAATTAAGTAAAGATCCAAAACTTGTAGCGATTAGACCATACTTAAAATGTTATACACGAGAGTTGCTGCTTATTTCTTTGCCATTTCGTTTTATCAAAGCAGTTATCTCATCTCCCTTTGTCTTTCCTAAATTATTAAGAGCCTTTTTAAGAGCTTTGTTGGGTATCTCTTTGGGTAGTTATGAATATGGCTTGGTACATTCAGACATTAATCTTAGTAATATTATTTTTCATAAAAACTTTATTTATTTAACCGATTGGGAGGAGGCAGGATGGGGAATAAGTAGTTATAATACTATTAGTCCGTTATGCATACACTGGTTTGACCCAAGATTGAGGCTGGCATTATTAGGTAGACTACAAGACAAAAGAGAGAGAAGCTCAACATTTTCTGTTATGTTGTATAGAACTTTAGTATTGTTTAATCAACATATGGGGGAAAAAGATAAAAAAAGAACAAGGGATACCATGCTTCTTAGGTGTCTTGAGTGTATGTAAATTATATTATGATGTTTTTGAGGATATATCTGGTTTTAATATTGATTCTAATATCAACTTTAGTTTTATTGTATTTTGGTTTTGTGAATGATTTTTTCGAACCAAAAATTCCCTATCTCCTCCCAAAAAAAGACTTAAGAATAATAACATCTATAGATACTATGAAATATTCAAGAGATATCGCACGGGAGAAATTAAAAGATTCAACTTTTGATGAGGTAATTGATAAACAAATAAGAGACATTGCTGCAACTGGTGCTACTCATGTAGCAATCGGCACTCCTTATGATGAAGAGTTTTTGCCATTCTTAAAGCGTTGGGTAAATACAGCAAGAAAGTATAAATTAAATGTTTGGTTTAGGGGAAATTGGTCTGGATGGGAGAGATGGTTTGGGTATCCTCCAATCGATAGGGAAACACATATTAAAAAAACTGTTGAATTTATAAAAGAAAATTTTGAAATATTTGAAGATGGAGATATCTTTGTGACGTGTAATGAGTGTGAAAATGGAGGACCCGGAGATCCGAGAATTACTCAGGATGTTAATGGGCATAGAGAATTTTTAATAAAAGAATATACGCAAGCAAAAAAAGCATTTAACGAAATTGATAAAAAAGTTATCTCTAATTTTAACTCCATGAATGGCGATGTGGCGCGTCTAATAATGGATAGAGAGACTTCCAGAAAACTTGGTGGAATAGTTGTAATCGACCATTATGTTTCAAAGCCAGAAATTTTGTCGAATGATATTAAAAGTATCGCGGAAAAAAGCGAAGCAAAGATTGTGCTTGGTGAGTTAGGTGTTCCTATTCCTGATATAAATGGAACTATGACAGAAAAAGAACAAGCTGATTGGATTAACGAAGCATTAGCGCGTGTATTTAAGATTCCCGAAGTTATTGGAGTAAATTATTGGGTCAATGTCGGAGGATCAACCAGTATATATAACGAAAAAGGTGAACCAAAAGAAGCAGTCGCTGTCCTTACTAATTATTACCAGAAAAATAAACAGAAAACTTCTAGAAACTTTGATCTTTAATCTTATAGAAAAATTTCGTATTTATTTATTTCTTTATTTAGCAATCCAATTTGTTGTAAAGCTTGACATGTATTTAAATATATGTTATCCTATAACAAATTAATTTAACTGTCCTCAGTCTCTCTGCTCCGATCGTATGAAAACAAAATTTTTTTTAATTATAGTTATATATTTTATAATTTTTGCTCCAAAGGTATTTGCTGTTGAAACACCAAATTTTCCACTTTGCACTAGTCCGCAAGGTGATGTCATCGCATCATATAAAGAAGGAACTCATGGTGTTCCGGGAGCAACATCAGAATATTTGGGAGAAGATGTTGTCTATAAAATAAATGAGAATCAGGTTCTTCAATGTTTGTGCACAATTGATGGTCAGGGAATTCAAACAAATTGGTGGCAATTTGAAGCACTCTCAGAGAATCAAATAGCAATTCTTAAAAGCCAAGGGTGGATCTTTGTACCAGATGGATCTTTGTGGGGGCTTAAGAATGTTCCCTACTTTGCAAAAAACGCAGGTTATGCTTGTAGGCCCGAGGTACAACAAGTTGGAGGACGGGATGTTTTGGGAAAAGGAATCGGGCTTGCACCAACTGGTAATCTGACATTTATCTTTGGAATATTGTTAGCAGGAATAACGTTAGTAATAGCGGGATTACTTCTAAGACCAAAAGCTTTGTCAACATCAAGCAAAAAAAAGAAAATGGGTCCAGTAAATGTACGTCTCTAAAATTATAACTATCTTAGGTCTTGCATTCGTGGTATCTGGTTGTTTATTACTTTACCAACACTATAGCCCCAGAAGACTATCATTTCAAAATTTCAAGGGTACGACTTTCTCTCAGGTACAGTATAAGTCAAGAATAGTAATACCCTCAATTAATATAGATTTAGAGATTTTTTCCGCTAAAATTATTGATAATAAATGGGATGCGACAACACAAGGAATCTCCCATCTCTCATCAACACCAAGTCCCGGAGAAAAAGGGAACAGCGTTTTATATGGCCATAATTGGACAAGTTTACTAGGTAATCTTACAAAAATAAAGCCTGGTACGGAAATTGATATTATCTTTAAAAATAATGACAAAAAAACTTTTGTTGTGGAATATATTACAGTTGTAGATCCAAATGCAACTCAAATACTTGCAAATACTAACGATTATCGAATTACTCTTTACACTTGTACGGGATTTTTGGATACTAAGCGTTTTGTCGTAACAGCAATTCTTAAATCATAAAATTCCTCTTAAAGTAAGCTATAATTATTTATAATAATTATGAAAGATAAATCTATTAAAAAGTCAGTTGACGTTTTGATAAATGGCGGGATAGTAATTTTTCCAACAGATACCGCATATGGAATAGGATGTAGAATTGATGATGAAAGAGCTGTCAGAAGGTTATTTGAGATTAGGAAAAGGCCACCAACACAAGCAACTCCTGTTTTGGTAGATTCTATTGATATGGCTCAAAAGTATCTTTTGCCTGTGCCTTTGGAAGTAAAAGAAAAATTAATGAAAAAATATTGGCCAGGCGCGCTGACAATAATACTTCCTTGTATTGCAAATAAGATTCCTCGTTTAGTAAGAGGCTCAGGTGTTACGCTCGGGGTAAGAATTCCTGATTTTCAAATTACCAGAGAGATTATTAGAGAGGTAGGCGTTCCTATTTTAGGGCCATCTGCTAATTTTCATGGAGAAAAAACACCATTTAAATTTGAAGATTTGAATCCAGCTCTTGTTAGTTTAGTTGACTATGTTTTAGAATATAAATTAAAATTGGGCAAAAATGTTTCAACGGTAATTGATTGTAAATATAAGCAATGGAAAATTATCAGGCAAGGAGCCGTAAAATTAAAAGTATGAAGTATGAATTATGAATGTATTAATTATTGATTCATCAGACAATAAACAAATTACTGTGGGGTTGGAGATTGACGGTGAAGAGTATGAAAATACTAAAAAGATAACTTCTGGAAGCTCGCAAGTAGTACTTCCAATGATTAACTCTATTTTAAAAAAACATAAATTAAGCTTGAAAGATATTTACGAGATAGAAGTGAATACTGGTCCTGGATCGTATACAGGGCTTCGGGTTGGAATTGCTATTGCAAATGCACTTTCATTTACTCTTAGAATTCCAGTTAATGGCAAAAAAATTGGTAATATAATTTCCCCAAAATATTAATTTAAAAATAGATGTTATAATAATTAAAATGGGCGATATATTTCATCATTTATTTATTCCTAGATTTTCAAATAACCATAGGGCAAAAATACTTCACAACTCAACTCTTTTTCTGACAATAGTTTTTATTGTATTGAGCTCCTTTTTTATTAAAAATTTCAGTAAAACTTTTCCCTCAATTCTTGGAATCTCAACAGATATTAATATTGAATCTCTTCTTGAGCATACTAATCAGAAAAGGCAAGAAAATGGTATCCATCCTCTAAAATTAGATGCAAGACTTTCAGAGGCAGCATCTAAAAAAGCTGATGATATGTTCCAATATGATTATTGGGCTCACAATTCACCATCTGGTAAAACCCCGTGGGTATTTATAAAAGGAGCGGGATATAATTATGTTTATGCTGGAGAAAATTTAGCACGAGGATTTACAACTACCTCCGATGTAATAAATGCTTGGATGGAAAGCCCTACGCATAGGGCTAACATGCTATCTTCAAATTATCAAGATGTTGGATTCGCTGTTAAAATAGGTCAACTTAACGGAGAAGAAACAGTTTTAATAGTTGAGCAGTTTGGTAATCAGAATATACCTCTTGTTGCTTCCAAACCAAAAATAGAACAAAATATTATGAAGCGGCAATTAAGTTCAGTTCAAGCTAAAACTAATACAAATTTAACCACACCTTTAATTGATAGTAAATCATTATCTTCAAATATAAATAAAGTCATACTTTCTGTTTTTATATTTACATTAATAATAGATTTACTTATTATTGAGAGAAAGAAAATTTTAAGATTTGTGGGACATAACTTAGATCACGTAATTTACTTATTGTTTATATTAATAATTATTGGGATGTTAAATAAAGGAGCGATAATTTAATGATTAAAAAGTTTTTAAAACATAGCTATTATTATCTGACCCTTTTTGCTATATTAATTCTAGGTTTTTTATTGATAAACACTACTTCATTTAACAGAGAGCTTCAAATGATAGTAGTTTTTCTTGTTTTTCTAAGTTATATTTTCTGGGGTTTGTTGCATCATGTGTATAATCATGATTTAAATATCAAAATTGTGGTAGAATATGTACTTATTGGTACAATTGGTATAGCAATAGTATATTTTCTAATATGAAAGGAGTAATTCTCGCTGGTGGATTGGCAACACGTCTTAGACCACTAACATTAGTAACAAACAAACATCTACTTCCTGTCTACAACAAACCAATGATTTATTATCCATTAACAACAATGAATAAAGCAGGTATAAAAGAAGTGCTTTTGACTACATCTGCCCATCATGCAGGAGACTTTACAAATCTTTTAGGAAGTGGCGAGGAATTTGGCCTAAGGCTTTATTATGCAATTCAAAAAAATCCAACAGGAGGAATTGCTGATGGACTAAAACTCGCCCGTGAATTCGCAATTGGTTCTAAAATTTTGGTGATATTGGGAGATAATATTTTTAATTTTAATTTAGAAAAAATAATTGATAAGTTTAGCGAAAGAAAAAAGGGAGCAGTAGTTTTTGGAATTGATATGGATACAAAATCTAAGCAATATGGGGTGATTGAGATAGGAGGAGATGGAAAAGTTTTATCCATCGAAGAAAAACCTGATGTTCCCAAATCAAGAATTGCCCAAACTGGAATTTACATGTACGATGATCGCGTATTTGATTTTATTGATAGACTCAAACCCTCTAGCAGAGGACAGCTAGAAATTACTGATTTGAACAATTTTTATCTTAAAGAAGGAACACTTGAGTGTGAGACTATTGACTGGTGGATTGATGCAGGCACATCGCATGATGAGCTCTTGAGGGCAAATAATTTAGTTGCAGAGAAGTTAAAAAGAGAGAAATGAGTCAATGGAAGGTTATATCTCAAAAATCAGTTTTCAAGGCGCCACTTTTTTCAGTTGACGAAATTGATTATATAAACGAAGCTCATATAGAAAAGAAAAATTTTGTTGCAGAAAGAGTTCCAACTGTTACGATTTTTCCTATATCAAGAAATTTAGAAATCTATTTAGTATCTCAATTTAGACCTATGTTAAACAAAAAAACACTGGAGGCTATTGCTGGGTATATAGAGAAAAATGAGACAGCATTGGAAGCTGCAAAAAGAGAATTGAAAGAAGAAGGAGGCATTGTGGCTTCGCATTGGGAGGAAATGGCAAAAGTAGAGATGGCAGCGAGTGTTTTTAAGGGGAGACTCCACCTTTTTTTAGCAAGAGACATAGAGCTTGGAGAACCACAACCGACCGAAACAGAGGACGATATTCAACTGGTCAAGCTGAGGCTGGGAGATGCTGTAAATAAAGTGATGCATGGAGAGATTAATCATACGGATAGCATGATTGGTATATTGATGTTGGAAAATTTAAGGGTGCAAAAAAAGTTAAAGCCATAATAATTATGAAATTATTAATTACAGGTGGTGCTGGATTTATCGGCTCAAATTTTATTCATTATTGGATGAAAAAATATCCAAATGATATTATAGTTAACTTCGATAGTCTTACTTATGCGGGCAATTTAGATAATCTTAAAACAGTTGAGGCGAATCCTAATTATAAATTTGTAAGAGGGAATATTGTTCAGTCTAAGGATGTGGACCCAGAGATGCAAGGCGTTGATGTTGTAGTTCACTTCGCAGCGGAATCACATGTTGATAGATCTATTCTAGGACCACAACCATTCACACTAACTAATGTTTTGGGTACACAAGTTCTTTTAGACTCAGCCGTTAAAAATAAAGTTAAGAGGTTTCATCATATATCGACAGATGAAGTATTTGGAAGCCTAGATCTTAAGGATGAGAATAAATTTAATGAACGTTCACAATATAGTCCCAGAAGTCCTTATTCAGCAAGCAAAGCCGCATCAGATCATTTAGTACGATCATATTTTGTAACCTATGGTTTGCCAATAACAATTAGTAATTGCTCCAACAACTTTGGTCCATATCAATTTCCAGAAAAAATGATTCCTCTTGCCATAACTAATCTTTTGGAAGGCAGGAAGATTCCAATTTATGGCGATGGTATGTATGTTCGTGACTGGCTATATGTGGAAGATCACTGTCGCGCGATAGACTTAATACTTAAGAAGGGTAAAGTTGGGGAAACATTTTGTGTGGGCGGATTAACTGAGGATATTAATAATTTGACGGTAGTTCGCAAAATCCTTAAAATCCTTGGTAAAGATGATAGTATGATTGAATTTGTAAAAGATCGTCCCGGTCAT
>CAYJRY010000043.1:0-10324 GCA_964372855.1 uncultured Gammaproteobacteria bacterium | reverse complement strand
AAAAGAGGAAGTCTTGCTTGGTTGACAAGTTGAAGTATCAAAACCATCTCACCAATTGTAATTATTCCAACAAACGTGTTGTAAAAGACCAAAATATTTATTGCAAATAGTATAACTATTAAAGAAAAACCCCTAAAAAAATTAAATATGTGATATGTTTGACTTTGTCTGGCATAAATTTGGTTTATTTTCCCCAAATTTTTCGAAACTGTTGTGAATTCATTAACTTCATTGGTGAAACTTTTTACAAGACTCATGTTAGAGATAACTTCCGCGATTCTTCCCCGCGAATAATCTTCTATTTTATTTTTTTTCATTTCTTCTTTTCCCCATTTGACAGTTGAGTAATAACTAAGTGTTAAATAAATTGGAAAAAGTATAAATGTAAAAGCAGCGATTGGTATGTTGTAATATGCAAGGACCAAAACTGTAAAGATACTTTGAAGAAAAGTTGGTACAATAAAATTTGTTGCTGTATTTAAAAACCCATTAATAGTTGTAATTCCGCGTGCAAGCTGATTTACTATTTTCCCAGATATCTCAGAATCAAAATACGACTGGGGAAGTCTAAGGACCTTGTCATAAAATTTCTCTGTTAAAAATTTTCTTATTCGTCCCGCAAAATGATCCCCAAGTCTATCACTAATTGATGTTATAACAAGACCCAAAAAATTCGCGCTAAACGCGATTATCAAAAGTGTTATTAGTCTTTGCAGACTGCCTCCTGTTCCTTGAGTACTCGCGACAATCTCATCTACTATAAATTTAGAAAAAATGGGGGCTATCAAATTGAGAACTGATGAGGACAATATAAGGAAACCTAAAATATAAACTAAATGATGTAATGGCTTTGAAATCTTAATAATTCTTAGGATATTTTTCACAATAAACTTATTATACACAAATTTAGCTGTTGTCATTCTGAGACCAGCAAAGCTAGGCCGTGAGAATCCCAATAAAATTTTTGCTACACCGCGTCGAACGTAGCTAAGCTTGAAATGACAAAAAACGTAGTAGAGGTGTGAATCGTTAAGTTAAAATTTTCTCGGCTTTCTTACTGATGTAGACTCCAGCAGGTAGAAGTGATAATAGTGTCAATAATATTACATCCGATGCACCTGTTGCAGGTAAAGTTTTTACTGTTTTTGCAGCCAAAACTTGGGGCGTAGGAGTTGGCTGGACTTGTTGAATATTAACAGTATTAGTCGCTGTTGCATTTGCCGAAACTGTATTTGTGTTAGTAATGTTATTAACTACTTGAGCAGCAGTTGTGGGAGTAGGAGTTACTGTTGGAATAGGTGTTGTGGTTGGTGTCGCAGTTGTAGTAACAGATGGTACTGGAGTTGCTGTTGGTTGAGGGGTTGTAGTTGGTTTTTCCACCGGCTTGCAATTAAGAGCATTATATTTTACTGTAATTTCCTCTTTATCGCTTCCATCTACCCATTTTAGAAAAAAAGTAACAGAGCTATTAGTAATTTCAGTTTGTCCTGTTTTTATGAGATCTGACTTTGTTTCTGTAGGATTTACTCTTCCAAGATTAACTTCCTGAGTTGTCCAGTTATCTTTAGCGACTACATTCATTGCTTTATCATCTTTGTTTGTAAAAGTTACTTTGATATTCACATGAGTTTTTCCAATTTGATTTACAACACAAACTGCTTCAGCTTTCTGACTGGTCTCCCAAGCATGAACAAAGTAGGGGAGTACAAAAATACTTGATAAAAATACAATAATCGCTGTTTGAAGTGCGATAAATATAAGATACAATCTCTTATTCAATTTTTGATTTTTATTTGAGTTATAAATCTCCATGCTTGGAGATTAACATATGATTTATCTTTTGTCAAGACTTACAGGACAACCTATATAAATTCTTTACACAATCTATACACTGTCCAAGCCCTAATCTATAATGATACATTTTATTATCGGCTGTGAGCCGCCGGGGAATCGGACCCCGAACCTATTCCTTAAGAGGGAATTGCTCTACCAGTTGAGCTAGCGGCTCTAAAATCTAAATATAGTATACTACACAGTCCTAACTGAGGCAAGCAAAAATTCAATTTCGCGGAAAATCCTGCTGAAGTATTTATCACGCAAAGTTCTGATAGTAGCAAATAACTTTACATCTGCACTTGGTATACGGGGACTGCTTTGTCCAATAATTTAAGAATAGCTGATAAATCATCCACCTGAAGTTTTCTTTTTTCAGATTCTAAGTTTACAATACCTTTTGAATTTCGATCTTCATTAGAAAAATCAACCATTTTCTCACTTGCTTCCAATTCTGGATTAGTTGATTGTGGAAACCACAAATAGCACGTCCAAAACTGTACTTTATCATTAGAATTTTTCGTATGACCGCTAAAGCGTATATAATAATTAGGCTTTAAAACTTCAGAAAAATCACCCAAGTTATCATTTCTAGGTGTTATTGAAGCAACTTCCACTAGAACGGTTTGATCAATAAGTGATTTATTATTTTGAATAATAGGTTTATTCTCCCAAAAATCCAAAGCATTTGGATCTAAACGAAATGGCCTAACCATTTTTCCTTTTATTGAGGGAGCGCCTTGGAGCATGTTAGTTATTTTACTTTCCACTTCCAATTTTAATCCTTCCATTGTTTTTTCTTGAATTTGTATATCTTGTTCCATACCTTCATATTAACATATTTTATGAAAAACAATAAATCAAGCACTTATTCTACATGATATTTAATCACTCATCTTAAAGTTTTAAAAAAACGTTGGATAAATTTTGGGGTATTGACTTTTTAATTAAAATACATCTATTGTGAAATTGTCATGAGAAAAAAAATACTAGTTTTTGGATCGTTTATACTTCTAATTATATTTATAACCGCATTAATTAGAATTTTTTCTCCAAATGGTTTTTGTGCCAATCAAATAAGCTGTATAAAAAATCTTAGTGGAACGTATCAGGAAGGCGGTCCAGTTGCAGAGTTTGCGAATAAAATTGTTGCGGTACCGCAAAAAATAGATGATAATTTTAATAATTCTCAAGTTCTTGCTCAAACAACAAATGATAAAAGAATTGAAATCAACCTATCCAATCAACGACTTTATGCGTATCAAGGCAACAAGATTATTTATGAATTTCCAGTATCAACTGGTAAATGGTCGCCAACTCCAACAGGTAATTTTAATATTTGGATAAAATTGAGATATACGAAAATGGAAGGAGGGAATAGAAGTCTTGGAACATACTACAATCTTCCTAATGTCCCTTACACGATGTATTATTACAATAGCGAAATTCCCAAAGCCCGAGGCTACGGAATTCATGGAGCATATTGGCACAATAACTTTGGACATCCTATGAGCCATGGTTGCGTAAATATGAAGCCTGAAGATGCCGGTGTTCTTTTCCAATGGGCAGATCCGTCATCAAATACCCATACGACTTTTGCAACAGCGGCAAACCCGGGAACAAAAGTAGTTATTTATGGTGTAACACCCAAAGAATGATTATTCTTTTTTAAGATATCTTTTACTTCCTCATCTGTAACTTGTTCAAAATTATCATACCACTGACCAACTGATTGAAATTCAGAAGGAGTTATGAGACACAAAAAATCATCAACTAATGGTTTTAAATGTAAAACGCTATCTTTTGCGCAAGTTGGAGCGGCAAAAATAATTTTTTTGGGTTTTAGCTTTCTTATGGCATTAATTGTTGCCACAGCAGTAATTCCTGTTGCTACTCCATCGTCGACTAAAATTACTGTTTTACCTCTCAATCTAATTATTGGCTTTCCATCCCGATACAGATTTTTTCTTCTCTCAAGCTCTTTTTGCTCAGTCTTAACAATTTTATTTAAAATAGCTTTTTGTGGTTTAACTACATTTAATATCTCTTGATCCCAAACTTTTATATCGTCCTCAGCAATAGCTCCAATTCCAAGCTCTTTCTGATTTGGTGCTCCGATTTTGCGGGCAATAATAACATCCAAAGATGCATTAAGAATTTTAGCAATTTCAAACCCAACAGGTACTCCACCTCTTGGCATCGCTAAAACAACAGGATTTTCAATCTTTAATTTCTTCAGCTCCTCTCCAAGCATCCTCCCAGCTTCAATCCTATCTTTAAATAGCATCATGTAAAAATTTGGTCATATCTAATATTATATAATATTTAACAAAACTTGCTTTTTGAAACTCACTTTGTTATACTACAGGATATATGAAAAGTCCTGAAAGATGGGTTAAGAGAGGACTAGGTGGTATGGCAGTTATGGGACTAATTGCATGCTCTGCCGACAATGCAGCACAACCTATTACTCCGACTATTGACAATAATAGACTAAATGTAACAAGAACTCTAACTCCCGAGTCTCAAAAAGCTTCATGGGACTCTCTATCTCCAATCGTGAGACTTAAAAAACTTCTATACAAAGATTATCCTCAATTTGAAGGTTTTGACCGCCAAAAAGAAGTAGTTATCGCCACAGCCCAAGCTTATTGCTCTGTGACCAAATGCATTGTATCAGCGCAAGATTTGTCAAGCTCAGTTCAATATCTAGAACCGGCTGAATTCATAATAAATTTACAAGAAAAATTTAAAAGTTCAGTTATGACTCCAGAGGAAGCAAGATTTGAAATTGAAACAAGACTGGCAGTAACTACTTATGATAAGGAAAAAATATTAGTGAATCAGAAGTTACTGAAAGAAATTATAGAATATAAAAAATCTGAGGATCCCAATTTAATTGCTCGACTTGGATATGAGGATTTAGAAACAGCTTTTGAAATTAGTATGCTAATACACGAATTTACTCATAAAAATACTATTCGTAATCGTAATAAATTCGACGGTTTTTCTATGAAATTCCCAAATAAAACAGATGCAGTAAGCTTCGATATATTAGATGAATTTATAATTGAAGGCTCTGACTCAACTAAGAGACCATTTTATATCATGGGTGGAGAAGAAGCAATAATTGATCTTGCTGCGCGAATGATTTCTGAAAAAAGAATGGGGTTAAAATATATCTCGTTTGATTCTTCTTATGAAACAGGTGCAGATCTTATAGAATATATTAATTCTATAGCTGAAATGCCTGATGAGGAGTACCTAAACTATGTTAGAGGCAATCTTCAGCCCAGTAAATATATTGAAAAAATTGGTTCATTCAGAAAGAAAGGTTGGGAAAAATCTACTAACTTTAAAAAAGGTGTTCTCACTCTTGCTGAAATAGGAATTGCAGTTGATGGTATATTTAATATTAAAAAGACAGAAGAATCTATTAAAAGTAGTTTTTATAAATAACTTCAACTTGAAAAAAACTTACTTATTATTCGCAACGCTTCTTTATTTTCTCCCAAACTTTGCTATAATTCGAAGGTAAGCGCCTTTAGCTCAATGGATAGAGCGGATGGCTTCGGACCATCAGGTTGCGGGTTCAACTCCTGCAGGGCGCACAATGAAAAAAAATTGGCAACTTTTTGCACTTTTTATATTAATTGGTATTTACATAATCTACTTCACAACCGCTTCTTTTTTAAGATATGACAATTTTTACACAGGCCGATTTGATTTGGGTAATATGGACCAGACTGTTTGGAATACAGCTCAAGGGAGGATTTTCCAAACTTCAGATAACAATGGTAATATAACTTCTAGACTATATGCTCATGCTGATTTTTTATTGATTTTACTTGCTCCATTTTACTTAATATGGTCTCATCCAAAAATGCTACTTTTAATTCTAACTATCACTCTAGCATTTGGCGCAGTATTTATATATCTTATTTCAAACTTAGTTTTAAAGAAAAAAACTCTTTCGTTGATTTTTTCTTTTTCATATTTATTATTTCCAACAGTTGGCTACAACAATTTATATGACTTCCACGCAGTAAGTTTGGCGATTACCTTCTTACTTGGGGCATTCTATTTTATTCTTACGAATAAGTATAAATATGGATTAATTTTCTTACTTCTTGCGGCATTAACAAAAGAACAAGTATGGTTAATAACAGCGCTTTTTGGATTATTTATTACGATAAAAAATATCTTTTCAAAAACTCAGCAAAAGTATGCAGTATTAACAGGTATAGCAGTATTTTTGATTTCAATATTTATCTTTTATTTTCTAATATGGCATGCAATTCCAAACACAAGAGGCAAACAGCATTTCGCATTGAGTTTTTACTCAGAATTTGGTGATAATCCTTCAAATATTATAAAAAACGTATTAGCTAGACCTGAAAAAACATTTTCAATTGTTATGCAAAAAGAAAGAATTGAGTATCTAAAGCAATTATTTGGGCCATTGGGATATTTATCTTTATTTTCACCCCAATATCTAATATTTGCCTTGCCTGATCTAGGAATAAATCTTCTAAGTGGCAGATCATCATTTCATCAGATTTATTATCAGTATACTGCTACAATTACTCCTTTTATATTTATTTCAGCGATTTATGGAACAAAAAATCTCATGAAGATCTTTCCCAGATTTTCTACAAATTTTATAACTTTATTTTTATTAATTTCTATTTTATATCAAACATATTTACTTGGACCAGTTCCGTGGTCGAAAAAGCCAAATATCAAAATGTTTTTAAAGCCCCAGAAAAACAAAGAAGTAATTAATAAATTTCTTACCCAAATCCCAAAAGAATATTTTGTTGCAGCGACAAATAACTTAGGCTCACATCTTTCCCAGAGACAAAGAATCACAACTATTCCAGATGGAATAGAAAAAGCTAGTTTAATTCTTTTCCTACTTAATAACCCCAACCATTCCCAAACAAAAGAGTTTGAGAAAATCATTGAGGATTTAAGAGATAATCCAAATTATAAAGAAGTTCTAAGTTATGAAAATTTTGTTGTATTTAAACCACTTGCAAACTAGATTTATTACATTTACCATGAATATATGTTAGTAACAAAATCAACCGGAGAAAGAGAAGAATTTAGTGAGGAAAAATTACGAAAGTCAATTCTAAGATCCCGAATCCCTGATTCTATAAATAGCCAGGTTGTTGCACATATTAAAAGCAAACTTTATAATGGAATACCAACATCGGAAATCTACAAACATATTTTAGAATTTTTAGGTAAATCTTCCGAACCTTTTTCTCGTTCAAGGTATAGTCTCAAACAAGGCATATTGGATTTGGGCCCAACTGGATTTCCGTTTGAGGATTATGTAGCTGAAATTCTAAAATTAGAAGGATATCAAACGCAAGTTAGACAATTTCTTAGCGGTGGGTGTATAAATCATGAAATAGACGTAGTAGCAAAAAATAATAAAGAGAATATAATGATTGAGTGCAAATTTCACAACAATTTAGGTACTAAATGTCATGTACATGTATCTTTGTATACCAAAGCAAGATTTGATGATATAAAAGAAAAAAATAATTTAACTTCGGTGTGGCTTGCGACAAACACAAAAATGACTTCTGAGGCATTGGAATTCGCAAAGTGCAATAATATAAAAGTTATAAGCTGGGATTATCCGCAAGGCAATAGCTTAAGAGACCTGATCGAGAAGCATAGAGTACATCCGATTACTATACTATCAACAATATCTCAGCTACAAAAACAGCAATTAACTTCAAATCATATTGTCTTAGCAAAAGATATTTGCAAAAATCCATCTACCTTGGATATACTCGGCTTACCACAAGATAAAAAAAACTCTATCCTCACCGAATGTCAGTATGTGTATGAGTAAATATGAATGATTCAACATTGGAGACAGCTGAGGTTAGAAGACCTGAACAAATAATTACACCAGATTCATTAAGAATTATCGCTGGGGAAGGATCAAAAGTAATTAATGAAAAAGGTTGGGCAGAATTTAGAAAACAATTAGACGGTCTTGAATGGGAACCAATTGCAAATACACAGATTAAACAAATTAAAGATTTAAGGGAGAAAGCAAAAACAGAAAGTCCCTATAAATTCATTTATTCTGATTCTATACTTAACAAACAAGAGGTCAGGAAATTTGCTGAAGAAATAAGACAAAGATATCCTAAAGATAGCTCTCTGCCGTACTGGGCTTCGTCAAAGAAAGAAACTACCGATGCAGGGAAAAAGCTAAGTATATATGGTAGGGAAAGACCTGACTTTGGTATAGAAAAAGCAACAAGAATTTATATGGCAATATCTGAGGACAAACTACGACAAGGTTTTGAGATATTAAGAGAAGAACTAGCTGCAAATGGAGCATTAGAAAAAATGATATTAGTGCTAAATTTGGAAGTATTAGATAATAAGTCTCCTGTCATAACGGTTGACAACAATGCAATAATTATGTATGTTCCTGACTCAAATCCTGATACTTTAACAAAAGTTGCTGGGGCAATTGCAAAAGCTAAAGAAAAACAACCTTTGGCATTTAAGTTAAACTCTGCCCAGCTTGCTAATGTCAAATTGGCAAGTACATCTGAATTTATGATTCCGTTAGATGACACTACTTGGTTTGTTGAGATAGAAAAAGAAACTGAGAACCGTAGTTATCACACTGTCACATTTCCTGCCATAAGAAAAGGTATATTCGGTTACGCAGAAAGTCCAATAATAGACGGATTACCCAATATGACACGCTATAAACACAGATTAGAAGCTCATAAGCCAGAAATACGTAGCTCTGTTAGAATATTTGAACTTGAATCTAATAAACCTCTCCCAAGACGTTTAGCTATGCCAGGATTGATTGTTGACGTTAAACCTTTACCCCTTGTGTCAACGGCTAACACTCCGAGTGTGTAATCGGAAATGTAAATGGAACAAATCCCGGATCGTCAATAGAATTCGGATATTGGGTCGGAATACAGATCTTCTAATTCTTTAACTCCTCCAAATGCGATTCTATCCAAAATTAATGAATCCATATCCATCATTATTCCAGGCGTAATTGTAAACTCTCCATATTTATCATTTATCCTATCCATCGCTTCGCTTGCTCTTCTTTCTTTTGCGCATACCTCTTCAAATAACCCTAATTGAAACTTATTGTAAGAAGAGAGCTCATAACACGATACTCCCATATGGGTAATTGGCTTAATAAATGGTTGTTGATTGAAAACTATTTGCGCGTGCCTATAGAGCTCAAATGTTGTATACATTTTGCTCTCCATCATGCGACCTCTATGCCAATGACTATGATCTTTATATAATGCCCAGAAATGGATTCCTCTTGCTGTTAAAGATTTTCGCCTTAATCTCCTTCCCATCTTCTCGCATAACTTCATAAGAAGTCTTGATAATTCTTTCCTGTCTGCAGTTGGAATTTTCAAAGCATACTGCTGTCCAATTGTCTTTGTTGGAAATTCTTTTTTATCTGCTTCGAAACCGCGTAATTTTTGATACCAGTATCTGCCTACAATGCTTTTAAAAACTTGTTTTTCAAGAATCTCAAGCGGAGTGTTGAGAAAGTCAAGTGGTGTATGGATACCGTGCATATTTAATCGCGCCTGATATCGAACATTTATTCCATTTAAGTCAAGAAGTCCAACGTGTTTATAAATATCCAATAGATTACCATGATCTATAAGATCCAATCCGTCTGGTTTGTGAAGTGAAGCAGCGAGTTTTGCAAGAAACATATTAGTTGAGATGCCAATACTGCAAACAATCCATTCTCCAATCTCTCTTTTGATTCTTTGTTTAATTTCCCTTGCTATCCTTATAAGGTCAGGTTTCCACTGCTCAACTGGAGAAAAGTCAATTATTGCCTCATCAATGGATTTTGGAGTAACATCTGGACTATATTCTTTGAAGATGTTTTTAAACTTCATATGCACATCTCTATACTTTTGAGGATCAGGAGTTCTCACAATAATATCTCTTGATAAAAGCCATGCTTCGCGTATTCTCATTCCTGTTTTTATGCCTAGTCTTTTTGCTTCAATAGATGGGGCAACAATACAAGCATTTGGCGTATCATATGCAGCAACAACCAATGGCTTTCCGCGAAGTAAAGGATTAGCCTGCTGCTCAATTGTGGCAAAGCAACTATTAAGATCAATATGCATGATAAGAGGTTTGTTGTGATTAATCTGGATTTCCATCAGACACCTCCAATATCCACCATACTAGAGTTTCCGTATCAAGTTGTAGTTTGAATGAGAGAGATTCGTTATTAACGTGAAAGATGTGATAAATATTTCGTCCCTCTCGTGTCTTATGATGGTAACCCAGTTTTGTTATTCTGTAATCGTATCCGTTCCAGCGTAATTTATGTATGGTTATCTCACCCTTATCACGATTGTAACTCGTAATAACGCTTACCCTCTCATGAATTTTTTCAATCATGAAAGTTATGAACTAATTACTTGATACT
>CAYJRY010000042.1:0-10432 GCA_964372855.1 uncultured Gammaproteobacteria bacterium | reverse complement strand
AAAAGTGTTATTTCTAAAGAAAGATTAATACAATATAATGACGCTGAAATTGCCACTGGCGTAACTTTGATAGGTCCACATAGAGATGATTTTTTTGTTTCAATGTTTGATGATAGACTAAAAACGACTCATGATATGAGACTTTTTGGCTCAAGAGGTCAGCAACGCCTCGCTATTCTTCAGTTAAAATTGCTTGAAATTTTGCTAATTGAAAACAATTTAGGACACCCGCTTTTACTTTTAGATGATATTTTTTCCGAGCTTGATAGTGAGCATATAAAATTGGTATTAGATATGGCGCTTAATCAGCAAACGATTATAACAACCACACACAAGGAATTTATACCTAAGGAAATCCTAAAGACTATAGATATGATAGAATTACAGAATAGATAACATTACTGATGTTGTTTCATTGCTGTATTGTTAATTTGATTATTTTGTTTAGCAATATAACAATTTAACAATTTATCTACAATTATAGATATTTTATGCAAACATTTAGTCCTCAAGGTCTTAGAAATCTATATGTTCCACCACCTACATCTCACAAAGGACAAAATGGGAAGTTAATGTTGATTGGCGGATCTGAACTTTTTCATGCTGCATCATTATGGTCTTTAAAAGTCGCATCAAGAATTGTGGATATGGTTTATTATTCATCTGTTCCTGAGAATAATCAGATTGTCCAAAAAGTGAAAACCGAATTCAGGGATGGAATTGTGGTTGCTAGAAATCAAATTGAGGATTATATTCAAGAAGCAGACTGTGTTCTTATAGGCCCAGGAATGGTAAGAAATGAAAAATTAAAAATTAAAAATGAAAAATCACAATTAAAAGTTAAAAATTTAGAAGAGATTGACAGGTTAAAAGATGAAGGAGAGCAAACATATTATTTAACAAAGTATTTACTTTTTAAGTATAAAGAAAAGAAGTGGGTAATTGATGCTGGGAGCTTACAAATGATAGAGCCAGAATTTATCCCTCAAAACGCGATACTTACACCTCATCAGAAAGAGTTTGAAACTCTATTCAACAACGTCATTCTGAGTGCCGCATCTGACGCGTCCGAAGAATCTCATGAGATCCTTCACTTCGCTCAGGATGACATTAGGGGATTGGCAAAAAAATATAATTGCGTTATTCTTCTCAAAGGAGAAGTAGATATTGTTTGTTCTTCAAAAGAATGCGTTGAGATTAGTGGAGGAAATGCTGGGATGACCAAAGGCGGGACCGGAGATGTTTTGGCGGGATTAGTTGCTGGATTATATTGCAAAAATGATGCGTTTTTGTCCGCTTGCGCTGGTTCTTATATTAATAAAAAAGCAGGAGAAAGCCTATTTAAAAAAGTCGGCTACTACTTCAACGCCTCAGATTTGGCAGATGAAATTCCGAAGACGATGAAAGAGTTGATTGCGTAAGATGATTTTTGATAACTTAGCTTATTTTTATTTAACACTAGCTATACTAGCATTGGCCATTGTGATAGTTGCGTATGCAACGATCAAGTACGATCGGAAGTCAGAAAAAAATATATAAAATTAAATAAAAATTCTTCTCAACCGCTTAATAAGAATTTTCATTTATTTTTCCGTCTGTAATTTTTGGATAAGTCTACTTATTTGGAATGTGAAGGTAACTGCAAGTGTTGTTATAACAATTGCATATAAAAGAAGATATAAAATACCACTCCCATCAGGGAGCCATTTTTTAATATAGCTATTAACAAACTCCTGAACTACATTATTCCAAGAAAGAGCAGCAACCAAGCCAAAACCTGAGGTTACAAGAGTCAACATTTGTCTTAGAACTTCTATGTGTAAACGCTTCTGTTTTGCCTTGTTGGTTTCAAACTGTTTGTTTTCCATTCATTTGGTATGATATCATTTGTTATTCAATATTTTCAACTCATAAATTGCATTTTGTCGGGAAATATGCGTTAATTAAATATTAGTGACATGTGACAAGTGACACGAGACACGGGACACGTAAAGACATGAACTACGCTTCTTATAAGAATTTGTTAGTTTGGAAATTCGCAGATGAACTTGTAAACTTAATTTACGATTTAACTATCAATTTTCCGAAGGAAGAATTATATTGTTTAACTTCACAATTAAGAAGAGTAGCATTATCAGTGCCTGCAAATATTATTGAAGGTTACGCTAGAAATAACAAAAATGAATTTCGTCGTTTTCTCTCAATTGCACTAGGCTCTCTATCCGAAGTAGAATATTATTTGGACTTTTCATATAGAAGGAAATATTTAACTCAAAGCCAGTACGATACAGTGGAAACTCTATAAATCTCAATCAAGATAACGTGTCTCTTGTTTCATGTTACGTGTCTCTATTATGTATTTACCAAAATTCACAATTACTAACAAAATCCTAAAAAACATTGGTATTATTGAGGCGTGTAAAGAGGTAATAGATCATGCACCTCTTCTTCCATATTACGAAAAACAGTTTAGACAAGATGCACTTGTCAGGACAGTTCACTACGGAACGCATATCGAGGGAAATGAGCTCAATCTTGATCAGGCGGAAAAAGTCTTGGCAGGAAAAAGCATAGTCGCAAGGGAAAGAGATATTCAGGAAGTTATTAATTACAGAAAGACGATGGAATACATTAACAAATTCAAAATTCAAAATTCAAAATTCAAAATTGACGAAGATTCGATTAAGTTAATTCATAAAATAACTGTTAATAAGATTTTGCCTGAGGAAAAATGCGGGACTTTTCGAAAAACACAAGTTGTAATAAAAAATAATCAAACACTTGAGGTGTCATATCGCCCCCCTGAAGCAAAAGAGATTTCGACCCAAATCAAAGATTTAATTGCATTTATCTCTAAGCCACAAAGTCAAGATATACACCCTGTTTTGAAGTCGGGAATTGTTCATTATGAACTAGCAAGAATTCATCCTTTTTTGGACGGAAATGGTAGAGTCGCAAGAGCTTTATCAACTCTAATTTTGTTTTTGGAAGGATATGATATAAGAAAGTTTTTTTCATTGGAGGAATATTTTGACTCTAATGCTTCTGAATATTATAAAGCGCTTCAGAGTGTTGAAGAAAATAAAGGAGATTTGACTTTTTGGCTTGAGTATTTTACAGAAGGTTTGTCAATTGAGCTTTCTAAGATAAAAGATAAAGTTGAGAAAATTTCAGTTGATGGGAAGCTAAGAGAAAAACTTGGCGGAAAACCACTTCTTTTGACAGACCGCCAACTTAAAATTATAGAATATATCCAAAAAACAGGATATCTCCAAAATAAAGCTTTTTCAGAACTTTTCCCTATGGTTTCTGAAGATACAATTCTTAATGAATTGAAAGGGCTTCTTAAAAACAGTATAATCAAAAAACACGGTATCACCAAAGGTGCAAGATATGTGATGGGATAGAGTATTTGTTATGAAAAAAAGGATACTTATTGGATGGTTAATGACTCCTCAGGAGCATGATTGGATAGGATCTACATCAGATTATACTCCTACAAGTGAAGGGGAGTGGTATATTCCTGATGGAGTACTAAGCGGCAGAATTACTCTTAAGGAAGCTATAAGAGAAAGACAGAAAAGGAGAGTTATGGGCGCAGGTTTGACAATGGGGTCTTTGCTTGGGATCCCTGAGAACGTTTTTTTTAGTCTGGAAGACATTAATCCAACAACCCATCAGACTATAAGGGATCCGAAAATATTGGGTACTTTGGATCCGGAAAATAAACAAATAATTCCTGCTAGAGACAAAGTTACTGGGGAAATACGTGACTTAACCAACGAATATATTTCTCTTTTTAGAGAAAGGGGTCTAGAAGAAAAGCTACATCTTCGTCCTCACTCCATAAGAGAAAAAGAAATCTTCTCAGGTAGCGAGGCAATGAAAGATCAATGAGAATAAGATCATTTTAGATTATTCTAGTTAATAAGGGTATTGCAATGTAATACAGATCATTTATGTCAGACGTAACAGACATAGCTAAAATTGAAGCTCCACCAGAAGCTCCCCATTTCATTCTTCATAATCTTTTGTCTCCCTTAGAAGATGCTTTTATTGGATCTAATTCTGAGGGTGGTAAAAACATAAACATTAAAGAAATGCGACCCTTTTTACAAGCTGCTCGAGAAGGAGATGAAGTGGCTAAGTGGAGAATTTTGGACCCTCTTTATTTACAAGAGCAAAAAAGTTCAATAGACGAAGTTCGGAAAGCCAGATTAAGACTTAATGATGAAAAGCATATAAAAGGAGTATTTCTATTTGTCTTTGACGTAAATTGGCTCTTAGATGTCTACGATATGGGACTACAAGTTTGGATTGAACTTCCGACAGTTGGCGATAATGGGCACGTAACGCCTGAATGGCGTATTAGACTTTTAGATAAAGAAAAACTGCAAGTGATATCTAATGATGACGTTCTTAAAATACCTGATGTTCGTGAAAAGCTTAAAGAATTATTAAAATTAGATGATCAGCAATTAGATAAAATTAAACCTGAATTATTGAGCACTATTCCTATTGCTCAAGATTTTAAAGAACATTTACAATTGCAAATACAAAAGAATGTCGATGGTGAATCTGAGGCAAAATTGATTTTTAAACCGATAGAAAAGGAGAAATTAACATAAAAGCCAGTAACTTCCATATGACTTTTTCAGAACTTTGTTAATATTTTGTCTAGCGAAGCTAGATCTGGTATTGCCAGAAGAAAATTTAGTTTATGAAATTTTCGGAACTTTCATTATACTTTGAAAAGTTAGAACAAACCTCCTCTCGTCTTGCCTTAATCGATATTCTTTCTGAACTTTTTAAAAAAGCTAAAAGCAGTGAAATAGATGAGATTATTTATCTCGTCCAAGGAAGAGTCGCGCCATTTTTTGCCCCAGTTGAGATAGGAATGGCTGAAAAAAATGTTGCTCAGGCTTTAGCTGCTGCGTATGATTCAAAAAAAGAAGATGTATTAAAAATGTATGGTAAGTTAGGTGATATGGGATTGGTCGCGCAACAGCTAAGCGAAAAGCGAAAAACGAAAGTCGAAAAGCTTACCGTTGAGGAGGTTTTTAATACTTTAGTAGCGATTGCGAAAACATCTGGCGAGGGGACGGTTGAGAAAAGACAAAAACTTTTATCTGACCTTCTTAGGAGCCTTGATCCAGTTTCCGCCAAGCATTTAGTTCGAATTCCTCTTGGAAATACTAGATTAGGAATTGGTGACCCAACAGTTTTGGATGGATTAGCCTTAGCAATTCTTGGAGACAGGAGTAAAAGAAAACTTTTGGAAAAGGCATATAACGAAACATCAGATTTAGGCTTGATTGGAAGTACTTTAAAAAGCAAAGGATTGGAAGAAGTGCAAAAACTAAAAGTTTCTGTTGGCAGGCCAATTAGATCTGAACTTTGCGAGAGGCTCACTACTCCTGAGAAAGTGTTTGAAAAAATGTCATTGAATAATGAGGGTATCCATTCAACGCCTAAATATGATGGGTTTAGGGTGCAAATTCATAAAGATGGCAACAAAGTGAGCATGTTTTCTAGAAACCTTGAAAATATGACCCACATGTTTCCAGAACTGATAGCTGGAACACTCAAGCAAGTAAAAGCTAAAACAGTAATTTTGGATACAGAAGCTTTGGCATATCAGAAAGAGTCAGAAGAATTTCTGCCTTTTCAAGAAACTACAAAAAGAAGAAGAAAGCACAACATCGAAGAAATAGCAAAAAATCTTCCCTTAAGAGCATTTGTTTTTGACATTTTGTACGTCGATGGAAAATCACTTCTTGACGCACCGCTTGTTGAAAGAATGGAGATTCTTAAAAAGAAAGTTTTGGCAGATGAAATTCTTATCCCATCTCCCGGAAAAATTCTCCATACCCCTGCCGAGCTTCAGCTGATGCTGGATGACGCTATATCAAAAGGACTTGAAGGCGTTGTGGTAAAGAGGGTTAACTCGCTTTATGAAGCAGGTGGCCGTAATTTCAATTGGGTAAAGCTTAAGAGGCATTCAGCAGGTGAACTTCATGATACAGTTGATTGTGTTATCTTAGGATACATTTATGGAAAAGGGAAAAGAACTGAATTTGGCGCAGGATCACTATTGGTTGGGCTATATGATGATAAATCTGATGAATTTGTGACTGTTACAAAGATAGGAACAGGTCTTACAGATGAGGAATGGCGTGAGATCCATAAAAGGGCTGATAAGATAAAAGTTGATCATAAACCAGCACGAGTTAATTCATTGATTGTTCCATCTGTTTGGATTCGGCCTTCAATTGTTATTGAAGTATTAGCTGATGAAATAACACGAAGCCCTATTCACACAGCAGGCGTTGTCATGAGTGACGGTGTAAAAGAGCCCGGATACGCGCTTCGCTTCCCACGGTTAATTTCATTTAGGGGAAGAGATAAACGCGCAGAAGATTCAACAACAGTAAAAGAGCTAATCTCTATGTACAAGCAACAAAATAAAAAATAAAAAATTAAATCTCAAAGATGAAAACAAAAAACGATTTCGTAAGGATAGCTTTAAAATTTTCAGTCAACATCATTAAGTTTACAGAAACATTTCCTAACAAACGTCAATTTTGGATTATTGCAGATCAATTAATTAGAAGCTCGTGCTCGATAGGAGCAAATATGAAAGAAGCGAATTCTGCCTCAAGCAGAAAAGATTATATAAACTTTTATAGTAATGCTTTAAAAAGTGCAAACGAGGTGATATATTGGTTAGACTTGCTAAAAGAACTTATGGATAATTCCATGACTGAAAAGTTAATGTTAGAGGCTAATGAATTAGCTCGAATCTTAGCTGCAAGCATTATAACAATGAAGAAATCTCAAGCTAGATAAGATTTGAGATTTTATTTTTAATATTTGATTTTTTTATGGAATTTGTGGCGGATTTACATCTTCACTCCAAATACTCCCGCGTCCCACACGCACTTGCCGTTCGCCTTTTCAATTCTATTCGAATACGGCTCACGGAGCGTTTTGGTGGGACAGCTTTTTTATCATGTTAAAATAGAAAATATGCACTTTGTAGCAGATTTGCACTTACATAGTAAATACTCACGCGCGGTTTCTCAACAAATGATACTTCCTGAAATGGCAAAATGGGCGGCAAAAAAAGGAATACATCTTTTGTCAACTTCGGATTGGACGCATCCTTTGTGGTTTCGGGAAATAAAAAATCAGCTAGAAGAAACTAGTGAGGGAATTTACAAGTTAAAAGTTCAAAGTGAAAAGTTAAAAGTTGACAATGTTAGATTTATACTAACTACTGAGATTGCGAATATTTATAAACAGGGAGAAAAATTAAGAAGAATTCATAATCTATTATTCATTCCAAGTCTAGATATTGCTGACAAAATTAATCAAGTTTTGATAAGAAGAGGATGCAATCTATCCTCTGATGGTCGTCCAATAATAGGACTTACTTCTCATGATCTTTTGGAGCTTGTTTTAGAAATAGATAAAAGAATTATTCTTATTCCTTGCCATGCTTGGACGCCGCATTTTGGTATTTATGGATCCGCATCTGGATTTGAGTCTTTGGAGGAATGTTTTAGAGAATTGAGTAGATATATTTATGGAATAGAAACAGGAATTTCCTCAGATCCTCTTATGAACTGGCAGATTTCAGAACTTGAGAATCGCTCTATTTTGTCTTTTTCTGATGCACACTCAAGCCCTAAAATGGCAAGAGAAGCAACGGTTTTTAGTATAGACAAAAGTCTAGATACGCTAAATTATTCAGATATTGGAAAAGCTATAGTTGCCCCAATGAAGATGGAAGATGGAAGATGGAAGATGGAAAATTCGCCTCGTGTTGCTTATACAATTGAATTCTATCCAGAAGAGGGGAAGTATCATTATAGCGGACATAGACTTTGTGGTATTAAAAAAAGCCCAATTAGTATAAAAAAAGACGGAAATATCTGTCCATCTTGCAAAAGATTGCTCACTGAAGGGGTAATGTTTCGAGTGCAACAACTAAGTCATGATAAAGCTGATTTTGAAATAAGAGACTCAGAAGTTGATGGTCTTGGCGTGAAATGGATTAAGGATCCTAAAGGGATACACCCGAAATATGTCAAACTTGTTCCTCTGATTGAAATTATTGCTGAAAGTTTGGAATCACTTCCAAATAGTGAGAAAGTTAAGGCAAAATTTGATGAAATGTGCACAAAATTAGGATCAGAAATTCAGATTCTCTTAAAATCTGAAATATCAGATATAGAGAAATTATTCGGAAGAAAAATAGCTGAGGGAGTATTGAAAGTAAGAAGAGGGGATATAGAAATAGATCCAGGATTTGATGGGGAGTATGGGAAAGTAAGAATTTGGAAAGAAGAACCAGAGTTTTTCGTTAAAAAAGACAGCGAAAAACAATTGGGATTGTTTTGATTCTTGATAAACAGAGAGGTTAAAGCTAGAATAGAATGGTTTATGAAACTTATTGTTGGACTTGGAAATCCGGGAGAAAAATATGAAAAAACGCGTCATAACTTAGGATTCATGGTAATTGAAAAATTCCTCAAGGATTTTGAAAGTGTTGGAAATACTGTATGGGAAAATTCTTCTAAATTTAAAAGTGAAATTGCACAGATTGAATGGCAACCCGGACATGGAGATTTGGAAAAAGTAATAATTGCCAAACCAAAAACTTACATGAATAATTCAGGCCTTGCCGTTAGTCTACTGACTACTTACTACAAAATACTATCTCCTGATGTGTGGGTTGTCCATGATGACATAGATTTACCGTTAGGCAGTATGAAGATTAGGTTTGGCGGAGCAGCAGGAGGACACCATGGAGTTGAGTCAATTATATCCTTATTAACAACAGATAAATTTTGGAGATTTAGAATGGGAACAGGGGAAAGAAATTTGAAATTCGAAGTTCGAAGTTCGAAATTAAAGAATGTTGAGGATTTTGTTCTATCGAGTTTTACATCTTCAGAAAAAGGAAAAATAAAAGAGCTTATTAAAAGAGGATCAAATGCAATCCAAACTAGTCTTGAAGAAGGCCTTGATAGGGCAATGAATAGATTTAATACGAAGTAAAACCTCTTGTAAATAACATTTTTATTCCCTACACTAATATTTAATGGAAGCTCCTGTAGAATTATTAGAGAAACCTTTGTTATCCTCCAAGCCTGATGCTAGACAAAATGATAAGCCTTTGGAAGCTAGAAAAGAGTCTATTGGCAGTTCGTTAAAGATAGATTAAAGGGAAGAATATTAAGCAAAAGTAAAAGAGCATAGAGATCAAAAAAAAGTTTGTAAAGATCAATACAAAGAAGGGTTGGTTAATAAATTCCACAAAGGCCAAAAAACTCCTTTAGAACACGAGGTAGCTCAACGCAGGGCATATGAGGAACTTCAGGAAAAAATAGATAAAAAATTAGTTGACCCCACCCTTATTGGGACAGAGATGGTTGTTAGACTTGGTTTGAAAGCTGAGATTAATGATACTCCTCAAGAATATTCTGAAATTGCAGGAAAGGTAAATGAAGAAATAAGGGGATTTCTTGAAAAAGGAGACCTTACTCAAGAAGAATTTGCCACAATAACGCAAGAAATAACCGAATTTAGTAATCTTTATGGAAAAGCATTCGGAACAGAAAATGTTACTTCCTCCTACGAACTTATTAGGGATAATGCCTTAAAAATGCTTTATCAGCACATGGGTGATAAAGATGTATTTTCAGGATCTGATCATGGCCTGCGACATATTGTAAATGGCAATATTCGATTCGCGAAACAAATGATTGAGAGTCTAAGAGACAAAGGCCTTGTCGTTTCCCAAAAAGATGAAGTACTAATTCACCAGGTAATGATTGATCATGATTTGGGTTATACAACTGGTTGTGCCCAAGCACCAAAGGGGTTTGAGGCGTCAAAAGATCATCCTCTTGTCAGCGCAAGATTTATTGAAGAAAACAAAGATTACTATATAGATCGATTTGGGAAAGATGGGTATGATGCAATTCATGAATCAGTGCTTAATCATAGTTATCCGAAACTTGAGTATCAAAGTGATGGCAAAGAAGTTGTGCATGCAGGACTAATACGCAGCGTAACCTCAACAGTTGATTCTTTGGGGGTGACAGTTGAGACAAAAACGCCTGAGTTTTTCTGGAATAAAGATGCAATGCGAACACTTCTTAAGATTCGTTTGGCTATTGAGACTATGGGCGGAAAAATTCCAGAAGATCTTATGGGGAAATATAGACAGGAACTTTTTGGTGTAGCAGATAAGGAAGCAAATGCGCAAAGAAGATTGGGATATAGAAACGCGATTGAGAACTTTTTCAATGAATTTACCGCTGAAAATACACTAGGACACTATACGGGAGTTGTGCGGACAGTAAGGGTTGAGGAAGTTCCAAAATCTCAAAACGAAGTAAACTCGGATACTGGGTTGCAT
>CAYJRY010000041.1:0-11819 GCA_964372855.1 uncultured Gammaproteobacteria bacterium | reverse complement strand
TACGAGAATCGAACTCGCTTCTCTACCTTGGGAAGGTAGCATACTACCGGTGTACTAATCCCGCGAATATAGTCTTCTTGGGATTATTTTAACACATTGCATTTAGAAAAACAGAATTATCTTGGTATAATAAGTACAACCTTAGGATATATTAAGTTAGGATTTGCAATTTTATTCGCACTGGCTATTTCAACATATCTATAACCATTACCATAAGCTCTTACCGCAATATTCCAAAGATTATCGCCTTCTTTTATGGTATACTTATTTTCTGTTATTTCGCCGTTTAATAATACTTTTTCAGATATAGTTGGCGATGGTGTTGGTTTGGTAGTTTCTGCCTCATTTGGTAATTTTAATTTATCCCCTACTTCAATAATACTTGGATTTTCAAGGTTATTTACTTTTGCAATTTCCGTCCAATTATATCCTGTTTTATACTTTTCCTCAGAAATACTCCACAAACTGTCGCCAGCTTTTACCGTGTAAGTTGAAGAAGTGTTTTTATCTTTTTCTTCTTCTATTTCATTCTCTTCAGTTGTAGTTGAGCTTGTTTCCTGCCTATTGTCTCGAATAAAAATCAAAAAACCAATTCCAATAGCTATTACAACCACTGCTCCCAATATTAGATTTGTGTAAGATTCTCCAGGCTTAAAAACATTTAAGATATTTTCTAAAAATCCTTTTTCTTCTCTGGGTTTGGCTTGAACTTTAAATTTTTTCCTTGGCATAATACTCCTTTCCAGGCAGGGGTTATAAATTCTTAGGCAGAAGATGTGGTTTTTATATGCGGGGTCGACGAGACTTGAACTCGCGGCCTCTTCCGTGACAGGGAAGCGCTCTAGCCAACTGAGCTACGACCCCCAAATGGGACAGAAACTTCGTTTCTTTCCCAACGATTCTTCCTTAATTGTTACATTGCACCGACACTTTAACGCAACGGTGAAATTTTATAGTAAAAAGCAAGTTTGCTTTATAAATATTCTAGCAGATCATTGAGTTTTAAGCAATGCTTTGTTATGATTCTTTAGTGAGTAATCAAGAAATAGCAAAACTTTTTAGAGATATTGCCGCTTCCTATGCAATCAAAAATGAAAAAAAATATTACTTTCAAATGCTCGCTTATCAGAAAGCATCTGAGGCAGTTGACGGATTAACATCAGAATTAAAAGATCTTTATAAAGAAAAAAAATTAGAATCTGTACCCGGAATCGGCCCAACCATTAGAGAACGACTAGAGGAACTATTTAGAAAAGGACGCGTAAAACACTTTGATTGGGTTTTGAAAGGAATTCCAAAAGGCGTCTTCGCGCTCATAGAAATACCAACTATAGGTCCTAAAAAGGCGTATAAATTAGCAGTCGAATTCTCTTTAAAGAACCCAAAAACAGCCATAGATGATCTTCTAAAAATTGCACAAGATGGAAAAATTGCTCGTTTGCCGACTTTTGGTGAAAAATCTCAGAGTGATATCTTAAGATCAATAACAGAATTCAAAGAAGGAAAAGGAAAATCAAAAAGAATGGTTCTGCCGTTTGCATATGAACTTGCGGACAAGCTCGTTTCTTATTTACTGGAGTCAAAAAATATTACGCATGCCACACCTTTGGGGAGCTTGAGAAGGATGAAGCCAACAGTTGGAGATATTGACATAGCTGTTGCCTCAGACAACCCAAAAGAAGCTATCAAGCATTTTATATCTTACCCTTATAAAGAAAGAATAATAGAACAAGGTCCAGCAACAGCCTCAATTTTAACTAATGGGGGTAAGCAAATTGACCTCATGGTGCAGCCTATAAATGGATTTGGGGCTTTACTTCAGCATTTTACAGGCAGCAAAGATCACAATGTTCATCTTAGGGAGTATGCATTGAAAAAAAGGCTCTCTTTGTCTGAGCGTGGGATCAAAAACCTCAAAGTCAAAAACTCCGAATTAGAACTTTACGACACAGAGGAGAGGTTTTATAAAGCTCTTGGGATGTCATGGATTCCTCCAGAGATGAGAGAAGATACAGGCGAGATTGAGCTTGCAATTAAGCATACTCTTCCAAATTTGGTTGAACTAGGTGATATTAAAGGAGACTTTCATCTCCATTCTAATTTTCCTATAGAACCAAGCCATGACATGGGCAAAAATTCAATAAAAGAAATGGCACAAAAAGCCATAGATTTAGATTATGAATATTTGGGCTTTTCTGAACATAATCCGAGTGTTTCCAAACATACGAAAGATGAAATATATACTTTGATATCAAGACGAAACGAAATTATTGATCAAATTAATTCGAGTAATAGAAATATCCGTATACTTAAATTGCTCGAAGTAGATATATTATCCAATGGTGATCTAGCCATATCTGATAAATGCTTGAATATACTTGATGCTGTACTTGTTTCAATTCACAGTGCTTTTTCAATGAATAAAAACGAAATGACTTCTAGAGCAATTCAGGGACTATCGCATCCTAAAGCCAAGATACTTACTCACCCAACGGGGAGACTTTTGAACATTAGATCAGGATATGATTTAAATTTCGAAAAAATATACGAATTTTGTCTGAAAAATAATAAAGCGCTTGAAATTAACGCATGGCCGACAAGACTTGATCTTCCAGATAATTTGATTAGAAATGCTGTAGACTATGGGGTAAAGCTTGTTATAAATACTGACAGCCATGCTTTGTGGCAAATGGATCTTATGAAGTATGGGGTAGCTATGGCAAGGCGCGGATGGGCGAAAAAAAGTGACATTCTAAACACATTAAGTTATAATGATTTTATAAAATGGCTAAGGGGGTGAGATAAAATGGATTTAACTGTATGGATCATCGTCGGAATAGTCATTGTTGTTACTTTATATGTTTTATCGGTCTACAATAGCCTTGCGTCAGGGAAAGTTAGAATAGATGAGTCATTTAGTGGCATAGACGTACAACTAAAGCGAAGAATTGATTTAGTTCCAAATTTGGTCGAAACAGTCAAAGGTTACGCCAAACACGAAAGAGAGCTTCTCGAGAATGTAACCAAAGCCAGATCTTCTCTTATGCATGCCAAAACAGCTCATGATAAGGCTGAGTCTGACAATATGTTGTCTCAAGCATTAAAAAGTCTTATTGCAATCTCTGAAAACTATCCTGACCTTAAAGCAAGTAAGAATTTTTTAGAGCTTCAGCAAGAGTTGTCTGATATTGAGTCAAAGATTGCATATGCAAGACAATTTTATAACTCAAACGTAAGAAGTTATAACACAACACTTGCTAATTTCCCAAGCGGAAATATCGGACGTTTGTTCGGATTTGCATCAAGTGAATTTTTTGAAGCTGGGCAAGAGGAAAGAAAAAATGTCAAGGTTTCGTTTTCTTAACGATGTTGAGCTGAATTTATTTCAGCATCCAAACCTTCTACATACTAGATCCTGAAACTCGTTCAGGATGATAATTATAGACTTTATGACTATATACTCTCAAATTTCGTCCAATAAAACTAAAACTTGGTTTATAATAATTCTTTTTATTGCTTTTATAACAACCATTGTTTATGCTTACGCAAAAGCTTCTGGTGAGGGCGCACTTTCATATGCGGGATTTGCATTAATAATTTCAGGTATCATGAGTTTTGGAAGCTATTTTTATTCTGACAAATTGATCTTGGGAATGTCCGGTGCAAGACAGATATCTATGAAAGACAATCCATTAGTTTATCGAACAGTAGAAAATCTATGTATCGCAGAAGGTTTACCGATGCCTAGAATATATATCATACAAGATTCTGCTCCCAATGCTTTTGCAACAGGGCGTGATCCAAAAAACGCAGTTGTATGTGTCACAACAGGACTTTTAGAGAAGTTAAATAAAGTAGAGCTTGAGGGTGTGATTGCTCATGAATTATCTCATATAAAAAATTTTGATATTAGACTCATGTCGATTATAGTAATATTGGTTGGATTTGTAGCACTTCTTGCAGATATATTTATGAGAAGCCTTTGGTATGGAGGAAGACGTCAAAGTAGGGGTAGGGGAAATGGACAATCAATATTTTTGTTAATAGGCATAATACTGGCACTTCTATCCCCACTTATTGCAACGCTTATTCAACTTGCCGTTTCTAGAAAAAGAGAATTTTTAGCTGATGCAGCGGGAGTTTTGATCACACGTTATCCCGAAGGATTAGCTTCAGCTTTGGAGAAAATAGGCAAAGATAAAGAAGCATTAGAAGTCGCAAATAACGCGACAGCACATTTGTATATATCAAATCCATTCAAAGACAAAATAACAGGAAATTGGTTCGCGAATCTTTTCAACACCCACCCACCCATTGAAGAAAGAGTAAGAATATTAAGATCAATGTAACATGACTACTCTTCTTATACATTTTGGAAAACTCATTGCTTTAATTAGTCGTTACCTAAACCTTGGCCATGGGTCGACTTGGCCAGGGCATGTTGCGCTAGCGTTAAACAAGAACTTTATAAAACAGACTTTATCTAAAAATAAACATCTGAAAATAATTCTTATTGCAGGAACAAACGGCAAAACGACAACTGGAAAATTAATTCAAACAATTTTGGAAAAAAGTGGTAAAAGGGTATTCCAAAACCAGGCCGGAGCTAATCTTCTCAATGGTATTGCATCAAGTCTGCTGCAACATAGCAACGTACTTTCAACAATAAACCACGATTTTGCAGTTTTTGAGGTTGATGAAAACACTCTTCCTTTAGCATTAAAAGAATTTACTCCGAACTATTTAATTATTCTCAATTTATTTCGAGACCAATTAGATAGATATGGGGAGGTGAATATAATTGCCAACAGGTGGCAAAAGGCAATTAAAAATTTGAAAAATAAAACTACCATTATCCTTAATGCTGACGATCCCCAAGTTTCTTCCCTAGGAGCCCAAGTTAATCCACCTCCCAAGTTGAATAGTAGCTACACCTTTGTATTTTATTTCGGGTTAAATGATAATACACTTCGTCAAACATCTCATCAACATGCTGTTGATTCTACATATTGTCCAAATTGCAACTCAAAACTTTATTATAACTCTATTTATTACTCTCATCTTGGAGATTGGGAATGTAAAAAATGCAAACTTAAACGTCCGAGCCTTGATATATCTACACATTCTATTTATCCTCTTCAAGGAGTTTACAATCGGTACAATATCCATGCAGCTATTTGTTTGGCTGACAAACTAGGAATAAGCCAAAATTACATAAATTCTGCTTTGCAAGAATTTACTCCTGCCTTCGGAAGACAAGAGGAAATAAATGTTTTGGGAAAAAAAGTTAAGATCTTACTTTCTAAAAATCCTATTAGCTTTAACGAGTCATTAAGGACTGTTGCAAATTTAGGTGCTAAAAATGTTTTGTTAGTTTTGAACGATCGTATTCCTGATGGTCGTGATGTTTCGTGGATTTGGGATGTAGATTTTGAAGTCTATGTCCCTAAACTTAATAAAATTGTCATTTCTGGCGATAGATGTTTAGACATGGCGTTACGAATAAAATATGCCGGTAAATTTTCAATTTTCAATTTTCAATTTTCAATGAAAAATTCAAATATTAATTTCCAAATAGAAGGAGATTTAAGTAAAGCAATTTCCTTAACCTTAAAACAACTTCCAGAAGATAAAACTTTATATATCTTGCCTACTTATTCAGCTATGCTTGAGGTAAGAAAGATATTAACCGGAAAAAAGATTCTATAGTACTTTGTTTTATCAAGAACTCGTTTCAGGATCTTAATATTGAAAATTTTAGATGCTGAAATAAATTCAGCAAGACAAAGGTGAAATGTTATGAACTACAAGCTAGTCATCGGTTGGTTATATCCAGAACTAATGTCTACATATGGTGATCAGGGGAATATAATTACTCTTCAGAAGCGTTGTGAATGGAGAGGGATAAATGTTGATATTCTAAGACTTGATTTGGGGTTTAAGATAGAAGATTTAAGAAAATGTGACTTTTTATTTATGGGCGGAGCACAAGATCAGCAACAAAAAATTGTTTCTGATGATCTAAGAAAAAAAAGAAATATATTGAAAGAAATGATACAGAATGGAATTCCAGGACTTTATATATGTGGAGCATACCAATTTTTAGGTAAATATTACAAAGAGGCAGATGGAACAATAATTGATGGATTAGGAATATTAGATCTTTATACTGAAAATCCAGGTAAAAATACCAAACGATTGATTGGGAATATTGTTGCTGAAACTCCAGATGTCATTCTGAACGAAGTGAAGAATCCAGAGATCCTTCGCTATGCTCAGAATGACATTATGAAAAAGACTCTCGTTGGTTTTGAGAATCATGGAGGAAGAACATATCTTGGGAAAAATATTAAGCCTTTAGGAAAGGTGATAAAAGGTTTTGGGAATAATGGAGAAGATAAAACTGAGGGCGCTTTTTATAAAAATACTTTTGGTAGTTATTTGCATGGGCCGATATTGCCAAAAAATCCACATTTTGCTGATCTGCTAATCAAATTAGCCTTAGAAAAAAAATACAAAAAAACTATTGACCTTTCCCCACTTGACGACTCACTAGAATGGCAAGCCCATAAATCAATTGCGAAACGTCTTGGCATTTCGATATAATTAATAAAATGAAAATAAATGTATCACACGTTGCAAAATTAGCAAATCTGACTCTCTCTAGGGATGAAAAACAAAAATTTGAGAAACAGTTAGAAGAAACTCTTACCTATGTTGGCAAACTTGAAGAGATAAAAACTAAAAACATAAATCCCACAAGCCAAGTAACCGGTCTTGAAAATATTTCACGAGACGATACAACTTCACCTTCATTATCTCAAGAAGAAGTCTTGTCAAATGCAAAAAATAAACATAATGGTTTTTTCAAGGTGGAGGCGATACTAGATTCTTGATGTCATTCTGAACTTGTTTCAGTATATAACTCTTAAAGAAATAAGATATCGAACTAAATTCGGTATGACACTTAATAATATGAAACTTAATGAATTAACAATCAAAGAAGCAAGAGAAGGTCTAAAAGGTAAAAAATTCTCATCAGTAGAGCTTACAAAAGCATGCCTTGAGCAGATTAAAAAACACGATAAACAGCTTAACGCGTTTATAACTGTTGTTGAAAAAGAAGCTCTTGAAGAGGCAAAAAAAGCTGATCATTTGGCTTCGCAAGGCGAGGCCTTTCAAGCCAAGCCTCTTTTAGGTATTCCCATAAGCATTAAAGATAATTTTTGCACAAAAGGTATTCGAACAACTGCCTCAAGTAAAGTTTTAGATAATTTTATTCCTCCTTATAATGCAACTGTTGTAAAAAAACTCTTGGATGCTGGAGCAATTATTATTGGTAAAACGAATATGGATGCTTGGGCTCATGGATCCTCAACAGAAACTTCAGACTATGGTTCGACAAAAAATCCCTGGGATATTAATTTTTTGCCAGGTGGCTCATCAGGTGGAACTGCAGCAAGTATCGCATCACATGAAGCAGTGGCTGGAATTGGTTCTGAAACAGCAGGATCTATCCGTCAACCAGCTTCTTGGTGCGGAGTTGTTGGTTTCAAGCCTACGTATGGGAGAGTAAGTAGATATGGGCTTATCGCTATGGCTTCATCTCTTGATTGCCCCGGACCTATTACAAAAACAGTTGAAGATAGCGCTATAATTTTACAAGTTTTGTCTGGAAAAGATAATTTTGATGCTACAACATCAGATAAGAAATTCGAATCTTACACTAATAGCTTGTCTAAATCAACAAATGGTCTTCAAATTGGAATTTCTGATGATTATTTTGAAGAAGTTGATAATGAAATTAAAGAAAAAGTATTAAATGCAATTAAATATTTAGAAAAGCAAGGCGCAAGATTAAAAAAAATTAAACTATTCTCACCAAAATACGCAATTGCAGTCTACACCATCTTGCAAAGATCAGAAGTCTCCTCAAATCTTGCTAGATATGACGGAATTCGATATGGATACGATAGAGAAAAATTTGGAGAAGAAGCAAAACGCCGCATAATTCTTGGTACGTATGCTTTATCAGCTGGATATTATGATCAATATTATAACAAAGCTCAAAAAGTAAGATCCATAATAATTGAGGATTTTAAAAGGGCATTCCAAAATGTAGATATAATTATTGCACCCACTTCTCCAACAACTTCTTTACCAGTAGGATCAAGTAAAAATCACCCAATGTTTGGCGAAATGGCAGATATTTTAGTGGAACCTTCATCAATTGCAGGTCTACCAGGAATTAACATTCCTTGCGGATTTTCAAAATCAACTCTTCCAATCGGAATGCAAATTATTGGTCCCCAATTCTCCGAAAATTTAATATTTAATGTCGCAAATAAATACGAACAAGCAACAAAAAATGAATTATGGCGAAAACTAAAACCAAAATTATAAGTCACTTTAATAATATAAATTATTAAAGCGAATGAGATTGAAAAGTTATGATTAATGATAAATATAAACCAGTTATAGGATTAGAAGTGCATGTGGAATTAAAGACCAAGTCGAAAATGTTTTGTGGGTGTTCGGCCGATTATTTTGGTCAAAAACCAAATACTCATACCTGTCCTGTTTGTTTGGGTCTTCCCGGAGCACTTCCTGTCCCCAACAAAAAAGCAATCGAGTGGTGTGTGATGATTGGATTAGCATTAAATTGCAAGATTCCACATTTATCAAAATTTGATAGAAAAAATTATTTTTACCCAGATCTACCAAAAGGATACCAAATCAGTCAATACGATCAGCCTTTTTGTATTAATGGCTGGATTGATATTAAATCACAAATTCAAAATCCCAAACCTCAAATAAATCCTAAATCCGAAATAAGAAATTCGAAACATATTAGAATCAGAAGAGTTCATATGGAAGAGGACACTGGAAAATTAATCCATGCAACAGTTGATGAAGAAAAAGTAAGTCTTATTGATTTCGATAGATCTGGAGTTCCATTGGTTGAAATTGTGACAGAACCTGACTTTGAGACTGCCTCAGAAGTTCTTGAGTATCTTAAAAAGCTTCAGCAAATTGTTCGCTATTTAGAAGTTTCAGATGCAGATATGGAAAAAGGCCAAATGAGGCTAGAACCAAACGTTTCTTTACAGAAACGTAATATTACAAATACTACAAATAATCAAATATTACCAAGCTATAAAGTTGAGGTTAAAAATATTAATTCTTTTAAATTTGTTGATAAAGCGATAAATTATGAGATCAATAGACAGCTAAAACTTCTTAATTCTGGAAAAATGCCAATCCAAGAGACAAGAGGTTGGGATGACGAGAAGCAAATAACAGTATCGCAAAGGATTAAGGAAGAGGCTTATGATTATAGATACTTTCCAGAACCCGACATCCCACCCTTCCGATGGTCGGAATCTCAAATTTCAAATCTCAAATCTCAAATTCCAGAATTAACAGATGAAAAAATGAAGCGATTTCAGAAAGATTATGGGGTAACTTTTTATGATTCAGAGATATTAACGAGAGACAAAGAGACCGCGGATTACTTTGAGGAGTCTATTAAAGTTTCGCGAAAAGTATTAAGTAATAAGTATGAAGTATTAAGTAAGAAAATCGCGAATTATATAATAAATAAAAAAATTGATATTAATAAAGTATTGCCTTCTGAGTTAATAAATAAAATAATTAAAGAAGATAAAAAAACACAAATTGATGAAAATGAATTAGATCAAGCAGTAATCAAAGTGGTTTCTGAAAACAAAAAAGCTGTTGTCGATTATAAGAATGGAAGAATCCAAGTTGTAGGATTTTTGTTAGGAAAAGTTAGAGAACATTTCCCTAGTGCAGATGTTAACCAAATAAAACATGCTCTTGAGAAAGTGTTAAAAAAATAAATCCAACACCACTTTTGTTATAATTTAAGACTGTTTAATACTAAGTAATTAGATTTTAAATCGAAAAGTAATGGCTAGATAAAATACCCCTTTATACTTTATATCTTATACTTTATACTTAATACGTAGAATATGTCAGACTTCGTTCATCTTCACAACCATACTGAGTATTCTTTATTAGACGGCCTCTCCAAGATTCCGGAGATGGTTAATCGAGTCAAAGAACTTAAAATGAATGCTTTGGCTATAACAGATCATGGAAATATGTATGGCGTGATAAAGTTTTACAAAAAATGCATTGAATCAGGAATAAAGCCAATTATTGGATGTGAGATTTATGTCTCACGAAGAACTCGGCATGATAAAGAGGCAAAAGTAGACAACGATTCAAACCATCTTATACTTCTCGCAAAAAATAACACTGGCTACAAAAACCTTATGAAAATTATATCAATTGCAAATCTTGAGGGTTATTATTACCGTCCAAGAACGGATATGGATCTTCTTAAAGAATATCATGAAGGTTTAATATGTCTTACATCTTGTGTAAATGGATATGTATCTGAACCTTTGATTCAAAGTCAATTTGAAACAGCACAAAATAGAGCTGAAAAATTATCACTTATTTTTGGTGAAGGTAATTTTTACTTAGAACTTCAGAAACATATAAATATCAAAAATCAAGATTTACTAAACGAAAGGCTCATTGAGTTATCTCAAAAATTAGGTATTCCAATTGTTGCAACAAATGACAACCATTATATATATTCTTCAGACGCCCAAGCGCAAGAAATACTACTATGTATCCAGTCGCAAACAACTCTGCAAATGAAAGATAGAAAATTGACTATGATTGAATCGCCTGATTTTTATATTAAATCACCCCAGGAAATGAAAGGGCTTTTTATACAAAATCCAGAAGCAATTGAAAATACTGTAAAAATCGCTGATATGTGCAATGTAACCATTTCACTAGGTAAATGGATTATGCCGATTTTTAATGTCCCTAATAACAAAACTTCAGAAGATTATATAAGGGAAAAAGTTCATGATGGTCTTAAAAAAAGATATGGAACAGTAACTCCTCAGATGAGTGAGCGAGCAGAATATGAGCTAAGCGTAATTCTTAAAAAAGGTTATGAAAAATATATATTGATAGTTGCTGATTTTGTTGTTTGGGCAAAAAATCATGGAATTACAGTTGGACCTGGTCGTGGGTCTAATGCTGGGTCTATTGTTTCTTATGCTCTTCAAATTTCAGATGTAGACCCTTTGTATTTTAACCTTCCTTTTGAAAGGTTCTTAAATCCAATGAGACCTTCTCCCCCTGATATAGATTTGGATTTTGCAGATAACAGGCGAGACGAGGTAATTGATTATGTAACTAAAAAATATGGTCGAGATAAAGTTGCTCAAATTATTACATTCGGTACAATGGAGGCTAGAGGTTCTGTTAGAGATACTGGTCGAGCACTTGGCATGCCATATGCAGTACCCGATAGGATTGCAAAAATGATTCCAATGGGCTGGCAGGGTCACGCAATGACAATAGATAAAGCCTTAGAGCAAAGTACTGAGCTAAGAATTGCCTATCAAATAGAACCTGAAACAAAAAAACTGCTTGACTTATCAAAAAAGCTTGAAGGAGTCGCAAGGCATGCTTCAATGCATGCTGCTGGAGTTGTTATTGCGGATAAGATGCTGACAGAATACACGCCTCTTCAGAAAGAAACAAATGGGGATAAAATAATTACGCAATATGACATGTATACAGTTGGAGAAGACGGAGTTGGTCTTCTTAAGATTGATTTTCTTGGACTTCGTAACCTAACAATTATTCAAGAAGCTTTAAGATTTATCAAAGAGAATCAAGGAAAAGAAATTTATTTATCAAAAGTTTCTTATAATGATTCTAAAACATATGAACTTCTCTCATCTGGAGAGACAACAGGAATA
>CAYJRY010000040.1:0-12208 GCA_964372855.1 uncultured Gammaproteobacteria bacterium | reverse complement strand
TATAGTAAAATTCGTCTACTATGGGATTAGGAAAAGAAATATTTAGACATTCTCAGGAAGAAAGATCGCCTTTTAGTAGAAAAATATCTTTAGGTTCAGAAAATATAATTCATCCTCCAAGTTTAGTTAACTTTGAACTAAGATTGATGAAGGTTAGAGAGCTTTTGGCGAGATTAAAAAAAGAACTCAGGAAAGATTATTCTGATCATAAATCCGAGAACAAGGGTTCGGGAAAAAAAGTAGATGGGTTTGAGCCTTTTATAAATCCAGATTCACAAGAAAACCATTTATTAGTTAATGCTTACGGAGGACACTTTGCTCAACAAATGGATCTAAATAGGAATGCAGTTGAGAAAGCATTAAAAATTGCCCATCTTGATGGAAAAGTTTTTCTTACATCTAAACTCTCTTTTCCTCCAAGCGAAGAAAGTCAAGAGTTAGTTGAAGAATTCATTTATTCTAAAAGAAGGGTAAATAGCAAGAAAAAGGAATTTCCAATTTTAGAAGTATCAGCTATAGAAGAGGGATGGAGAATTGAGATAGACGATAGAAGGCTAAGAAAAGAACTAGAAGAGAGAAATTTCAGTGACAAAGAATTGCAAAAAAGATTTGTTGAAAAATTTAATGTACTTCTGAGAAAGGGAATTAGGCAATGTGTTCGCAGAGAAAAATTAACAAATACAAAAGATAAACATCTTTGGAGAAAAGTGATTGGAAGTGTACTCCCTCTTATGTTTGCAACTTTGGGTCCTCAGAATGATCTTATTTTTCTAGGTATATACCTAGGGATGAATGCAGTTTTTAACATAGCAATGCAAAAAATCACATATGATAAAGGGGATCATCGAAAATTTGATCACAAATTAGAATACTTAATGCCTCCAGTTGAAATAGATAAAGTTGGAAGAACTTTTGCTTATCTAACTCTTAAAGGCAGAACTCTTGTAAAAGAAAAAGAGAATAAAGAAAAATAAATTATGATATAATTGCTAAATGGCTAATCACAAAAAGCCGCGGGTTTTGATGCTTTATGATTTCCCAATAAAGGGCGGAGGATCAGGGGCCTATGTAAAATACCTTGCTCTTCGTCTTCGAACAGCATACAAATATGACTTGGCAGTTGCAGCTCCAGATGAAAATATAATTGATCCTACCATTCACCATTTCAATATAAAACTTCCTCAAATTCCTGTTTTTGTCGGCCGCCCCGGACTTGAGAAAGCAAAAAAATATTCTGATTTATCCAGTCGTGAAATCGCAAGTTTGTACAATGCTTTTATCCGAGGAACAATTACTGCAGTTGAAACATTCAAGCCAAATATAATCCATGCGCATCATACAATGGTAAATTCGTGGGCAGCAAGGTTTATGCGCTCAATTTATGGAATAAAATATATATTAACTTCTCATGGAAGCTGCATCCATGCAATCTCAAAAGATAGAAGGTATTTTAGGCTGACAAGAGATGCACTTCGTGCTGCTAATGCAATAACAGTTGTTTCAGGAGATACACGATTTAAGCTTTTGAAGATGTTTGGGCCATCACTTTCTAGAAAAACTAGAACAATTCCTGGAGGAATAAGGCTTTCTTTGTTTCCTCCTGAAAAAAATATTATTGGTCTTAGAACAAAACTAGACCTATCCAACAAAAAAGTTGCACTTTTTACCGGAAGGCTTATTTCCGAAAAAGGCGTCGAGTATTTAGTAAAAGCTGCCAAAAACATAAATGGCGAGGTGATTATAGCAGGAGACGGACCGCAGCGAAAAAGACTTGAAGGTATGATTAACCTTATGAAATTAAAGAATGTAAGAATACTTCCATATATACATAAGTACGAGGAATTTATTGATTTGTATTATTTGGCTGATGTATTTGTTTCTCCTGCTGTATGGGATGAGCCTTTAGGCCTTACAATTATCGAGTCAATGGCTTCCAAAACTCCAGTTATCACTACTCGCAAAGGCGGAGTAACAATGGCTGTGAAAGAAGGAGTAACAGGAATTTTTGTAAGGCCTAGAAACGCGACTGAGATAGCAAGTGCAGTCAATAGGCTTTTTAGCAATGATCAATTAAGGCATCGTATGGGAGAAAGAGCCAGAGTAGTAGTTGCCAATAGATTTACTTGGACAAAAATTGCGCAAAGATTTGATAAGCTATATAGAGATGTTTATCTATCATAAAGTATATGCGAATTGCGATTCTTGGTTCAACAACCTCAGTAATTCCTCCCACGGGGCAGGCCGCGATTGAGGAACTCGCGTATTATCAAGCAATTGGACTATCAAACAAAGGACATAAAGTTTTACTTTTCACACTAAAAGGATCAAATGTACAAAATGTACAGATCGTGGAAGTCGGAGAAAAGCAGGCTTTAATGGGAAAAGGGAAAGAAGAATTAGAGTTTACAGAAAAGTATGGAGCAAGCTATAAAATCAGATTGAGAATTACAAATTTATCTCAAGCTATCGGAAAACTAATTGAGTTAAAAGATGTTTATGATGTTATATTAAATAATCTTCCGGATGAGTCTCCACTTTTGCCAATTGCTCAATTTCTGAACAAACCTTTTTATCATGTGATGCATTTACCTATTTTTCCTGAACTTGCTGATTTATTCAGAAGATATAAAACCAAATTGATTTCAATATCAAATGCGCAAAGGCGGGAATTTCCAGATCTTAACTATATTGCAACAGTTTACAACGGAGTAGATACAAAAAAATTTACTTATTCAGACTCCCATGAAAATTATTTGCTTTATTTAGGATCAATTGGGAAAAATAAAAATCCAAAAGAAGCAATATTAGTCGCAAAAGAGACTAATAATAAACTAATAATTGGTGGGAGAATAAAAGATGAAATTTACTACAAGACAGAAATTTTGCCATTCGTTGATGGGACTCAAATTCAGTGGGTTGGTGAAACAACTAGGGAAAAAGTAATCGAGCTTTATAGGCGTGCAAAAGCATTTGTTTTCCCAACTTTGTGGGAAGAGCCATTTGGTTTGGTCATGATCGAATCAATGGCTTGTGGGACTCCGGTTATAGCTTTTAATCACGGCGCAATTCCTGAGGTAGTAATTGATAGTTTGACTGGTTATATTGTAGAAAATCATAGTCAGATGGTTGAGGCTGTCAAAAAAATTGAAAATATTAAAAGAATTGATTGCCGAGAGCATGTTGAGAAAAATTTTACGATTGAAAAAATGGTCGAAGGTTACGAGAAAGCGCTGAATTTGACAATAACGTAGAAGTGTGAAATCATTTAGTTAATGGATAATACAAGTCAGCAATCTCAAAATTCACAAGTTCCTCAAACTCCAGATCAAATGCATTCTTCTTTAGATACTTCTCATAATTCAAAAATAATGATGTTCGTTATTGCTGGTTTTATATTACTACTTGTCGGAGTAGGAGGTTATGTATTAGGCACAAACAAATCCCAACCCATCGTGCAAAACCAACAAAATATTGTTGTTCCAACTACTATCTCTTCCCCAACTCCCGATGAGACTGAGAATTGGAAGATATATGTAGATCCGCAAGCAAAGTATTCTTTTAAATATCCTGACGAGTGGCCGTTGTCGAAGATTCCTGTCTCAAGAGGTTGTGATGTATGTCTGGAGGGTGTTAGTTTTTCAAAGACTTATAATCCCAATTCTGCAGATTCCACTTTGGCTGTTATTTTAGTGCATAAGGAATTATTAAAAAACGTTAAGACAATTGATGATTATATAAATTCTCTCAATGAGCGACCAACGAACATAGAAATTAAAGAAACCACAATTGCCGGAGAAAAAGCTGTATCTTATAGATTGTCTGGAGGAATACCGCCCTTACCAATAATTGAGTACGTAATCACTAATGATCGACTTTGGTATACTATTCGTTTAGAAGATACTAAGGAAACTAATAAAAACCGAGATCGAAATATCAAAATTTTTGACCAAATCCTCTCAACCTTCAAATTCACCGAGTAAAGCCTTCTAGTTAGTTCTTAAATTCCCTAGATCAAATAGCCTTCAAAAACCTTTTAGGGGATGGCATAGAGTAAAATACTTTAATAATATATATTATTAAAGTGGAATTATTATCGGCGATTGATACTAACTTCTCTAATGATTTATATCATAAGAGTGAAACTCGGACTTTGATGAGTATCATATAACCGTTTCGTCGTAGCTAAACCGATCCCATATCGGAATTATATATTGACAAACTTATATAGTACATATATGATATGTACAATGTTTGATCTTAAAGACATCAGTGGATTCGAATGGGATGAGGGAAATATTGATAAAAGTTATGAAAAACATGGAATTACACCAAATGAAGCAGAAGAAGTATTTTTGGACAAAAACATTTTATTTCTTGAAGACGTTGAACATTCACAATGGGAAGAAAGAAAAATCGCCATTGGCAAGGTTACAAAGGGAAGTATATTATTTATAGTTTTTACTGTTCGAAAACATAAGATAAGGATTATTTCAGCAAGATTAGCAAATAGAAAAGAAAGGAGGCGTTATAATGAAAAAACTTAAAAGAATTCCACACTTTAACTCCGAGCGGGAGGAGCGAGAGTTTTGGCAAACTCATGATTCAACTTTGTATGTAGATTGGTCAAAAGCCAAAAGAGGAATTATGTTTCCCAATCTAAAGCTAACTACAAAGCCAATTACTTTGCGTTTGCCAGTAAGCATGATAGATAGACTTAAGATTGAGGCTCACAAGATGGATATGCCTTATCAGACTCTTATTAAAAAACTACTTTTTGATAGCCTTTCAAAGGTTAACTAATTCTTGAATGAATAATATCACATCAGGTTTGTTATGGCTTGACACCTAACGAATTATGGATAGAAAAGCGTGCAGGGAACACGTTGAGAAAAATTTTACGATTGAAAAAATGGTCGAAGGTTACGAGAAGGCACTTATTAAGGCTTAACATTTAAAGACCTTTTAATGATATGATTGCGTTATGAGCGAAGGAAGCTTGGATTAATCTTATCGAGTTGAATCCTTTGATAAGCCCCAAAATGAATGCCCAGAGATTTTAAATGATGTTTTTGCAGATTTAAAAGAATTTAGAGTTTTTCCAGTTGAAATTATTCAGGGAGGACGGGAGTTTAGCGATCTTGCGCCACTAGCATCTGAGGAGATTCGCGATAGACCGTTTTTGGTAATGCTGGTACAAAACGATAAGGGCGAAAAACAAATTTATAAAAGAAGAATAGGTGATGATCCTCGAGACTCTGCAAATAATGAATCTTTTTTCTTACAAAATATTGCGCCTGAGATTGTAAATCAACTTCCAGAAAACCTAAAGAATGTTGTCCGATTTCCTAATTTGAAAGGAAGACATATCGACCAAAGATCATTTTTAGAGGAGTATTTTGAGGGCAAGCTTATGGGCAATGTCCATAAAGCTGACTCAGATTTACTTACCTCCTCAGACCTTCGCGCTATTGCAGACACTATAAAGATGATTCAGATTCATGGCGATAAATGGATAAGAGATCCAAATTTGCATCTGAAGAAGTCTGACGAGGCAAAGGTTTATCAAAAATATTTACAAGATCTTCAGCATCGCGAAAAAGGATTAAAAGAGATACTTGGAATTCAAAGCTACGACGAGCTTTCACAGTTATTAGAAGATAAAAAAGATTTGTTGTTAAAAGAAAGAGTTTTTCTTGCCGGTTCTGATATTCAAGGATCTAATATTATAAAAATTGAAAATAGGCAGTTGGGAATGATTGATTGGGAGCGTTTAAATTTAACAAATAATCCTGCGCTTGACTATTGTTTTATGTATGCGGTTTTATGGGATAGTCCATCTCTTCAGGAAGAATATCTTCGCTATGTTCTTTCACAAAATCAAGATATACCAAATTTTAAAGAATATTTTCGATTGGACTTTATTTTTAACAGAGGAACAGGAGAAATGAATTATTGGTTGAGACAATTACAGGATGCCCAAACGCAAGAGAGAAAATCAGAGTGTGAAAAAGCAATTGGAAGATACAGATCTTTAGTAAAAGATGCAATAGATAAAAGGGGAGTATGGGTAGACAATGGGCTTTCATTGCGAGCTAAGACCAGCTCAGCTGGGCAAAGCGAAGCAATCCCATGACAAATTCTTTGCCGTTATCTTCATGACTATTGAATAACAAGCGTTTATAGTGTTATTATAAATAATATGCGCGTTGCACTCCTTGCTCCACCTTATTTGCCCATCCCACCTTTAGGTTATGGTGGAACTGAAAAAATTGTCTCGCTTTTAGCTGATGGTTTGGTCGAGGAAGGTCATGATGTTACTCTTTTTGCATCAGGAGATAGCCATACGAAAGCAAAGTTAATAAGTCTTTTTCCAAAAAACTTAGGGCTTGATGCTATTTCTACAAAATCTATTTATTTACCGCTGTTGCACTACAGAAATTGCCTGAAATATCAGAAAGAATTCGACCTTATCCATAGTCACGCGCAATACTTAGGGCTTTTTGTAATGGAGCAAGCATCAATTCCAGTAGTTCACACTTGGCACGGAAGTTATTACAAAGGAGAAGTTCAAGAAGAGAGAAGAATGGTTTTAGCCTCTTTTAAAGATAGCAATTTTATCAGTATATCCAACAACCAAAGAGGCGCGTTACCAGAGCTTAATTATGTTGCCACAGTTTATAATAGCCTTGATGTTAATGAGTACAAATTTAATAACTCCCCAAAAGAAAGACTTTTATTTGTAGGCAGAATCAATGATAAAAAAGGGCCAATGGATGCCATAAAAGTCGCAAAATATCTTAATATACCTTTAACTATGATTGGACAAGTGGATGTTGTTGATCAGGAGTATTTTGATAATGTTATAAAGCCTGAAATTAATACGAGTTTAATTACATTTATTCAAGAACAAATGGGTCATAATGAAATGAGTAAGTTTTATCAAGAAGCATTATGTACGTTATTTCCAATCTCTTGGCATGAACCATTTGGACTAGTTATGATCGAATCTATGGCAAGCGGTACGCCAGTTATTGGCTACAATATGGGCTCAGTATCTGAGGTAGTAAGTCATGGTAAGACAGGTTTTGTTATAGATTCCAAGATGGGAATAGATGGGATTTTGGAAGCATTTAAAAAAATTAAAACGATCAAACGTTTAGACTGCAGAATTCGTGTTGAAACGTTATTTTCCAAACAAAAGATGGTAAAAGATTATGTTGAAGTTTATAAAAAATTGTTAAAATAAATGAAGATCGGAGTTTATATTTCCCCAGCCTATGCTGTCCCCCCGAAGGGTCATCACATTCTTGCGCCATGGATTATTGTTGGTCAGCTTGCTGATGGCTTTGTAGACCATGGACACAAAGTATATTTATTTGCAGCGAAAGAGTCAAAGACAAATGCTATCTTATGTCATAATGACATCGAATCAACTTCCAGATATCGCCAAGGAATGTCAAAAAATGATTATCATAATTTTGTAATCGAGGCAGAAAGAAAACTTTGTAAATTTATGTTTGACATTGCAGTTAAAGAAAATTTAGATATAGTTCATATTCATGTTCCGATAGAAAGACTTTATCCTGTCCTTACAACTAAACCGCCAAATATACCTTTGGTTTTTACTTTTCATGATCCGATTACAAATAACAGAAATAGAGATTTAACTAAGATTAGTCAACTCAAAAACGTTTACTTTGTAAGTCTAAGTCAAAATCAAAGAAATGACGCGACTATTAATTTTATAAATACAGTTCCTAATGGAATTGATCCTAAGCTTTATACTATGAGGAATGGTTCGCAAAAATATCTTCTGATTACAGGACGAATAAGATTAGAGAAAGGTTTTACCGACGCAATTGAGGTTTCAAAAATTACAGGGGAAAAACTAATTATAACTGGAGAACATTTTGATTATCCAATTAACAATCGAAAATATTGGGAAAAAAAAGTAAAACCCGCAATTGATAATAAAAAAATATTTTACATAGGTTTGGAAAGTATGTCGCATTTGGTTAAGTTATATCAAGAATCCATTGCTTTTCTTTTTCCAATTCACTGGGAGGAGCCGTTTGGACTTGTAATGATTGAGGCTATGGCGTGCGGTACTCCTGTTATTGCATATAATAGAGGCAGCGTTCCTGAGATAATAAAAGATGGAGTAACAGGGTTTATAATAGATCCGCCATTGGCGGATCAAGAAATTCGAAATTCAAAATTCAAAATTCGAAATTCAGGTAGATGGGTTATTAAGAAACGCGGGATTGAGGGGATGGTAGAGGCAGTAAGAAGAATTGGCGAGATAGATCGAGCAAATTGTCGTCGGCACGTCGAAGAAAATTTTACAATTGAGAAAATGGTTGAGGGGTATGAGAATGTTTACAAAAAGATATTAAATATTAAAAATTAAATATTAAATATTTTATGAATTCTTTGCGTGTTTTACTTTGCGGATATGAAATGCTTCCTTTTTTCAAAAAAGGAGGACTTGGGGATGTAATGGGTTCTTTGCCCAAAGCTTTGGATATTATAGGAGTTGAGGCAAAAGCTGTAATTCCATATTATCAAGACATAAGATCAAAAGAAAATCTAAAAAGAATTGGACAGTTTTTTATTCACTTCGGAAGTGGTGAAGAGGAGGTTGGGGTATATAAAACTAATTTGCCCAACTCTAAAGTCGAGGTTTATTTCCTAAGCAACAGGCCCAATCTGTCATACATCAATACACGAGGGAAAAATAAGAAAATAGACCAATTTGCTTTTTTTGACTTGGCTGTTAGTCATTTTATTTCATATTTATCTTATAACGAAAAATGGCTTCCAAGTGTTATTCATTGCAATGATTGGCAAACAAGCTTAATCCCCCTTATCTTGAAGAAAAAAACAAGCCTTAATATTCCAACACTTCTTACTATTCATAATCATAATTATCAAGGCATAGGATCGTTGAAGGTATTGGATTTACTTCATATAAAAGATGAAGATACGAAGGAAATTAAAAGAGGAAAGCCAGTAAAAGAGATAAATATCTTAGGAGAGGGAATAATTCATGCAACAAAAGTCTCAACTGTCTCGCCAACTTATGCCAAAGAGATCACACAAAATCACATGAGCGGTCAGCTTAAATATTTTCTTGAAAAACGAGCTTTAGAAAAAGGAGAAAGAGATGAAATACTAGGAATACTAAATGGAATTGATCACACTGTTTGGAATCCAACTCTTGATAATCAAATATTTCATAAGTATGATCTCTCAACTTTGGATGAGGGCAAAAGAAATAACAAAGAAGATCTTATAAGAACATTATCTCTTCAAAACAAACCAACATTTGCGTTTATAGGAAGAATGGTTAAACAAAAAGGTGTAGATTTGCTTATTAAAGCAATTAAAAAATTAAACAATAATATAAATTTTATATTTTTGGGAACTGGAGATCCAAACATTGAAAAAAGCATAACAAGAGTTATTACAAAGTCAACTGTGTCAAATATCAAAGCAATTTTTGATTATGATGAAGATTTTGCGCATAAATTGTATGTCTCCTCTGATTTTGTAATAATTCCTTCTCATTTTGAGCCTTGTGGATTGGTTCAGATGGTTGCTATGAAGTATGGAACTATTCCCATAGCTTCAGAAACAGGCGGACTTAAAGACTCTATTATTCATAATAAAAATGGAATTTTATTTAAAAAAAATTCAGCCTCTTCTTTATTTGGGGCAATAAAACACGCACTTTTACTTTATAATAATCAAAGTAAGTTTAGAAAAATGCAAGTATTGGCAATGAAAACTGATTTTTCTTGGGATAAAAGCGCCAAACTTTACAAAAACCTCTATACTTCTCTTGTACAATCTTGACTTTGTTTTGTTTTTGTATTTAACTAGTGTTAATGCCCAAAAACCCTGAAATAATCTCTGTTCATCATAGCAGACAAAATATTGTTAAGTCTTTGTGGGTTCAGTTTAGGCAACTTGATAGAGTTCTTCAAATTGCCTTTGTAGCCTATATCCTCATTATAATCTCAACTCCTTTTATTGTTCTTAACTATCAAATATTTAAATCAAAAGCCCAAACACAAACTCCTACCACTCTTTGTTGGGGAGCACAAAACGTTTCAGGTGAGCTTTCTTGTGGCGATGCAATAAATATCGCACTTCAGACTTATCCAGGAAATGTTGAGTATGTGAAAAAAGAATTAGCTTCTTATGCAGTAAGTATAAATCCAGTTCGAATTGAGAATAACGAGGTATGGATTATTGGAGCAACCCTTGATTCGCCATATTCTTTTGATGAAAAAACAAGCAATCTTGTTGAGATTGGTGTTGATCCCAAAGGTCTTGGAACAAGTACGATGGGCAAGTGGGTTGTATTTGTTAGAGAAAGATTTCCCTAAGGCTGCTATTGAAAGTAAATCTTTGCATTGGTAAGATATCTTCCTATGAAAGAAATGGGAAGATGGCAAAAAGAGTTAATTAGTAAAAAAGTTAAAAATTCAGCTGGAAAGATAGCCATGATGCTATCAGCAGGTTTAATATTCACAGCAGCCGCTTCGCCTTTTAGTGAAAACAGTTTGAATCAAGATTCAACACCTGTCCCACCTATTGTTGATGGAAATGATGAAAATACTAGTAAGATTTATTGTCTGAAAAAATTAGAAAATACAGAAAGTAAAGACCTAATAATAATGGTCTTGCCTTTAATGAGTAATATTGATGGTTTTAAGTCTAATATTCTTCCAACCCACACCACCTCAGTTGTACTTTTTGAATGCAAATAAAACTTTTGTGATATACTTTTCTTAGGATATGATACTATATAAACATGGCTGATTTTGAGTTTTTGCAAAACCCATTGTCTAAGCGTTGGGTGATTTTGGCACCCCGTCGCGCGCTTCGGCCTGACGTTGCGAAAGGAGCTGAGCCAGTTTGTCCTTTTTGTTTGGGGCGGGAAAAAGACGAGCCAGAAGTTTATAGAATCGGCGGGGAGAAAGGAGACAGCAACTGGCATATAAGGGTAGTTCCGAATAAGTTTCCTTTTGCACCTATTCATGAAATAATCATCCACTCGCCCGATCATCACAAAAATTTCGCTGATCTTCCTTTGTCTCAAACAGAACTTATTTTAGAAACTTATAAACAGCGTTTTAATACTCATTCCAAAGCAGGGCAAGTTTATATTTTTCACAATAGGGGTGAAGCAGGAGGAGAAAGTCTGCCTCATCCGCATACCCAATTAGCTGTCATCCCATTTGATGTCAAGATGGATATTCCACGGCTTGCAGATGATGGTGATTTACCCAATGTAACACGCGGTCAAGTAACACATGAGACAAAATATTTTGTACTTTTTTGTCCACGATCTTCGCAATGGCCGGATGAGGTGTGGGCAGCGCCTCGTCAACGCGGAAGAGCCTTTGGAGAAATATCCAATGAGGAAATTAAAGACTTATCTTTTGTCTTAACAAGGCTTATTTATATTATGAGACTTCGTCACGGAGACGGGTTTTCTTATAATTTTTATATTTATCCTGGAGGAGACTGGTATATTAGGATTATCCCAAGGCTTAAAGTCTTGGGAGGATTTGAAATTGGATCGGGAATTTATGTCAATACACAAGATCCTAAAGAAACTATAGAATTTATTAAAGAGCATTTCGAATATCCGGTTGAGGAGAAAATTAAAACTATTCACAAAGCAACTTACAAAAAAAGAATCTAACTATAAGCTTGCTAAAAGTTTCATACTTGACATAGAATTTATTTTAGTTCATAATATTTTTTGTAGCCTTTTTTTATGGTGAAAATCCTGTCTGTTGGTGATAACACAAAACCAAGATTAAGCCCTTTTAAATCTCTTTTTGAACTTTTCTTAAGTTTGAGTATATTCGTAAAGCTTGCGATTATTACTTTTCTTCTAATAATCTTTTCAACGCCTTTTATAGTAGGCAATATTCAAATTTTCAATCCGTCAGCTCAAGTGACTAACGTAGTTTCAGCTCAAGGTGGAAATTGGTCACAATCATCAACTTGGGTCGGAGGAAAGGTTCCTGATCAAAATGATATTGTAGTTATAGGTGCTGGACACACTGTAATTTATGATAAGCAAAGTGACGAGGTTTTGGGCAAGATTACTATTCAGGGGACTCCTGGAAATCTGGGAATATTAAGATTTGCCCGTGATACCAACACGAGATTAAAAACAAATGAC
>CAYJRY010000039.1:0-12486 GCA_964372855.1 uncultured Gammaproteobacteria bacterium | reverse complement strand
ATCGCAATAATATCTTGTGTTTTTAACTTTTGTCCGCTCATGAGTCTTTGGTAAGATTCTTTTAGCGTGGCATGGACGCTTGATCCAAAACTCATTGCCGGAGTAGGTCTATACGGTATTTTTAATAAATACTGCAGCTTGTAATGCAGTGGACAAGTAGTGAACGTTTGAATTTGAGAATAAGAGATGTAAGTTATAGAAGAAGACTCAGAACTCAGTTTGGTCCACGCTTGTCTCGCTTCATTCGCAAGCGAACTCGTCCCGCTAAGCGAGACTCCGTTCCATTCTAAAAGTGATGGTTGAATAATTATTGATTCAAATTTATATTTCTCTATAAACTTTTTAAGTTCTTCCCCTCCAAGAGCTTCGTATACAAAAGGAGAAATTTTCCTGTCTCTTTTGCCTTCACCGTAATAATTCGCAGCTGTTAGGAATAGCAAGTCTTTTGCCCGAGTTACGCCAACATAAAACAAGCGTCTTTCTTCCTGTAAATGATAGTCTCCAGTTGGTAATATTTCTTTTATAAGCTCAGCTGGTATGGGGATTTGCTCTCGTCTTTCTCTAGTTGGAAATCTCTGGCTGACAAGATTTACTAAAAAAACAACTGGAAATTCAAGACCCTTGCTTGAATGAATTGTTAAAATATTAACAGCGTTAACTTCGTTCCAATCCATATCAGAAGCAAGAGGACTCTCGCCCATTTGCATTGACAACTCGATCCAATCAACTACTGGGAAGATGCGAGAATCTTCGTGTTCCACCTCAAAAGTTTTTAGTCTATCAAAAAATTTTGCGATATTTTGGTAATTCTTGCTTTCGATATTTGACTCAACAGATAAGAATTTCTTAAGAAGGCCTGAATCTTCTAGAAAATAGTACAAAACTTGTCCTGCACTATCAATAGGAACTCGTTTTAAGTGGCGTTTTATCATTTCAACTATTTTTTTTATTTTCTCCTGCGTTATAGGATTAAGGCTTGTATCTTCAATTTTCTCTAAAGCCTCAAAAAGAGTAAGACCTTTCCTTTTGGCAAAATTAAGTATTGCTGCAACGTCTCGTGCTTCTATATTAAATATTGGCAGACCTAAAACACGATAGAGAGATAAGGAATCTTCAAAGTTATATAGAACTTTTAAGTATGCAATTAAATCTTTTATTTCTTCCTGTCTAAATAATCTTCCGGGTCCTAGGAATTGATAAGGTATATTATATCTTGTAAAAGTTTTTGTGAATGGTATAGCATGGTCGTTTGCGCGTACAAGTATCGCAATATCTTTATACTCGTAATTCTTATGAACAAGATCTTTAATTTTTTTAACAACAGTTTCAGCTTCATCTTCAACACGAGATTTATATAAAAATTGTACAGTCGACTCAAATTTTTTTTCTTGTTTCCTTTGAGAGATTAGCTTTTTGTTAATATTTTCCTTAGCTTCTAGCCTATCAGGATTATTATTTTGAATAACTCTATGGGCACAATCTAATATCTCCTGTTTGGATCGGTAATTCTGCGTCAAAGTAATAATATGTGCGTTGGGGTAATGTTTTTTAAATTGAATCATATTCGAGATTGCCGCACCTCGCCACCTATAAATAGCTTGATCGTCATCTCCAACAACAGTAATATTTTTTTCACTTCCAGCAAGAAGTATAGCAAGCTGATTTTGAGCAAAATTAGTGTCTTGAAATTCGTCAACTAGGATGTATTTGAATTGCTTTTGATAGGAAGACAAAATATTTTTTCTAGTTCTGAAAAGTTTTAGCGTATTAGTTATAAGATCTGAAAAATCCATAACACCTTCTTTATTTTTTAGATCTTGATATGTTTTATAGGCAATTGCCAATTCATTAATTTTCTTAATCTCATCTGTTGGGGCTTTGAACTTCGAACTTCGAACTTTGAACTTCTGAGAATACCGGAGGTATTCTTCAGGTGAAACGTCTTCATCTCCAAGTCTTGAAAAATGCTGCAGCATTCCCTCTAAGAATTTATTGGGATTACCAAGTGGTCTAAAGTAGGAGAGTTTGAATTTAAAAATATTCTTTCTTAGGAAAAGTATTGATTCTGATTGGGTCATTAATTTATAGGATGGATTAAGCCCGATATGGACTGCCTCCTGCCGAAGGATTCTATCGCAAAAAGAGTGAAATGTAGAAATCCACATCTGCGTATAGCCATATGGCATTTCCAAATCTACTCTTTCTTCCATTACACGAGAGGCCTTTTCTGTAAATGTGAGAGCTAAGATTTGAGAGGGAGAAATATTTTTTTTAAATATAAGATACTTTATTCTCTCTGTTATTACAGTTGTTTTACCAGTTCCTGCACCGGCAATTATAAGAAGCGGTCCATCAGCGTATCGAACCGCTTCAATCTGGAAAGGATTAAGAGCAGAAACTTTAGCCATGAAAGGTATTTTACCACAGAATTACTCAACTATTACCGTTCCTGTTTGGCTAGCGTCTAAATGATTGTGATAGCCATAAGTACCTTTTTCATCAAATACCAATTGATGGGATGATCCGCTGTCAAATTGTCCCAAATTAAGTTTTGGATATATTTGATGAGTTGGGTGATCATCGGAACTCACTGTTGCTGTTGAATCTGTTTTGTTTATCCACATCACTTTTGTTCCTTGTTTTATGTTAACTTCTTTAGGCGAGAAACCAGTTTCATCTAATATAATCGTTGTTAACTCTTGATTTGTATTTTGTGGTTCGGATTGAGTTTGAACCGGTAATTCTGTTTGTTTTGGTTGGCTTGATTTATTGCCTCCAAGCATTATTGCGCCAGCAACTACTACAACTAAGGCAATGGCTATAAGTATAAGTTTATTCAATTATTTTCACCTCCCCTCATCCAATATTTGTTTTGTTTCCTCAAGGGTATTGGTTGATTTAATTTTATGTCCGATTTGAGCAAATCCATTACTTACATTCGCGAATTGAGAAGATGCATTATTTATATGTTTACCAAGAACATCCAAATTTTCTTCTAGTTTTAAATAATCAATCTGAAGAGTTCGAAGCATTTTGAATATTTCTTTTGATCTTAGCTCTATTTTTTTACCCTCGAATGATAAAAGAATTGTTTGAAGATGGGTATAAAGAGTGCTTGGGGAAACAGTATAAACACGAAGATTTCTTGCATATTCCATAACATCCAGCATATTAACTAATTCATAATAAACTGATTCACTTGGTATATACATTAAAGCAAAATCCATTGTTCCTTCCAAAGGCAATATATATTTTTTGGCTATTGAGTTTATGTGTTTTTTTACATCTTTGACAAATTGTTTCTTTGCTTCTTCTCGATTTTGCGGATTTTCTGCTTTAATCATCTTTTGGAAATTTTCCATCGGGAATTTTGAGTCTATAGGTAGAATTCCTGCGTCTGTTTTTATCGCGGCATCAACTTTCTCTCCAGATTTGAATTGGTATTGTAAAAAAAAGCTATTTCTGGGAAACAACTGCGCGATTAGATCTTTTAGAACCTGTTCTCCTATATTTCCTCTTAATTTTGGACTTTTTAGGAAGTCTTGAAGTTCTTTCATGCTTCGTCCAATTTCTGACATTTGACCGACCTCTTTTCCCACGTCTTTTATGACCATCGCCGCACGGTCTAGTCTTTCATTTAGCTCTTTGGAGTTTTGCTGTAGAGTTTGGATCATATTATTTGAGGAGGAATGTAAAGCTTCATTTAATGTCTTGTTGGTTGACTCTAATGAGGATTGCATACTTTTTATCCATTCTAAAAGTGTAGTATTGGTACTTTCGTTTTTTATCTCTGATAATTTCTTATTTATAAAATAAATTAAGGCGATTAATCCTAAAACAAAAGCAATAATTAATAGATTGTCTTGCATAGTAGTATTGTATCATGATTTTGAGATATAATTAATTTTATGATGTTTTCCTTATTTTTGCTTTTATCTTATGTTTTGGGTTCAATTCCAAGTGGCAAAATTGTTGGTTTGTTGCATGGAATTGATTTGCAAAAAAAAGGAAGCGGGAATATTGGATTTACTAATTCATTAAGAACTTTAGGACTTAAACCTGCAGTATTTGTTTTGGTAGGAGATACATTGAAAGGATTTGTTCCAACTTTTTTTGCTCTGCAATTTTTACCCTTAAATCAGACACAAGTTATTGGATTAATAGCGATCTTGGCACATGTTTTTCCTGTTTGGCTTAAATTTAGAGGCGGGAAAGGGGTGGCAACAGGTTTGGGAGTCACCTTAGCACTTAATCCAACAGTGGCAATATTTGGGATAATAACATTTCTAATAGTGTTCTTATCGACAAAAATTGTGTCAATTTCTTCTTTGATATCTGCTTTTATTTTTCTCGTTGTTTCCTATTTTATTGTTCCTGAATTGACGCTGTTTTTTATGACACTTTTAGTAATAGCAATTTGGACGCACAGAGAAAATGTAAAAAGGATAATTAGAGGTGAAGAAAAAAGGATTATAAATTAATCAAAATACAATTCCGGGTTTGCTTGTATTTTTTTCAATGGCGTAGGGTTAAGATTAAAAGCTGCTGCTGCGGCGATCATGGCACTATTGTCCGTACAGAGATATTTAGGAGGTACCGACAATAAAATTTTCAATTTTAAATTTTCAATTTTAAATTTAAATTCGTCGCGGAGTTTTTGGTTTGCCGCAACACCTCCTCCGAGAAGAATTGATTTGACATTATATTTTTGGGCAGCTTTTAGAGTTTTTGTTACTAACACATCTATGATGGCTTGCTGAACTGAGGCGCACATATTATAAATTGTTTCATTGTTAAGTTGTTTCATTGCTTTGACTTCTCTAAGGACGGCTGTTTTTAGACCGGAAAATGAAAAATCAAAGTCACTTGATCCAATCATTGGCCTTGGGAAATTGAATACATTTGGGTCTCCTTTTAAAGAAGCTTTTTCAATAGAGGGTCCTCCGGGATATGGAAGGTCTAGTAATCTTCCTATTTTATCGAATGCCTCCCCTGCTGCATCATCTCGAGTTCCTCCAAGCCACTTAATTCTGCCGTGATCAAACATCAATATTAAGTCAGTATGTCCTCCCGAAACTATTAAGCAGACTGCTGGAAATAAAATTTCTTCGGCAGAAAAATTCGAAATTCGAAATTCGAAATTCGAAATTCCGCCAACAAAGTTGGCGTAGATATGTCCTATTAGATGATTAACTGGAATAAGAGGTTTTTTCCATACATATGATAGGGTTTTTGCTGTTTCTACCCCGACCAAAAGCGATCCAAGAAGTCCAGGTCCCACAGTTATTGCAATTGCATCAATATTTTTTATTTTAATTTTTGAGTCATCAATTGCTTTTTCAATTACCGGAATTATAAATCTAAGTTGTTCACGCGCAGCAGATTCTGGAATAATTCCACCTGTTTTTGAATGGAGCGGTAAAGATGAGGTAACAATGTTTGAAAGTAATTTTACTTTTCTTATGTTTTTTACTTTTTCAACAATACCAGCGGAAGTTTCATCGCAGCTTGTTTCTATTCCTAAAATTACCATTATTCTAAATTTTTCAAAGTAACTTTATCTCCTTTTTTAAATCCATAATCTTCTGATAGTCCGGCATTTATCTCAAGAACTTTATCAGATGGCTCATCAGGTCTATAAATTATTAGATTTTCAGTTGAGTCTTGCGGAGGCTGGACATTATCGAAGATTGTTACTATCTCATCACCATTAACAAAAATAATATCAATCGGTATTTTCATATTTTTCATCCAAAAAGGATACAAGTTGGGAGAATCAAATAAGAATAGCATTCCTGTATTCTCAGCAAGATTTTCTGTATCTGATAGTCCTATTTCTTTCTCTTGAGGTGTTTTGGCTAACATTAGCTGAAATGTTTTATCATTTATTGTAGCTGTAGGTCTCGTTGTAGTCTCAAAAATATTCCTATTTCTAAAGTAATTTTGCCCAATGACAATTGCTACTACAATTACTAAAAGTACTGTAAATGCTAAAATAATTTTTTTCATAAGTTGTCTTTTATTAAATTAACCAATCTTGTTGTTGAATAATCACTTACTCTTTTAGTTACACACATGACTTTTGCACCAGTAAGCTTAGATTGCCTCATTTTATGTTTGATATTAGGGTCAGGACAAGTTATTGCTATTATATTTGGGCTTATTCTTAGGATAATCTTATCATATTTAGAGTTATTTGTCATCTTTTTTAGTAAGATTACATAGTCTACATAGCGAATAGAGGACAATACATTTGCGCGGTCTTTTTGAGGATTGATCGGTCGATCTACTCCTTTTAAATCCCTTAACTTTTCATCATCTTCAAGTAGTACAAAAAGGAAATCCCCTTTTTGTTTCGCTTTTTCTAAGAATTTGATATGACCAACGTGTAATATGTCAAAAAAACCACCAACCAAGACAATACTTTTTCCACTTTTTCTAAGGTCTGTTGATAGTTTAATTGCTTGTCGTGGACTAATTATTTTATTCATTTGCTTTAGAATACTACCAATAATCCAATAAACAATTAAACAAATGAATTGGATTATTTAAAATTTGAATATTTGTTTATTCCTTCGTTCCTCTTAAGTATACAGCTTGCCATGGAGCATAATTGGAGACAAACTTATCTGATATAATTTTTTTACCATTTTTAAATACCTCTCGTTCAAATATTACACGTGATCCTTCAGCCTTAAAATCCACCTGTTTTACGGTGCCCTTAAGAAGTGTCGGATCGTCTTGATATAGATCTTCTGGTGGAGGCACCCTATTTGTTATTACTGGTTTACTTAATTCAACAGTTCTTCCATCTTTTGTTCCGTAAAGAAAAATTGTGAGACTTTGTGCTGTTTCATCAACTTGAGTTTGAATGAGAATATAATTTCCAGTATTATTTTTAAACTTCAGATCAACTGTTGGCACATAGATAGTTGCGTCAAATCCTGGAGGACTGTCTTGCTCGTAATAAGAGACTCTATAGGCATGAGCATTTCTTTCTGTGATTGGGACTCCGGCATTAAGAAGGGCTCTAAAAAATGTGGTTGAAACCTGACACACCCCTCCTCCATCGCCAAGAACAGTTTTTCCGCCTTGTATTATATATGCCTGTTTATAACCAGTAAATGCAGAAACATCGCCAAGGGCTTTGTTAAAAGAGAATTCTTCATTTGGTGCAACTAGTACGCCATTGATTCGTGATGCAGCAAGTGAAATATTATAGACCCTACTTGGGATAGAATTCCTGAAAAGTGAGGTTCCAGTACCGACAAGTTCTTTAATACCCAGATTGTTGATAGTCTCTGTAGTTATCTTTGGCTTAATAGTTCTAATAGATACTGGGATATTTATCAATTTTGGAATATTTGAAGATGTAAGTATAAAGGATTTAGAGCTAAGATTCTTTTTTATTACCTCTGTGTCTACTATTTGACCATCTTCTGACAACCGAAATGCTGTTACTTTTCCGTTTTCAAATGTAAAAAGAGCGTCAATTGGGTCTTTGTTTATATTTTGCATAAAAGGAGTGAGTAAATCAAGAAGTTCTTCCTCTGAAAAACGATATGATGGTTCAAGTTCTAACGACCCCATATACGCTTGGGTAACAAGGCTTACATTAGATAAAAAATTATTTCCTCTTCCAATACTTAAAGCTTGTTTGGCAATAAGGTTTTGATTGTAACCGAATTCAAGATCCTTTGCGGAGACAGTTGCGCCTTGTATACCATCTGATAAGGAAAACTTGACGTTGGCAATAAGATCATTTTTCTTAGAAAATAATTCTTGTACTTCAGATTCAGTTTTTCCACCAAGGTCAATCCCCTCAACCATAACTCCAGGATAGACTTGATTTGTATTTATTTTTCTAAATATAAGGTAGCTAAAACTTATAAATAAAAAGAATCCAAGTACTGCGCCTGTCAAAAACCAAAAGCTTATTTTTGCAATCTTAAAATACATTGAACTAGTTTTTAATTCGTATTATACTACAGTATATGGGTGAAAACATATTGTTTAAACCAAATCCTGCCGAGCAAAAACCCTCACAAAATATGTCTTCAAAAGAGATAAGTTTTCATGAAACACCGCCGCCTAGTTCTAAATTACCTATTTCACTGATACTAAAATTAGCGCTTGGTAGTTTGGTGCTTATATTTATTGGATTTTTGGTATTTGGATTTTTAATTCCTAAGATTTTTACCAATCTTAAACAAGAAGAAGTTGAGATATTGTATTGGGGGGTTGAGAAAGATTTAAAGCTGATGGACCCAATTATAGCTGAGTTTGAATCAAAGTATACGAATATAAAAATAAATTACGCGAAACAGGATTTAAATCAATACAGAGAACGCCTAATTGCGCGAGCAGATATCGGAACAGGACCAGATATTTTTCAATTTCATAACACTTGGCTTTCTATGCTAAAATCTATTATTCAGCCAATTCCTGAAAATGTACTTCCTAAAGAAGATTTCACTCAAAATTATTATCCTGTTATTAAAAAAGATATAGTTGATAGAGGTGCTATTTATGGAGTGCCCCTGGGAATTGATACCTTAAGTCTTTATATAAATAAAAGCATTTTTGATGCATCTGGGCTTGATGAGCCCAAGACTTGGATAGATTTTGCGAATTTTTCAAGGGCACTTACTGTAAAAGATGAGACAGGAAAAATTAAAACAGCTGGTGCTGCCATGGGATTATCAAGCAATGTTAATTATGCCTCAGATATTGTCTCAATGCTTATGTCGCAAAATGGAGTTGATCTGAGAAATATTTCTGGAAATCTTGAGGCCACGGCAGATGCAATGAATTTTTATGTTTCTTTTGCTCAATTTGGAAGTAACGTTTGGGATGAAACTCTTGATAATTCCATTAGAGCATTTGCGAGTGGACAATTGGCAATGTATTTTGGATATGCAAGAGACTTTACCTTAATAAAATCTATGAATCCAAATTTAACATTTGAAATTCACCCTGTGCCTACACTTCCCGATAGATTCAAAACAGTCGCGAGCTACTGGGTTGAGGGTATTTCATCAAAAACCAAACATCAAAAAGAAGCATTTATTTTTCTTAAGTTTTTAACAGAGAAGGAAAATATTCTAAAATTAAATTCACCTCCTGCAAGGATTGATCTTGCCGAAAATTTTAAAAATAATCCCAATTTAAATCCTTTTTTGGAAGGAGCAAAAAACGCGGTATCTTCTTATTTTGTAGAGGGAACATTTGATAATGGCTTGAATACCAAAATGAATACGAGTCTTTATTCAGCACTTGATTCAATTCTCAACGGCACACCACCTGAATCTGCTAGCCAAACCTTCTCCGAAGCTTTCTCCCAAGTCCTAAAAGAGTATTCCACCTCACATTAATTTAAAATACCACTTGACTTGCAAAAAAAAAGAACATAATAGAATCAGATAATGAAAATTGCTTCTGAAATAACTTTCTATTCATCGTGTTTTGTATTCTATAACCTTGTAATTTTAAAACGATTATCTCTCTTGGACATAGGTTTGATGGAAGAGAGGAGGTGATTTTTATCAAAATCCTAATTTATTCCTTAGCAATTCTTTTTGGAATTATTTATTTATTGTTTGGACTGGTAATGGGAGGAAGCGTATCAACTTCAGCTGGTCTTTCAGAATCAGAAGTTCAATCAGTCAGAGTATCATCATCGATGACTGCTTTAGGCGGTTTTCTACTATTAGTTGGTGCAATTAGTGGATTCCTAAAGAAAAACTGGGCAAAGATACCAGTTGTAGCTGGTTTTGCACTTGTTGCAGGAGGGTATATTTATGATGGCAATATGCTTTTTCCATTAATTTATGTTCCTCTTGCTTTATTCGCGTATCTTAAGGGCTAGAGCCTAAGAACTTAAAAGACTAAAGCTACTACATAAACTTTTGATTGGATTAGATGCGTAAAGCCTGTCAAGGTTACACCTTGACAAAGGTGTAACCTTGTAAGATAATCAGGCTATGCCGAGTAAAAATATTATTAAGGATTATGTTGCTAATGGCTATTATCACTTATACAATAGAGGTGTAGATAAACGAGACATTTTTCTTGATGAGCAAGACTGCGTTGTATTTCTTCATTATCTGAAAAATTACCTCGTTCCCGAAGAGGAATTGTTAAAGGAAAATAAATTTTATACTAGAATCCAAAGACTTTTGTCCCAAAATCTTTCAAAAGAGATAGATTTGTTGTCATTTAGCTTGATGCCAAACCATATACATCTTCAAGTAAAACAGAAAACAGTTGACGGCATCACTAAGTTTATGCGTCGATTACTAACAAGTTATGTTATGTATTTTAATAAAAAATACAAAAGGATCGGAACTCTTTTCCAAAGTACATATAAAGCAGCTTTTATTAAATCAGACGCACAACATCTACATCTCTCACGTTATATCCACCTCAACCCAATTAAAGTTAGGTCGCCCATCAATTTTATGGAATTCTCAAGCTATCCTTACTATTTAGGAAGGAAACGCGCAAGCTGGGTAAAACCGGCGGAGATTTTAAATTATTTCAAAAAGGCAAAGAAAGAAGATTTACAAGATATGCTATCATATCAAAGTTTTGTAGAGGATTATTTGGTAGATTCTAATGCGATTATTGAAGATTTGATCCTCGAAGAGATGGATTAATTTCTGTCAAGGTTCCACCTTGACAAAGGTGGAACCTTGCAAATATGGCAAATATGAAAAGATTTAATGTTGTTGTTTGTGGGGGGACGTTTGATCATTTGCATAAAGGACATAAAGAATTCCTAAGATTTACATTTTTGCAAGGGAAGATGATTATTATTGGCGTCACTAGCGATGAATTCGTTAATAAATCAAAAATTAAAAATAAAATATCAAATATTATTGAATCTTATACGGAAAGAAGAAGAGAATTACTATCTTTTCTAAAAAAAGAAAGAGTTCTAGATAGAACAGAAATTGTAAAGATAGATGATGTTTTTGGACCAACTCTTGATAAAGATTTATCAATAGATGCGATTGTTGTTGGAAAAGACACAAAAAAGGGGGGAGAGTTAATCAATTCGAAAAGAAAAGCTTTAGGTCTTAAAAGTCTTAAAGTTCTTGTTACTCCGTCAAGTTTTGCAGAAGATGAAAAAGAAATTTCTTCAGAAAGAATTAGAAGTGGTGAGATTGATAGAGAGGGGAAAACCTTTATTGATCAAGTATTTTTAAGAAAAACATTATATCTTCCTTTGGAATTAAGATCAGAATTAAGAAAGCCATTTGGAAAGTTAATTTTTGATCTTTCGAAAGATCAATGTAGACCCAAAAATGGCTTAATCGCTACAGTTGGAGATGTAACTACTAAAAAATTTAATGATTTAGAATTGGGACAGAAAATTTCTGTAGTTGATTTTAAAGTTGGAAGACGAAAAATATACTCTACGCTTAAAGATTTGGACTTCTCAGATTCAAGTTATAAAAGTTTGAAATTTAAAATAATTAACCCTCCTGGACGAATAACTCCAAAACTATTTGATGTTTGCAGAAAAGTGTGGAGCGAGGATAAAAGAATTATCGTTTTAATTAACGGAGAAGAAGACCTTGCGGTAATTCCTTTAATTTTGACCGCGCCTTTGGGAACTAGTATTTTTTATGGCCAGCCAAATAGAGGAGTTATAAAAACTGAAGTTACAGAGGTTTCAAAAAGAAGAATTTATAATCTGATAAAAAGATTCAAAATACAATCGTAAACTAGAGGGCATTGACAAATATAAAGTTTTCTTATATAGTTGGCCTGAAAGATACACCTCCTTTAACAACAGGAGGATTTATTTTATTAGATCTAAATGGATAAAGATAAAAAAATTTATTTGACAAAAGAAGGTTTTGAGGAGCTAAAAAAGGAATTTGATGAATTGGTCAACAAAAAACGACCTGATGTTTTATCACGAGTTACGCAAGCACGTAACATGGGAGATCTTGCGGAAAATGCCGAATATGCATCAGCAAGAGATGAGCTTACATTTATAGATGGAAGAATTGATGAGCTTGAATTGTTACTGAAACAAGCAGTTGTAATACGAGATAGTAAAGCTTCTAATCATACTGTGAAGTTGGGATCGAAAGTAACTCTTACAGTTGATGGTAAAAGAGAAATGTTTACACTTGTCGGAGAGTGGGAGGCAGATCCAACGAACAAAAAAATCTCACATCAATCCCCACTTGGACAAGTTTTGATTGGTAGACAAGTTGGAGAAAAAGTGCAAGTTGATGCCCCAGCAGGAAAAATTACCTACCATATTGTGGACATAAAATAACCCACTTCATGAATTTGTATTCTAATATTTTATATTTCTCCAAAGAGTATCAAACTTTTCCTGCAATAATTAGTTATGATGATAATGGTAGAATTTCAGAAGAAATTTCCTATTCAAAACTTAAAGAAAAAATAGAAATCTTTGCTACTTTTTTGTTAAATCTACATTTAACTTCAGGGGATTCATTC